>JBGTEN010000121.1:0-19466 GCA_041747755.1 Arenibacter sp. | reverse complement strand
AATTAATGAATAAGAAACCTTAAGCAGAACTTCCTCTCAACTTTAATTTCCCAAAAGTATTCTGGCTAGATTTACTTTTTTGGTAACCTTCATTTTTCAACCAATTCTGCATTAAGTCCACCCTCTTTCGCATTAGATTTCCCTTTTCATAAGTAATCAAACTTTTAAGGTTATTTCATCTAATTCACCATGATTGTCGCATACTTGGCAATACAGTAGTGTAACAAATTAAAAATACGGTCGTCTTTTCAACAAAATGCAACCATGAAATACATTCTTCTATACATTCTAACATTGCTATTTCTTTCACAGGAACTAGCCGCACAACAACCAACTCAGCAAAAGGAAGTTTTACTAATAGGTACATTTCACTTTCATAACCCGGGTTTGGATTTAGCCAAATCAGATAAGTTTGATGTTTTATCCAGTGAATCACAAGAGGAGTTACAAACCATTGCTAACCACATAAAATCATTCTCACCGGACAAGATCTTTACGGAATGGGATTATGCCAATGCTGCTAAATTAGATAGTTTGTATTCGTTGTATGTAGCTGACAACTATTTTGATTATGTGGCCTCAAAATACCCCAATAACTCATTCTACAAAGAAAATGAGATATTTCAACTGGCTTTTAGATCTGCAAAATTAAGTGGTCATAAAAAAGTATATGCAATTGATATAAAAACTGAATTTCCATTTGACAGTTTATTGATTTCTTTAGAAAAGGCAAACCAATTGGCATTAAAAGATAAAATTTTTAACCGCATTAAAGAGTTCGAACAGCAAGACAATGAAAACAAGAAAAAATATAACTTAACTAAACTTATTTTAGAGTATAACGAGCAAAGTCTCCGAGATTTGGATCTTGGTTCTTATATAACCCTTTTTAACGCGGCAGGAGAAAATACCGATTTTACGGGACCAAATTTGGTTGCAAGCTGGTATAAACGCAATCTGCTTATGTACTCCTTTGTTCAAAAACTAATTGAGGAAAAAGACAAAAAAATTGTTGTGCTTTTAGGATCAAGCCACGTATCCATGTTTAAGCAATTTATAGACTTAGATGAGAATTTTAAAGTTATTGAACTAAAAGAGATTTTAAAGGAGTAAACCTTCCTAGAATAAACATTCCTTCTTTTGACGTACACTTTTGAATAGTCCTCTTTAGAACAAGAACAACTAAAATCAATAGCTTTTATGGCCATTTTAGAAGCTATCTCCGATTCCGGTACAACTTAAAATGTCTTCTTGATAACTTGAATCTAAGCCCTTGTTTAAATAAGTTTTTGACTCATTAATTCGCCAATCCGCAAAAGATTATTTACCTCCTCTTCTGTAAAATCATAAGGTACCGGCTTGGCAATTCCCAAAGTACCAAATAGGGTTCCTTTAAAGAGCATAGGAACGGCGAGAGAACCTTCAACCTTTGTCTCCTTTGCAGCGGGACGGGCAACGCCACTGGTATCAGTTTGTAAATTACACATCTCCACAGGTTCGCGGCGTTCTGCTGCAATACCTGCCATCCCCTTTCCTATAGGGATTTCTGTAAGCTTGGGAATCAAGAATTCCGGAATACCCTGATGGGCCTGCAACCGAAGGAGGCCTGTGGTAGCATCTAAAAAATGAATGGTTCCGGTAGTACAGTCAAAACCCGAGATAATCTCGGAAAGCACATTCTGCCAATTGATGTAAGGTGAATTCAACACTAGGGAAATATGACTTACAATAGACTCATTTTTGGGATTCATAAGATAACTTCTTGAATTTTATTAATAGATTTTTATTGACTAGAGTCTTTAGCTTTAAATAAAGTTTCTAACTCCACTTCTATTCCATAATTTACATGCAATATAGGCATCTCCTTTTTAAGTTGAATAATTGCCGGTTCGGAAATATTCGTATCCCAAATATAAAGTGTTTTAAGGGTTTTGAACCTTTTAATGACAGGCAAACTCTCATCCGTTATTTTGGTGCCATAGGCCTTAAGGTGCTTTAATTTGTTAAGTCCTGCCAATTTGGCAAGTTCCTCATCAGTAATTGAAGTTTGATCTACCTCCAGACGCTCCAAGTTTTTACATTTTGCTACTACCTCCATCTCTATAGCTCCCAGTGGTAATCCACTCAAATCCAATTCCACAATATTAGCAGCTACCCGCTCCAGGCTTCCTATCAAAGAGGTATCATATTCGGGCGGCATAAATAGGGACACACTTAGAGCATTGGAATTTCCAGCAATTCTTTTTACAGTTAAATAATCTGAGGCTAAATTATCTATAGTGGTATCTGCCACCTTAGGAAGGGTTTTCCATGTATCAATTTCCTTAGGCTGCATCATCGTTTTAACCAGTAAAGCCAGTTGTTCGTTTTCATCCAAATGATTCAAGCGCAATGTATCGGACGCCCCCAGCACTATCCAGCGCTCTAAAATCCTGATTTCATTCTCATTCAATGGTTTTTTACCATCAGGAGGCATATGATCCTCATCTTCTATCGGTAAATGCAGTCGCCTGATAAGTTCACTTTTTTCAGGTTGACCGTCAACAAGGGCAGGGCCCGATTCACCACCTATGCGAAGTGCTTCCAAAGTGGTCATCAGCAATTCGCCTTTCTTTTTATTAGGGTTATGACATGAGACACAATTGTTATCCAATATCCTTGATACTACATGCTTATAAATCAATGGATTCTCAGGAAGTTTTTCATTTTTCCGTGTATTGGGTAAAGCTAAAAAATCTTCGCCATGGGTAATCATCCCACCGTAATGACCGGTAAAACCAACTAAAATTATAATGATGAGCTGCAGCCCTTTAATCCACTTGGAATTTGAATTCATCCGATTCGCTAGGACAAACCACAAAACCGCCAACAGCGCCAATAGGGAACCCATCCATTGATGCCAAAAAATAAGCCCTCCTTTGGGTGAAGATTGAGTGCCCAAAAAGAATCCTGTTATAGCCGTAACCAAAGCTGATAGTACGGATAGTGTTAACAGCAACGGAGGAACTTTTTTTTCAAAAAAACCAAGAATGGCAGCCATCAACAGTAAAACAATCGGGAAATGTAGAATTAACGGGTGCCACCGTCCAAGCCATACAACAAGAATAGGTAGTTCTATAAAAGATTCGAATATCAGACAGAAAATAAGGAAAATAGTCAACCCGAAAACCAGCAGATTGGTCCAACGTAGTAAGGTATTTTGAGACATACCCTACGTAATAATGTCTTTAACAACAGTTCCTGCAACATCGGTCAGTCTGAATCGGCGACCTTGGTATTTATAGGTCAATTGTTCATGGTCTAGTCCTAAATTATGCATAATAGTGGCATGAAAATCATTGATATGCACGGGATTTTTTACAATATTATACCCAAATTCATCTGTTTCTCCATAGGTGATTCCCGGTTTAATGCCTCCACCGGCCATCCAAATACTAAAGGCTCTGGGATGGTGATCTCTTCCAAAATTGGATGGATCAAATTTTCCTTGGCAGTAATTGGTTCTGCCAAATTCTCCGCCCCAGATTACTAGGGTATCTTCCAGCATGCCACGTTGCTTTAGGTCCAGTATTAGTGCAGCAGATGCTCTATCTACATCCTTTGCTTGTCCCGCCATTTCATCCGGTAGATTGCCATGCTGATCCCATCCCTGATGATATAGCTGAATGAAGCGAACGCCGCTTTCTGCCAACCTTCTGGCCTGAAGACAATTCGCAGCATAAGTACCGGGAACCTGAGCATCTTCTCCATATAATTTAATTATGGATTCAGGTTCCTTTTTGATGTCCATAACGTCTGGTACAGACATCTGCATGCGGTATGCCATCTCATATTGCGCAATGCGTGATTCTATTTCATCGTCTCCCGTTTCCACATGGTGCATTTTGTTCAGGGAAGATACATGGTCCAATAGATGTCTTTTGTCTGATCGGGACAAACCATCCGGATCATTAAGATACAACACCGGGTCCTTTCCGGATCGCAACAGGACTCCCTGATGTTTTGAATCTAAAAAACCACTGGACCATAATTTGGAATACAATCCCTGACTGTTTCCTTTTCCCCTCGAGGTGAGTACAACAAAGGACGGCAGATTCTGATTTTCACTTCCCAAACCATAACTCATCCACGACCCCATACTGGGCCTTCCGGATTGTTGATTCCCTGTTTGAAAAAAAGTAATAGCGGGATCATGATTTATTGCCTCTGTATGCATACTCTTTACAATGCATATTTCATCTGAAATCTTGGCAATATGAGGGAAATACTCACTTACCCAGGCACCACTTTTGCCATATTGCTTAAAAGTTGCAGAAGAAGGCATCAGTGGAAATTTATCCTGCCCAGAAGTCATTCCTGTTAGGCGTTGTCCATTACGTATCGACTCCGGTAAGTCCTCTCCCATTCGTTTTAAAAGCGTTGGTTTGTAATCAAAGGATTCTAATTGAGATGGCGCACCGGATTGAAATAGATATATGACCCGTTTTGCCTTAGGAGCAAAATGTGGAATTCCTAATGGCTGAGTTGTAACATGCTGTATTCCACTTTTAAAAAGATCAGGTATTAACAACGATCCCAATGCCAAAGACCCAATACCAACACTTAATTGCGAGAAAAAATGTCTTCGGTTTACTTTTAGCGGATTTTGGTCCGTTGGTTTTTCTTGCTTCATGACGGTTATTCTTTAGTTATGGTTTCGTCTAAATTATAGATCACCTGGGCCGTAAGCATTAGAGCTGCTGTTTTTACGGGATCTGTTTTTTCCTGTTTCCACTCCCCATGAGCCAGTAACTTCTCCGCATTTTCGGATTGCTTCAAAAACTTGGCCAGTGCATCTTGATAATAAGCCTGTAAAACCGAAAGTTCTTCTTTTTTTGGATTTCTGATAAGGATTCTTTGAAAAACAGAGCGCACCAAATCAGCTTCATTTTCATTTCCATTTTCCATCAAGATATTCTGGGCCAGCACGCGTGCGGCTTCCAGCATTTGCACATCATTTTGCAACGCCAAGGCTTGTAAGGGGGTATTGGTTTTTTGTCTTCTGACTTCACAGATATCTCGATTGGGCGCATCAAAAATGGTCATATTAGGTGGTGGCAAAGTTCGTTTCCAAATGGTATACAAAGAGCGCCGGTAAAGTTTATCTCCTTCATCTCTTGTATAGGTAGTAAGGGTACCCCGATTGCCCCCTGCATTGGTCTCTTCCCAAAGTCCGTCCGGTTGGTAAGGCCTTACGCTGGGCCCACCTATTTCTTTATTCAGTACCCCGCTTGTAGCCATAACATAATCACGTATCATTTCCCCACTCATCCGAAATCTGGGAGCTCTTGCCAGTAAAACGTTCTCCGGATCTACCTTTTTTAATGCTTCAGAAGCAATAGAACTTTGCTGATAGGTAGCTGAAAGCATAATTTTTTTCAAAAGATATTTTATATCCCAATTTTGTTCCATAAAATCTCGGGAAAGCCAATCCAGTAATTGAGGATGAGTAGGCAAGCTACCCTGTACTCCAAAATCTTCGGCGGTGATTACCAAGCCATTACCGAATAACATAGCCCAAATTCGGTTCACAAATACCCTTGCGGTAAGCGGATTATTCTCATCCGTAATCCATTTTGCTAACCCCAGCCGGTTCTTTGGTAAGGATTCCGGAAAAGGAAATATATCCTCCGGTGTATTGGGATAAACCTGCTCTCCTAAAGCATAATATTCCCCACGGTTAAAGATAAAGGTTTCTCTTGGGGCATTATCATCCATAACCATTACGTTTACCGGCTCTCCTTCTATCTTGTGAACAAAAGATAGCACGCCCTGAGTTTCTTCATTGGTGATGGTAATAAACGGTGCATCGGCAAAATACTTTTGGTTGGCCGCTTGTACGGCGTCCATTTGCATCCCTTTTTCGTCTACATTATTAAAGAAAGCATATATCTCATAATAATTCCGTTGTGAAAAGGCATCGTACTTATGGTCATGGCATTTGGCGCACTCCAAAGTTATTCCTAATATTCCCTTGCCCAAAGTATTTGCCCTATCGGAAACGTAATAGGATTGATATTCTTCCTGAATAACACCCCCTTCTTGAGTGATGGGGTGATTTCTGTTGAAACCCGTAGCTAAAATCTGTTCTTTCGTGGCATTGGGCATCAGGTCACCCGCCAACTGGAGGGTAAGAAATTCATCATAAGGAATGTTTTCATTGAATGCATGGATGACCCAATCGCGCCATGGCCACATGGTGCGGTAACTGTCGTCTTGATATCCATGGGAATCCGCATACCGGGACACATCCAGCCATACTTGAGTCATTCGTTCCCCATAGGCCGGTGAGGCCAAATAAGAATCAATTACGCTTTCTAAGGATAGATTTTCCGTGCCTGATATAAATCGCTTTATGTCATCCGAATTGGGTGGTAAGCCTGTAAGATCAAGACTAATCCGTCGTATTAATGTCTCTTTATCCGCTTTTTCGGTAGGTTTAAGGTCACTTTCTTCGATCTTTTCCAGGATAAAGGCGTCTATTTCATTCTGTTCCCAATCCGCACCTGTATTCTTAGGTAAAGTATTTTTTTTTGGAGGCAAATAAGCCCAATGTTTTTCAAACTTTGCTCCTTGGGAAATCCATTTTTTTAAAAGCTCCTTTTCATAGGTTTTTAGCTCCAACTTGGAATCCGGGGGAGGCATCATTTCGTTTGGATCATCTGAAACAACATGTTGGTAAAGCAAACTTTTACTCAAATTCCCGGGGACTAAGGCAAACTTTCCCGGATTTTCAGGAAGCTCCAAAAATGCGGTTTCCTCCAAATCAAGACGCAAACCCGCTTTACGCTTATTAGCATCCGGCCCATGACACGTATAACAATTATCTGATAAAACTGGTTTAATATGAAAATTATAATCTACCACCTCCGGAAGTTTGTAATTGCTATACTTATCCGAAACGCCATGAAAAAATCCTGATTTTAGCATATATAGCGAAGATCCAAGTACTACTAAAATTAAGATTATGATTACGATCTGTTTCATAAAGGCCTTAAGATTTATGGTCTTCTAAAAATTAAAATTAAAAAGTGTTCTATGATCATTTTAGTTTGGAAAGAAACTTCTAATCTCTATACCCTTTCCAATTTTATGGGAGGTGTCTTATGCGCATTCCATTGGCAGAGATATAGGTTTTTATCTTCATCCACAAAAACATCATGACCATGATTAAAAACGGGAATCTCGGCATTATGCATGGTTTGCAATTCACCCTTAACATAAGAAGGTGCCTCCCCCCCTGGATTGGAAATCACCTTATTCTCACTATCTAAAATGGTAATAAACCCCGTATCCCGAACCCATTTTTCCCCTGTTCTGGTTTCTGACCAACATACTCCGGCATAGATATTCGAATCATCCATTACCGGTCGGCAAACAAAAGCTCCGGGTAGTTTTACTGTTTTAATAAACTTACCATTAAGCGTAAAAAACTTAAAAGCATTTTCATTTCTTGACGTAACTACTAAAACAGGATTGTTCTTATCCCTGTAATCTACTGTTATTCCATGGGCATTTTGTAGATTGTAATTACTCTCGATATTGTCATGACCCCCCCACTTGCGGATAAATGTTCCCCTATGATCAAATTGTAAAATATAGTCCGAACCATAGCCATCTGCAACATAGATATCCCCGTTTGGACCAATGGCGGTTTCCGTTGGGCGATAAGGTTCATCTTGGTTATAAACTCCTATGGTGTGTGGATGAGGAAGTGGAAAAATAAGTCGGCCATCAATAGTGGTCTTAAACACTTGGCCGGCTTGCGACTGCCCTTTGCCATAACGATCTGTATAGTAACCACAGTCCACAATATACAAGACATCTTCTCCTCCTTCATTATGTAAAGTTAGCCCATGGCCTCCAGGATAGCCGGTTCCCCAATAATCCAGTAACTTACCGGATTTATCAAAAACCAAAATATTATTCGCTGTATGGTCGCCTATCATCAGAAGACGCCCTTTGCTATCCATTTGCATTTCGTGACAGTTGAGTATGGGATTATAATTAGGGCTAATTTTTGCCCAATCCCTTACTACTTTATATTTAAAATCTCCCTGGCCTACAACCGTTTCCATACCTGAATTTTTTTTTAAAATGTGAAAGCCAAAGGCCGGAGTTGCTATCAAAGCTGTACCTACCATCGCTGTCTTACCGATAAAACTTCTTCGAGAATGGTTCATTGTGGCAATTCTTAATGGTTTATAATTATTGGTTGAGCTTAAAATCTTTTTTGGTGTTACTCAACAAATGACAACAAGTGGCTTTTTAGAACCCTTTTATAAAGTTATTAAATATGCATACAGCTTGACCCTAAATTAGTAAAACAGTTTTAAAATAGCTAATTAGCTTCTAATTTCCAATCCGTGTTTCATCATAATCTTTACAAATTGAAAGTCAAACGTTGAGATTTAAATTTAAAACTTTATTGGCACTTTTTTTAATAAAATATTTAAGTAGTACCCATGCTGTGTTTTTGTGTGATTTCAAAAATAATCATTATCTTATAATCTTGAATTGGGCTCAATATTTCCCTTTAAAACCAATCAAAATATCCGATTAAAAACACCTCTTTTATGAAAAATGTAGTTATTATTTTAGTGGCCCTTTTTGCTGTTAGCTGCAAAAAAACTCCCAAACAATCAGCTAATATGGAGCCTACCCTATCATTGGTGTTAATTTTAAAGGAGGATACTGCAAATGAAACAATTTCGGTTTTTAGGGTTGGTGAAAAGCAGGCTGTATTAGTCCAAAATGCAAAAGATAACTTCAGACCATTTATTCACCCCATCATCGCCCCTGATGGCAAAGGAGTGTTGACTGAATACAGTCCCGGTCACCACAAACACCAAACGGGATTGTATTGGGGATTCACACGGGTTAATGACAGAGATTATTTCCACAATCCTCAAGGCGATTATTGGAAAAAAATTGCTTTTAATATTGTCGAGAAAGAAGGGGAAAATGTGAAGTGGCAGACTATTTATCACCTTTTGGATGCATCAGGAGAAGCGGTCATGGAAGAAACTCAAAACTGGTCCATGCGGGAAGAAGACGGAAAGTATTTTTTAGACCTTAAGTGGAAAGGTGAAGCCATCACAGATATTGTCATAGGTAAATATGACTATGGTAGTTTATTTCTCCGAATGCCATGGAAAGAGGGTATTAAAGGTGAAATTATCAATGCTGCTCGTCAAAAAAATGAAAATGCCGAAGGCCAGCCAGCCATGTGGATTAATGTGGCCATGCAGGTTGAAGGTCGGGAAGATATGGCGAACATAGCTATTTTTGATCACCCTGAGAATAAGGGCTATCCCAACAAATGGCGTGTTGATAGTCAGTTGGGTTTAGGTCCGGCGTATAGTCGAGATGAAGACTGGACTATCCCTAAAGGGAAAATCGAAACACTGAAACACCAATTGGTGGTCTATCCCGGGGAATTGAATGATGTTGCATTGACAGAAACGTGGGGAAAATTCTCAGGAAAAGAAGGTTTGTATAATACCACCGAACTTTGGGGATTGGCCCAACAAGAAGGTAGAAATGCCAAATTCCTAAGCCCACAGGAAGCAGTCGACGCCATGACGGTAAAGGCAGGTTATAAAGTTAACGTTTGGGCATCCGAACCCATGATGACCCAACCTATGGCTTTTTGTTGGGATGATAAGGGCAGGCTGTGGATTGCTGAAAATAGAGACTATGAATCGCGAGGTCATGGTTTTTCCAACTCCGGGGATAGTCGCATCCTAATTTTAGAAGACACTAACGGTGATGGCGTTGCTGACAGCAGAAAGGTTTTTATGGAAGGGCTGGCTTTTCCGGCAGCAATTGCTGTAGGATTTGATGGTGTGTTTGTTGGAGCACCGCCCAATTTGCTCTTTATCCCTGATAAAAATGGTGACGATAAAGCCGATGTGGATGATATTGAAATATTACTTACAGGTTGGGGAATTCTGGACCGACATGAAACTTTGAATAGCCTTCATTGGGGACCGGATGGGTGGCTTTATGGTTTACAAGGATTTGCCACACCTTCTAAAATACGAAAGCCTAACGGGGATGCCAAGTTGTATTACCACAAAGATTCATTTCCTGAAGATCTTTTGGAAAAGGAAGGGGTAGACATTAACGGTGGCGTATGGCGTTACCATCCTGTGAAAGAACGTTTTGAGGTGGTAGCCCATGGTTTTAGCAATCCATGGGGCATCGATTATGATGCTAAAGGCCAACTGCTTATGACCGCCTGTGTAATTCCTCATTTATGGCATGTAATCCCCGGAGGTATCTATCACCGGCAGGGCGGACAACATTTTAACCCTTATGTGTATGAAGACATTAAAACCATAGCCGATCACAGCCATCGTTCGGCTCACGGAGGGGCCAGGGTATATCAGTCCGATGCTTTTCCAAAAGAAGAGTACGGGAAACTATTTATGGCCAATATCCATGAACATGCTGTCTTATCAGATATGCTGATTCCTAAAGGTTCCGGTTACCAAGGAAAACACGGTGATGAATTTATGATGGCCAATAATGCCCAATGGGTTGGATTCAGTATGGAAATTGGGCCGGATGGTGCCCTTTATGCATTGGACTGGCACGACGCTGATATCTGCGGAAAGGAAGTATTAAATGAGGATACCGGTCGTATTTTCAGAATTGCCCCAGAAAAATCCTTAGCAAAGGATTTTGATGGCAGATATGCTGACCTCAACCAAATGACTGATAAACAATTGGTCAACTTGCAAACAAATCAAAGTGACTGGCATGCCCGAAGAGCCCGATGGATTTTGCACAAGCGGAGTATAAGTGGGAAACTGCAATCGAATACGAATAAGGATTTGAAAATGATCTTCGAAAAAGATAAAAATCCAAACTGGAGACTAAGGGCTATGTGGGCTTTGCACCAAACAGGTGGATTTAACGAAAAAGAATTGATTAAAATACTAGCGGATCAAGACCCCCACATTCGTGCTTGGGCCATTCAATTGCTTTGTGAGGATATGAAGCCCGGCAAAGAAGCGCTTTTGAAGTTTAAATTAATGGCTAAAGAGGATGCTTCACCTGTGGTCCGATTGTATTTGGCAGCTGCCATCCAAAGAATAAAAACTAATGATAAATGGGACATTGCCTCCGAACTAATCCAGCATAAAGAAGACGCCAATGACCATAACCTGCCCAAACTTATTTGGTATGGTATTGAACCTTTTATCTCAGAAAATCCTACCAAATTTCTGGAACTTTCTAAATTTTCCAAAATACCATTGATCACCCAGTATATCGCAAGAAGGGCGGTTGATGAAAATGAATTAGAAAAATTAGTTGCTCTTTTGGAAAAAGGAGGAGCCAATTCGGAACAATTAATGACCGGCATGTTGAGTGGAATGGAAGGACGAACAGACCTTACTATCCCTAAAAATTGGAAATCGGTATCGGATAAACTACAAAAATCCAGCGAAAAGTCGAAAACTCTTGCTCTAGAAATATCAAGTCTTTTTGGGGATACTGAAGCTGCCCAAAGAGCCTTTGATTTATTAAAAGATAAAAACAGTCCTTTAGAGCAACGAAATAAAGCACTGCAAACACTGACAGCTCAACAGCGAGGGGAATTACGTGCAGAACTACCCAAACTGTTGCAGGAACCAAATATGAAACAAGAAGCCATAAAGTCTATTGCTGCTTTTGACGATGATGCCTTGGGTAAACTGCTCATTGCTAACTATTCTAAATTTAACCCCGAGGAGAAACGAGCAGCCATGCAAACACTTTCGTCAAGATCTAGATACGGAGGTATGTTAACTAAAGAAATTAAGGAAAAAAGAATCCCTAAAAATGAAGTCCCGGCAAGTGTAGCCCGGCAACTTCTCCGCGTAGTTGGCAGTGGATTTATAGAGGTTTGGGGTCCCATAGAGCAAGTGGCCAGTGATGAGGCTGCTTATAAAAAATACAGGGCGATGATTACTCCCAATTCCCTTTCTCAGGCAAATTTAAAGGAAGGCAAAAAGGTCTTTCAAAACACCTGTGCCAGCTGTCATAAAATGTTTGGCGAAGGAAGTGTGATTGGACCCGATTTAACGGGCTCTAATCGTACCGATACAGAATATATACTTTTAAATGTATTGGAACCCAGTGCTGAGATACAGGACGATTATAAAATGGTAGTTATCAATACACGGGATGGTAGAACCTATTCCGGAAATGTTATTAATGAAAACCAGCGACAATTGACCCTACGAGTGGTGGGCCAAGACCCCGTAATTATCAATAAATCGACCATCCAGTCCAAAGAAGTAACCCCTGTATCCTTGATGCCTCCAGGATTGTTTGCTAACCTCTCAGAAAAAGAAATTGTGGATCTTATGGCGTATATGAAGACCAATAAAAGAATAGATTGATGTTATAGACGTGAATTCGAGGGTTTACACTATTACATCTAATTCTCTCATTTGACATGGGAAATAAAAAATTTCTTGAAACAGACTATCCCCAAGGCATAGCCATCGGGGAATTATGGCGAATTATTTAGATTAAATGTTTCGGAAAATCGCTTACTTTCTCACAACAGATTTGTTCCATAACCTGTTGTAATTCTGTCTTTAATAAAGAAATGGTATGATCCCCTCCTGTGCTGCCCAGTGCAGCCACTCCATACATAAACGAGCGACCCAAAAAGGTAAATTGAGCCCCACTCGCCATGGCCCGGGCAATATCCGGACCTGAACGAAGGCCACTATCCATCATCACAGTGATTTTGTCACCATAGGTTTTAGCAATACGGGTTAAAGGGCGGATAGTTGACTCTCCCGCATCCAATTGCCTACCGCCGTGATTGGAGACAATAATACCGTCCAATCCCAAGACAATGGCTTTTTCTGCATCCGCCTCATTAGCAACACCTTTTAGCACCAATTTGCCTTTCCACATATCTCGTATAGGTTTTATCTTTTCTTCATTCAATCGCCCGGAAAAGGTTTGGTTCATAAACTTACCTAATTGATTTAAATCTAAATTCTTTGGCATGTAGGGTTTTAAGGTTTCAAAATTGGGTTGACCGTGAAACAGCGTCTTCAAAGCCCATTCCGGTCGACCCAAAATTTGAAGGATATTCTTTATAGACATTTTTGGAGGCATGGCCAAACCGTTTCTTATATCCCTGGGGCGAAATCCGAAGGTAGGAACATCGCATAATATGACCAAGACCGGGCAAGAGGCAGCTTCAGCCCTTTTAATGATATCGTCCCGTAGCCGATTTTCGGTTGGGTGATACAACTGAAACCATGCTTTTCCTTCGGTAATTTCAGCAATGCGCTCGATATTGCTGGTGCTTACGGTACTTAAAATAAAAGGTACATTATGTTCAAAGGCTGCCTTTGCTAAAATCTCCGGAGCATTAGGCCACATCAGACCTTGAAGACCCACCGGAGCTATACCAAATGGGGCGTCATAAGTGTGTCCAAACAACTCGGTTTTCATACTCGATCCTGAATGCTTGCTCAAGTAATAAGGGGATAACTCCACCTTACGCAAATCCGATGTGTTTTTGTGAAGGTTTACATCTTCGTTGCAGCCGCCATCCAGATATTCAAAGGCAAATTTGGGAATATGTTTCGCTGCTTTCTTTCGCAAATCATCTATTGAAGGATAGTTGGAATTGTATTTAAGGGTTTTTTTATTTTTTTCCATAGTGTTATTCATGAACCTAAAGGTTACAAAAGGTATAAAATTATCGTGTACTTTTTATATCGTAAATCCTGTAAGTCCGATGTCCATAAATCGCAACTATAACAAAGCACAGCAAAGGCAAAACAAATGAAAAATTCACTTCTGGCACGCCCAAAATCAGCGTGTCGGCATAGCCGGAGCCTCCGAGATCCAAAATTAGACCTTGAAGGATGGGCATAAACGCACCGCCCACTATGGCCATCACTAAAAAAGCAGAAGCTGTTTTGGCATCATCCCCCAACCCATTAAGCGCAATCCCATAAATAGTGGGAAACATTAAAGACATACATAAGGAAACCAAAACCAGACTATAAAGTCCACCAATCCCCTGAATAAAAATCGTACCCAAACAAAAAACTACCGCACAAACTGCTAAGAGCATTAGTAACTTTCCCGAATTAATATATTTCATTAAATACGTGCATATAAAACGACCTACCAAGAAAATAATAAGAGCTGCATATGCATAGTTCACCGCATCTGTATTGTTAATACCTAAATTTTCAGCATATTGATAGATGTAAGTCCAGCACATAATTTGTGCCCCCACATAAAACATTTGAGCTAATACCCCACCTACAAAGCGCTCCATTTTAAAAATCCGGACAATGGAATCCCACATGGTACCCTGATCTTTGTTTTCCACTTTTTTCTCAGGCATCTTGACAACTGTAATAACAACCAAAATTAGTAGGACAAATAATCCCAAACCTACATAAGGATTACGAATGACAGCCAAATCCGATGTTTTAACCGCGGCTTTTGCCGCGCCGGTCAGGGTTTCATAAATGCCTTTTCCATCGGGATCCACATCATCTGACTGTAAAGCAGCGAGAATAAAGGTCTGGGCAACAAATAGACCCGACAAAGCCCCTACCGGATTAAAAGCCTGGGCCAAATTAAGGCGCTGGGTCGCTGTTTCCTTTGGTCCCATATCCAAAATAAATGGGTTGGCAGTGGTTTCCAAAAATGCCAAGCCAAAAGTGAGTATATACAATGCCAACAAAAAGAAAAAGTAATTCTCTTTTGCTGCTGCCGGATAAAATAAAATCGCCCCCAAAGCATAAAGCATTAACCCAACCATGATTCCCGTTTTGTATGAATATTTCTTAGCTACATAAGCCGCCGGAAGGGCCATGGTAAAATATCCTCCATAAAATGCAGCTTGCACCCAGGAAGCCTGGGTATTGCTCAATTCCAATATTTTTTTAAACGCAGAAACCATAGGATTCGTAATATCATTTGCGAAACCCCATAAGGCAAATAAAGAAGTAATAAGAATAAAAGGGACAAGTAAGTGTTTTGGAACAATGGGCGACTTTTCCATTTTAACTGTTGGGTTTGGTTATTTTAATATGAGCTACTCTAAGAAATGGCCCTGTCCAAATGGGTATATCCCCCATCAACAAAAATCAATTGCCCGGTAGTATGACTTGACCTTTCTGACAATAAAAATGCCACCGTATCCCCTATTTCATTTGCTGTAGTCATTCGTTTTCCCAGTGGGATTTTATCTGTTATGGCTTTTAGTTTTTCCTCGGGATTTGGAAAAGTATTTATCCATTTTTCATACAGCGGGGTGTAACACTCGGCCACGATAACAGCATTCACCCTTATTTCGTAAGGAAGTAATTCTACCGCCCACTCCCGGGTTATGGCATTTCTTCCTCCATTCGCTGCGGTGTACCCACTGGTACCACCTTGCCCTGTAAAGGATGTTTTGGAACCAATATTAACAATAGCTCCCTTGCTTTTTTTCAATTCCGGTAAGACAAGTTGTGCCATAATGTAATAATGCGTAAGATTGCGATTAATGGAGCGTAAAAAATCATCATAACTGCCATTTTCTAAACCAACACCATCATTAATCCCTGCATTATTGACTAAGCCATCTATTCTCCCATACGTATTTAGTACTTCTTGCACTGCTCGTTTGCACTGCTCCGGATCAGTAAGCTCAGCAAGAGCAAAAAAAGCATCTGCCCCACTGCTTTTAATCGCTCCAACAGCTGCCAAAATACTATTGCTGTCTCTTCCAACAATAACAGGAATTGCTCCTTCCTGAGCTAAAACCGTACATATGCCATATCCTATTCCTTTTGACCCACCTGTTACCAGAATGATTTTATTTTTTAATTTTAAATCCATCTATAAAATATCAATGTTCAAGGCTATTAAAAGAGGTTTAATTCAATCTTACGGCCTAACTGAAATTATTACCTATTCCGAATACGCCTTTACATGCTGTTTTGACGTACCAAGACCTTCAATTCCTAGTTCTACCACATCTCCCGGTTTAAGATATTTGGGAGGCTTAAAGCCTAATCCTACTCCAAATGGGGTGCCTGTTGAAATAATATCTCCCGGCAATAAGGTCATAAACTGACTAATATAACTTATCATCTGCTGAGTATTAAAAATGAAATCTGAAGTAGAACTATGCTGAACGGTTTCTCCATTCAGTTTAAGCCATAACTGTAGATTGTTAGGGTCTTTAATTTCATCTTTTGTGGCAATAAAAGGACCAACCGGTGCAAACGTGTCACAACTCTTTCCTTTTACCCATTGTCCGCCACGCTCTAATTGAAAGGCTCGCTCACTATAATCATTATGCAATACATATCCTGCTACATAATCCAGTGCGTTTTCTTCAGAAACATAGGACGCCTTTTTTCCTATGACAATGGCTAACTCGACCTCCCAATCTGTTTTTTCGCTTCCTTTTGGTAGTATAAGATCATCATTGGGACCTACCAAAGCCGATGTGGCTTTGAAAAATAAAATGGGCTCTGTTGGAATAGCCATACCACTTTCTGCTGCATGTTGTGCATAGTTTAAGCCTACACAAACAATCTTGGAGGGTCTCACCAAAGGCACACCTAAACGAACATTCACCCCCACTTCCGGGCAGCGGTCAGTATTGACTATAACCCACTTCTGCAGCTGCTCTAATCCACCGGCTTCAAAAAATTGTTCGGTATAGTCCTGTCCAAAAGCCGACACATCAATGCGCTTACCACTATCCAATAGCACTCCCGGTTTTTCTTTTCCCGGTTCACCAAATCGAATTAACTTCATCTTTATCTATTTTTCAATTACAAATTTTAAAAATTTTGTCCGGAAATATCCAAGGTATAATTTCTTGTTTATTTTTTTGCCAGAAGGGGGTTTAACCATTTAATTTTATGTATCCGCCATCAATAGGAAAATCTGTTCCGGTAATAAAAGATGCTTCCTCTGAACAAAGATAAAGTGCCAGATTGGCTACCTCTTCCGGTTTTCCCATACGCCCTATGGGCTGCGATTTCGATAACTTATCAAACATTTCCTCCTCTTGACCGGGGTAATTTTTCTTAATAAATCCATCTACAAAAGGGGTATGGATACGGGCCGGGGAAATACTGTTGCAACGTATGCCCTGATTCATATAATCCTTTGCTACAGAATAGGTCATGGTAAGTACAGCTCCTTTGGTCATGGAATAGGCAAAGCGATCCGAAATTCCTATGGTAGCAGCAATCGATGCCATATTTAATATGACCCCACCTCTATTTTTCATTGTGCCAATAACGGCTTGCATGCAGTTGTAGACCCCTTTAATGTTGACATTATATAAACGATCCAAATCAGCCTCCTCAGTACTTTCCAAATTTCCAACATGTGCAATTCCGGCATTGTTTACCAATATGTCTATGGCTTGCTTACTTTCAATTGAAGAAATTATGGTAGTTACTTTTTCCTTTTGGGATACATCACAAAGATGAAAGGTTGCCAACCCTCCGGAAGTAAGTATTTCTTTCTCTACTCTGTTTCCATTTTCCTGGCTGAATTCCAAAATATGGACATGAGCTCCGCGGTCTGCAAACTTTTTTGAAATGGCTTCGCCAATGCCGCTTGCTCCACCGGTAATTACGGCCGTTTTATTTTTTAAACTAAATAATTCCATATATACCGTACAAATGAACGTAATCTGAAATGAATTGAAATATACTAAAAACAAAACTAATATCTAAATCTTGAAACAACTTCCTAAATTGTATCGCTTTGTAATACTTTTTTGGCAGTCTCAAAACCCACATAATTATAAATCGGTTTTAAAATAGTAGTCACCTTGGTTCAAAAGGACCTCGTTAGGGGAATAGAAATAGAACAATAACATCTCCTAAATTAACTTTTATGTATATTTAAATCCAAATTAAATGGATAATGAGAATTGATAGTCACCAGCATTTTTGGAAATACGACACGACAACCCATGGTTGGATTTCAGATGCCATGTCCATTATTCGCAATGATTTTTTACCTGAGCATCTAAAGCCCATTCTGATGCAAAATAATATTCAGGGTTGCGTTGCGGTGGAGGCACATCAATCCGAAAAAGAGACAGATTTCCTTCTTAAGTGTGCCGAGGAGCATAATTTTATAAAAGGGGTTGTGGGCTGGGTAGATTTGAGGTCTCATCGAGTGGAAGAACAGTTGGAACATTATGCCAAGCATCCCCTATTAAAAGGAATTCGGCATCTGGTACAGGAGGAAGGAGAAGGATTTATGCTGGGTGCCGACTTTCAAAATGGAATTTCAAAGTTAAAGCAGTATGGCCTAACCTATGATATTTTAATTTTTCCGCATCAAATTAAGGAAGCGACCGCATTGGTTACCGAATTTCCGGAACAAGCTTTTGTGTTGGATCATTTAGCTAAACCTTATATCAAAGCAAAAGAAATAGAAAATTGGCAACGCGATATTGAAAACCTGGCGCAAAACAAAAACATTCAATGCAAAATTTCAGGAATGGTTACAGAAGCGGACTGGACAAATTGGTCCGCAGGCGATTTCAAGCCTTATCTGGATGTTATTTTTGACTGTTTTGGAACGGGGAGAATTATGTTCGGATCGGACTGGCCGGTGTGTAAACTTGCGGGAGAATACAATCAGGTGCTTCAAATTGTGGAAGGCTATATTTCTAAACTTTCAAAGGAAGAACAAAAAAAGATTATGGGAGAGAATGCCATTAGCTTCTACAATTTAGATACCTAGCGCAACCAATTTTTGATTGATAAGCTAACTTATTTACCAAAAGATATATGAAAAAACATTATTTAGCCTTGGACTTAAAAGATGATGAGGAACTAATAAAAAAGTATGAAGATTACCATAAAGATGTTTGGCCGGAGGTACTTCAAAGTCTCGGTGATTCCGGGATACAATCCATGGAAATTTACAGGGTTGGTAATCGATTGTTTATGATTATTGAGGTTGATGATGCCTTCTCTTTTGAAAAGAAGAATAAAATGGATACGGATAATATAAAGGTTCAGGAATGGGAAAAACTAATGTGGAACTACCAACAAGCCCTACCCTTTGCCCAACCGGGACAAAAATGGATGCCCATGGAAAAAGTGTTTCAGTTTGAGAAATAGAGTCCTTAAAAAACACACAACGAAAACCTTTGCTTACAAAAAAGAGTTCCCCGTAATTAAGGAACTCTTTTTTTATACAACCTCATATAGACATCAGTCTATTTGATTTAGTTTTAAAAGTGCCTCAGATTTAGAGTTTACATTTAACTTTAAGTAAATGTTCTGAATATGAAAATTCACAGCACTTGGCGTTACAAACAACTTGTCTGCAATAACCTTATACGTTGCGCCTTTACACAAATAATCTATAATCTGATTTTCCCTTTCGGAAAAAACGATATACGA
>JBGTEN010000120.1:0-4745 GCA_041747755.1 Arenibacter sp. | reverse complement strand
ATAGTATAATTGCCTTCTTCTAAAAACGTAACTTTTGGATTTTCCTTTACGCTAGTGCCGGCAACTCCAAAATTGTAAACATAGGAAACAGCGTCTACCGAACAACTGGTAATTTCTAGCTCCTCTCCTGCTATAACGCTAGTCTTACTTAGGGTAAAACAAGCTTTTAGCAAGATGGTACTATCCGGATCATTGTTGATATTTTCCTTCGAACAAGAAAAATGTAAAAGAACACATAGAAAGATTAGGTAGATTTTTTTCATAAGCGCAGATTTGGGATCGTACACTTATAAAACGTTTTTTCTGAAAATTTATTTTAAAAAATCAAGTCAAAATAAAATCAGTTTGACTTGATTTTCAGTTCATTAAATTCATTTTTATTACAGTTTCAGTGCTTAATCCTGTAACTCGCAAATAAGTAATTCTCCTTCTTTCACCACGCTGATTACACCTAACTTAGTCAAGGTTTTTATGCTTTTATCCCATGCCTTATTACTAAGGCCTGAAATTTCCTTAAGTTCTACCAGAGGTAATCTTTTTACCGGCTTTATACTTTCGAGAATAACATTTTCATTTTCTGAAAGTTCCAGAGGTGCTTTTTCCGGTCTCATTTGAGGGAAAAACAGTACTTCTTGAATAGAGGCATTGTTGGTCAGTAGCATCACTAGTCTATCAATTCCAATACCAATACCGCTTGTAGGGGGCATGCCATATTCCAAAGCTCTTAAGAAATCCTGATCTATGAACATGGCCTCATCATCTCCTTTTTCTGAAAGCTTTAATTGTTCTTCAAAACGCTCCCGTTGCTCAATAGGATCGTTTAACTCTGAGTAGGCATTGGCTAATTCCTTGCCATTTACCATGAGTTCAAAACGCTCTGTTAGCGCCGGATTTTCCCTGTGTTCTTTGGTAAGGGGACTCATCTCTTTTGGGTAATCTGTGATAAAGGTTGGCTGTACATAGTGATGTTCACATTTTTCACCGAAAATTTCATCAATCAATTTTCCAACACCCATGCTATCATCAACCTCCAGACCTAGTTTTTGCGCAGTCTCGCGCAATTGTTTTTCATTCATACCTGCAACATCAAAACCCGTATGGATTTTAATAGCCTCTAAAATAGGTACTCTTGCGTATGGGGCTTTAAATTCAATTTCGTTTTTACCAACGGTAACTTTAGAAGTGCCATTTGCATCTATAGCTACTTTTTCCAATAATTGCTCTGTAGTGTCCATCATCCAATTATAGTCTTTATAGGCTACATAAAGCTCCATAACGGTAAATTCCGGATTATGAGTACGATCCATGCCTTCGTTTCTAAAATCCTTAGAGAATTCGTAAACGCCATCAAAACCACCTACAATCAATCTTTTTAGATAAAGTTCATTGGCAATGCGCAGATACAAAGGGATGTTAAGAGCATTATGGTGGGTTAAAAAGGGTCGTGCCGCTGCTCCACCGGGAATAGGTTGTAAAATGGGTGTTTCAACTTCCAAATACCCACGCTCATTGTAAAACTGACGGATGCTATTAGTGATTTTTGTTCTTTTTATAAAAGTTTCCTTAACAGACGGATTTACTACTAGGTCCACATAGCGCTGTCTGTAACGCAGCTCAGGATCATTAAATTCGTCATATACATTGCCATCAGAGTCAACTTTTGGTAAAGGCAAAGGGCGGAGTGCTTTACTAAGTAGGGTAAAATTTTTGACCATCACGGTTTTTTCACCGACCTGAGTTGTAAAAAGCTCCCCTTCCACACCAATAATGTCACCTATATCTAAAAGTTTTTTATAAACTTCGTTGTATAAGGTCTTATCCTCACCTAGACAAATTTCATCGCGATTAAAATATACCTGAATACGACCTTCGCTATCCTGGAGCTCAGCAAATGAGGCCTTTCCTTGTATTCTTCTGGACATTAATCGGCCTGATATAATAACCTTTTTTCCTTCATTAAAGTTTTCCTTAATGCTTTTGGAAGTAGTATCTACAGGGTATAGGGCTGCAGGATAGGGATTAATCCCCATTTCTCTTAACTTTGCTAATTTTTCCCTTCTTATAATTTCTTGCTCCGAAAGTTGCATATACTTCTTTTAAGGTTGCAAATATAACTACTCTGTTCTAATCTTTCCATTTAGGTAAAAGTTGTTTTTATGCAATTATGCATCAGCATTGTTGTAACAAATAGCAGTTATTTTTGTCTTATTAAAAGGTAATAGGAAATGCAGGCCGTTGGTAAAGCTCATTAAGCTTTTCAAAATAGGTCTAAACAGGCTATTTATTTGCCGCATCTAATATTGTTTAATACTTGAGGAGTGTATTCTAACTTTAAGAATTACACAAAATATTTAAAATTGAGATTATGAGTTTCTGGAGAGTTGTTCTTGCCATATTGTTTCCCCCGTTGTCTGTAATAGGTAAAGGTTGCGGGTCTATACTAATTGTATTTTTGCTTACACTATGTGGGTGGGTGCCCGGCGTAATTGCTGCATTGATTATTTTAAACAAGCCAAATTAGAATCTTTTAGCGTTCTTTAAAATTTATGGGCGCTGAAGACACATTTAAGTGCCTTATAGAATAGCTTTTGATATTTTTTTTAAACTGTTAAAAAAAATAAAAAATAGTTTTATATTTAATCCCATGAAGTATTTCAACAATTTGGTACTTGTAATGCTCTTGGGGGCATTCTCGGCCTGTAATTTCACAGAAGAAATTTATTTTAAAGAGGATGAATCCGGTAAAATATCCATTCAAATGGACGGTTCGGAACTACTACAAATGGCGGGGGATCAAATGCAGGGAGCAACTGAAAAGACGATAGATTCTATTATTTCCTTTAAAAAATTTCTCGAAGAAAAAAAAGACAGCATTGCCTCTTTGTCTACTGATGAGCAAGAAAAACTGAAGAAATTGGAACCTTTTTCGTTGCGAATGGTTGTAGATGAACAACAAGGAAAATTACAATTCGATTTGTTTAGTGATTTCAATAAAATTACAGAGGTAACAGATTTGTTCAGTGCTTTTCAAAATATAGATGCTTTAAATCCTACAAAGGGAAGCGGAATGAGCGCTATGTCTATGGAGTCTAATCCGCAATATACAGAAGTAGATTACTCTTTTGCCTCTAATACATTTACCAGAAAAACAAGAATTCTTGATAAAGTATTGCATGCTCAAAGTATAGACAGTCTTCAGGGCATGGAAATGTTTTTGGCCGGATCTTCGTATAAACTAAAATATCATTTTCCTAAAAAAATTAAGAAGACTTCTTTGAATTCTGCCACATTTAGTGCAGATGGCAAAACGCTATTCTATGAAATTCAGTTTATGGATTACATTAAAAATCCTGAAGGTCTGGATGTGGTGGTAGAACTAGAGAACTAGTCTTTGATTTTGTTCATCTGTTGTATCTTTGTGACATGAACAAGAAGATTATCCTAAAAGATTTAGGGTTAACAGACTATAAAGAAGCCTGGGATTACCAAGAACATTTATTTCAAGAAATCCTTGCTGTTAAAGTCAAAAACAGAAGAGAGAATACCACTTCTGAAACGCCAAATCATTTTTTATTTGTAGAACATCCGCATGTATATACATTAGGAAAGAGCGGGGACATGACCAATTTATTGGTAGATGTTCATTTTCTCCAAGAAAAGGGAGCTGTTTTCTATAAGATAAATAGAGGTGGTGATATTACCTATCATGGTCCCGGACAAGTAGTGGGTTACCCAATTCTAGATTTGGATAATTTTTTTACGGATATTCATAAGTACCTACGCTTTTTGGAAGAAATGGTGATTTTAACTCTAGCGGAATACGGATTAAAAGGAGAGCGCTCTAAAGGGGAAACCGGTGTTTGGCTGGATGTAGGCACTCCCTTCGCCCGAAAAATATGTGCTATGGGCGTACGTGCCAGCAGATGGGTTACCATGCACGGTTTTGCATTTAATGCTAATGTGGATTTAGGGTATTTTGATTTAATGATTCCCTGTGGTATTAAAGGCAAGGCAGTAACCTCTTTAAACCTTGAACTAGGCAGGGCTAAAGTAGATATGGAAGAGTTAAAAAGCAAACTAATAAAACATTTTAGCGCCCTTTTCGGAGCTGAACTGGAAGAGAACCAAAGCGTTGAAAGATAAGATAGTAGAAGTAAATTTTTACTTTTTATGAACTCTTACCGGATTGTTTTTACCATTTTAAACGGCGGGGTAAATGATGTGCTATTTGGAAATAGTCCTTATGAACATTTCAAAAGAATTATGCTTGTTTTACGTTATTTATTATCATTATTACCTTTAAGGTTGTAAGAATAATGCATCACTTGTTCTTCCTTTGTGGGTAGTGTTGACCGGTAAAAATCAAGAGCGTACTCATCAACTACTTCTGCCTGAACAAAAATTTCTTCAAATCCTTTTTGTTTACAGAATTCGGTTGTAAATGCAATTAATTTTTTTCCAATACCTATTCTTTGATACTCGATCAAGACAGCTAGGTCGTAGATATAGGCTAATGGTCTTTCAGCGTAATATTGATCTAGCACATAAACTGTTAATCCTGCGATGACCTTGCTTTCAGTCTTTGCTACAATAGCGACAAAAGTTTCTTTATTTAGAAGTCCTTGCAAGTGGTTGTTGTTTGGCATTTTAAAATTCTCCATTTCAAATACGTTCTCAAAAACCAAAATCAGTTCTTTTAATTCGTTGAGATTGTCTGCTGTTACTATTTTAATATCTATTTTCAC
>JBGTEN010000119.1:0-20585 GCA_041747755.1 Arenibacter sp. | reverse complement strand
CCATTTAAAGTAACTGAGTTTAATTGAGGAGATAAACCACGAACGATTATATTTCTTGCCTCACCTTGGTCTACTTGCATGGTAATACCGGGAATACGCTTTACCGCATCTCCAATGTTGGCGTCAGGAAATTTCCCTATTTGTTCCGTAGAGACAACATTTGTGATATTCATATTTGTTTTTTGGGTATTTAGCGCCCTGGCTTGACTGCTAAAACCGTAACCGGTTACCTCAACCGCATCCAACTCTACACTTTTGGGACTTAGATTAATAGAAACAGAGGTTGTTTGCCCGGAAGTTATACTTACCTCTTGTTCTTCATCTGCATAGCCCAAATAGGTGAGTTTTAACTGGTAGGTTCCTTCAGGAATGTTGACGAACGTAAAACGTCCATCAAAGTCGGAAATAGCTCCTTTTCCCAGAGCCGCAATAACTACATTGGCACCTGGAACGGATATGCCGTTTTCATCCGTTATGGTTCCCTGTATATTACCTGTTTGAGCGGAACTTATCAGCACGAAGCCAAAGACAAACAGCATTACAAACAGTACTTTTAGTTGGTTTAAATTTTTCATAAAGCTATGGTTTTCATTTTTGCCAAAGCTATGTATATCAATAATTTACACAGGGTTTTCAAGAATAAGAAAATGTAAATATTTTAAATTTTACGGGAAACAATAAGGCAACAATTACAATTTATTTACTTGGGGATAATGATTATTAAAAATTGATTTTAAAAGGATTATAGTTCAATGAGAAATGTTGCAAGTTCTTCTTTTTGATCAATAGGTAATTTTCTCCTTAAACGATAACGAGCTACACGAATACTGTCGGGAGTAACGTGTGTTATTGAAGCAATTTCTTTTGAAGATAAATTAAGTCTTAAAAGCATTCCCAGTCTCAATTCTGCTGGAGAAAGGGTATTTTGGGATAGGTGTAAGAGCTTCTTGGTAAAATCCGGATGAATTTCCTTAAACAAGTCTTGAAATTCTTCCCATTCATTATCTTTTTCCAAATCTGCGGTAATCTCATTGGCAAGCGATTTTAATTTTTTCGAGGTGTCCATATTTTTTCGCTCGGAAAGGTTCATTAATGAACGGGAAATAGTAGCTAATAACCTGTTCTTTTGGGAAAGATGTAAACTGTAACGAGACAGGGCGGTTACTTTTATTTGAATTTCACGTTGCAGGTTTCGCTCTTCATTTTCCTTCTTTTCCAATTCTGTCTTAAGAAGGAGTTGTTCGTAACCTTGTATTTTTAGTTTTGTTCTTCGTTTCCTTTCAAGAAAAACATATAGGGTCACTAAAAGGAGTGTAGAAAAAAATAATGCAAACCATAATAATTTTTGATTAGCCCTACTTACTTTGTTTTGTTCCTGAAGCAGTGCAATTCTGGCCTCCATTTTATTAGCTTCATGCATAGCGCCCAAAACATTCATTTGTTTTGCATTTTGGTTGGCAATCCACTCTTCATTGTATTGCAAATGCAACTCTAGTTTTGCATAAGCCGCTTCAAAATCATTTTTTAAGGCATACGTTTTAGACAAGTCCTTATAAGCGCTTTTTAGTTGATGCTTGTCTTTTAGATTTTCCGCCACCCTCAAAGCTTTGTAGGTATACTCTAGCGCATTTTCATAGTCTCCTTCCTTCCTAAAAACATCTCCCAAGTTATTTAGCACTACAGCTTCTTCTCTGGTTTTCTTATCCTTTATAAATAGATATGCCATTTTAAAATACGCGGATGCTTTTGAAAAATCTTCCAAGTCTTCATAGACACTACCCATGTTCTCATAGGTAAGGGCAATGCCTGAAGAATCGTGTAGTTTTGTAAATAGGTTAAGGCTTTCTTGTTGATGCAACAAGGCCTTTTCATATGCTCCTGTTTTTTCAAAGCAAAACCCCAGTAGGGCCTTTGCGCGTGCAAGTCCTCTTTCATAACCCAATGCTTTAGAAACGTGAGCTGCCTGCTCTAAATAATCTCTGGCTAAATCAAAATTATTCTGGTCTAGATAAACTTCTCCAATATTATTATTGAGAATACAGAAAAGCGAGTCTCTTTCCTTATTGCCCAAAATTAACCCCTGATTAAATTGTTTAATTGCCTCTGCGTATAATCCGTACTCGTGGTAAAAACCGCCCAGCTGTATGTGTTTTTCAATTCTATTTTTGGTTTTTCCACTTTCTTTAGCTTGTCTTAGTTCTTGTTGATACCTGTAGAAAATAGTATCAATGGCAATGTCGTTTTTGCCATTTTCTTCTACCTGAGACTGTAGGAGGTGACCTAAGCAGAGGAGCCAAAACACAAGTATAAAACGGAGGTTTGCCGGATAAATCATGCTGAGAAAGATACGGGGAAACCAGTAATACAGGCGCTTTAGAAAGCGTGTAGAATGTTATATTTTGGTAAACTAAACATTAAAAAACCCTCAATAGTCGCTTAATGCAACCATTGAGGGTTTTTAAAATTTGTAAAAGTGTTTATTACGCCTCAAAGGGCTCGATGGAAACAAATGATTTTCCGCCTGCCTTTTTCTGAAACTTTACTATACCATCAACTCTGGCATGAAGCGTATGATCTTTTGAAACATATACATTGTTACCAGCATTATGTCTCGTACCACGCTGTCTTACTATAATATTACCGGCAATGGCAGCTTGGCCACCAAAAATCTTTACGCCTAAACGCTTCGATTCTGAATCTCTACCGTTTTTGGAACTACCTACACCTTTTTTATGTGCCATGATATGCTATTTAAAACGTTACTATTTACTTAAGGCTTCAATTAACTCTGCTTTTTTCAAAGCTGAAATTCCTTCAATTCCTTTAGCCTTTGCCATTTCTTTTAACTCGGCAACTGTTTTACTGTTCAAATCTTCGGCCGACTCAGTTTTTACAACCGGAGTAGCTTCTGCTTTTACTGCCACTGGTTCTTTTACAGGTTTTTCTGTCTGTTTTGGAGCTGCTGTCTTTGCCGCTTTTTTAGCACCTGAAGCAATAATACTTTCAATAACAAGCTGAGTCAAATACTGACGATGCCCATTTTTCTTTCTATAACCTTTACGTCTTTTCTTTTTAAAGACGATTACTTTATCACCTTTTAGGTGCTTAACGACTTTTGCCTCAACAGCGGCTCCGTCTATAGCTGGGGCGCCTATGGTGATGTTGCTACCGTCTTCCAGCAAGAGTACATTATCAAAAGTAACTAGGCTACCTTCTTCTTCTTGTAAACGGTGAACATACACTTTTTGGTCTTTTGCAACTTTAAATTGCTGCCCTGCTATCTCTACAATTGCGTACATAGCTTGTGTATTAATTATGAATTATAAGAACTTGCCCATTTTTCGTAGGCGGGTGCAAATATAATTCTAAATCGTTAATTTACAAGGTTTTTTTTCGTTTTATGCCGATTTATTTTTGACTTTTTTTGGAGTCTTAAATAACTGCATAAAAGATAAGGTAAGAACCAAAGAGGTAGCAAAGCCCATAATGGCAACTGTAAAGAAAACAATGCCCTCAGAGGTATTGTAGTCCTTAAACCACACTGTAGAGAGTTCTTCCAGAAAACCTGTATTTACCTCGGTTGAATAAAAAGCAAAAAATAAAGTAAAGATCAGAGTAGAAACAAATCCGGTAACTATACCTGCTGCAAAGCCCTTTCCGTAGTTAAAATCATATTTTTCCTTTAATCTGAAATATTTTATAGATTCATAAATACCAAAACCGGTGATGACGCCATTGAAAAGGCTATAGAAGATATTCGTATGTAGATTAAATAAGGAGAGAATTAAAAAATAGGCTATTAAGGACCCACTTGTGGCAATTCCAAATCGTATCGGCAAGGCATATTCTTTCATAATTAAAATTTTCTATTTGGTTGTGCTCCTTAAATTTACGGAATCTTCTGTAATTCAGCATTAAAATCTTGTTAAAGATAATCCTCAAAAATAAAGTGGAGCAGACTAACTATTGGCTCTTTGCTGTTGAAAATAATAAAGTAGTAGCCCTTGACGCAACCAAATCAAAAAATATTATCTAGGAATAGAAATAGGATTCATATCATTAATTGCTACTAAAAATGCACTTGCACTCAACCAAAAACTAAAGGTATTTTATGAACTACAAGTTTAAACTTCTTATGGGAAATTATTTCTTCGTTATCTTGGTTTCTCTAATTTTTATTGCCTGTAACAATGAAGACGACAGCGAGCCAATTCCTTCCAATTTTGAATGGAGACAACTAGGATTAGATGGCCTAAAAGTTAATAAGTTGGTCCTAGAAGGAAATATACTGTACGCAGCTACAGAAAGCGGAATCTTTAAAAAAGATATAAGCAGCAATCAAGGTTTCCAAGAATTAGGCTTACAAGGAAAGAATATAGAAACCATTTTAGTATTTTCCGAAGAAGAAATTCTAGCCTCTGTAGTAGATTTTCAAAGCGATATTGAGATAGCAATTTATGGCACTAAGAATTCCGGTGACCAATGGCAACCGTTAGAATCCAATTTTGGCGGTGGTTTTGAGCCTCAAGGTCTTTGGGACTTTCATAAGCATCCCACTCAACAAAATACACTATATGCTACCGGCAATTATTTAGTTGCGAAATCAACTGACAAAGGCGTTTCTTGGGAACCTATTTTTGGAGACTGGGATCAGTTTGCCCGCGCAACTGCTGTTGTTGCTGTAAACCCTTACATAGATGATGAAATTTGGCTTGGGGGACAAGGTGGAATTGAAGATGGATATTTGGTTCGTTTAAAGAATGAAAATGAAGTAGATCGCTGGCTGGATTTAGTTCCAAATCCAACCACTGCTCAGAAGATTGTTTTTGATAATCAAAACCCCCAAAGCATTTATGTGGGATTTGAAGGGGCTTTGCTTAAAACTACTTCCAACGGTGCAAGCTGGCTAACTTTAATAGATGAAGTTAATACTTCTCGTTTTTTTAACGGAATTGCACTAAGTAGCTTAGAACCAAATACGGTGTTCGCAGCAGGCTGGTTAAAAGGAGGCGAACCCCAGCCGCTAATTTTATATTACAGCCTAGATAAAGGAGCTACTTGGGAAGAAGAAAGGTTCCTGGATGAAAGCTATGGTGGAGTTGAAGATATGGTCCTTAAAACAGAAGGAAATACCGAAAGAATTTTCCTGGCACTGGATAAAGGAGGAGTTTATGAGGTGGTGTATAAACCAAATTAAACACGTATTGATTATCAATCTCAATGTTGGTATTTCCCTAATGACGTTTAAGGTATTGGTATAATAACTAACTAAAAAAGGGCTAGTTCAGAAAATCCAATGTGTTTATTACTTTATCAGATGTATTAATTGATTTATCTTGGAGAAGTAACTTATTTCCGTTTTTCTCAACATCACCTTTCTTGTTATTTGATATCTTTGTTGTACGTTCCGGATGAATTATATGTGTTCTTAATAACAATCTTATTTTTTGAAAATGAAGAGTATCACTTTAGTATTAGCTTCTTTCTTAGTTTTCAGTCTTAGTTCTTGTAAGCAAGACAAAAAAGGCGAAGTTAAAACGGATCCCATGAAAGAAGTAATGGCAATACACGATGAAGTTATGCCTAAAATGAGTGCAATAGGGAAGTTGGTAACCGATCTTAACTCCAAAACAGATAGTACGGAAACAGGGGAAGCGTTTGATTTAGCCAAAAAGGAGCTTCAAGCCGCTAATAAAGCTATGATGGATTGGATGCATGACTTTGGCGATCGTTTTACAACAGATGAGATTATGAACGGAAAGGAGCTTTCCCCGGAAAAACAACTGTGGTTAGCAGAGGAGAAAGTAAAAATAGAAGCTATTAGAGAACAATATAACAGTAGTATTAAAAATGCTGAAAAATTATTAGCTGAATAATTGTTCTTTTTATAAAAAGCGTCAAAAACTTTATGTTACAAGAGGGAAGCTTAAAATCTATTGCTACTTCCAGCGTAAGGTTTCCATAATTCTGCGGATATCTTTTTGAAGATATACGGCTGCCGGAAGAATAGAATCATAGTTTGGTTTAGCATAAAAATATAAGGAGCCGGTTACAAAATGGGTGGTACTATCTGTAACATAAAACTGAGATTGTGAAGCGGCATCTCCCGAGACTTCATAAAACATACCATACACCTTGTCTTCTTTATTAATAAAAGGTTGTTCGGAAATATTATCTGCTTTTACTACATGCTCATAAGAAAAACGTTGAGCGTCAGAAAGCAGACTATTTAGATTATTATCCACTTTTTTATAGGTGATAAAAATGGAACCTTTTAAAGAGGGATAGTCTAAAGTTAAAGAAGAATTGCCTTTGTTTTTTATTTGGGCAATTTCATTATATTCTAAAAGAAAATCGGCGGTCTCCAATTGTTTTGTTGTCGTTTCCGGATACTCCAATCGAAGCATAGCCTTAGGTTTTGGAAGTACTTTTTTAGTGCATCCCACTACTAAAAAGCCTAAAATTATAGAAAAGAAAACGACCTTATTGCTCATTGGGAAGGGTAATTTTTATTTGCCGTAATCTTTTTTTATCCAGACTTTCAACTACAAACATATACTTATTAAAAGGAATTTTTGTACCCCTCTGCGGGAACCTTCCTGCTATTTCCAATATAAAACCAGCAATAGTCTCGGACTCTCCTTTATGTTCCTCAAAAAGTTCTTCATCTTCAATTTTTGCAACTCTATAAAAATCTTTAAGAGCCGTTTTTCCCTCGAAGATGTAATTATAATCATCGAGCTTTGAAAAAATAAGATCTTCATCATCAAACTCATCACTTATATCTCCTACAATTTCTTCAATGATGTCTTCTAGGGTTACAACCCCGGAAGTACCGCCATATTCATCTACAACAATCGCCAAATGACTCTTCATTTCTTGAAATTCTTTCAAAAGATCATCTAATTTTTTGTTTTCGGGGACAAAATAGGGATCTCTTATAAGATTAACCCAATTAAATACTTTTCTATCAATATAGGGCAATAAATCTTTCACATAAAGTACACCTAAAACATTATCTATTTTTTCTGAAAACACAGGCACTCTTGAATACCCGTTTTTTTTAATCTCTTCAATTACTTCTTGAAATTTCATTTCAGAATTCAGCGCAAAAATATCTATCCTGGGTCGCATGACTTGCTTAACGTCTGTATTTCCAAAGGATACTATACCCTTTAAAATTTTTTGCTCCTCTTTTGTAGTATCCCCGTTGGCAGCAAGTTCTAAAGCTTGAGAAAGATGATCCACACTAAGGTTAGTTTTCTGCCGTCCCAGTTTGTTGTACAAAAAAATTGTACCTGCCCTCATCGGAAGGCTTAGAGGCGCAAGTAAAACATCTAAAACTTTTAAGGGGTAAGCCATGAATAAAGCGAAACTTACGCTATTTCTATTTGCATAAACTTTGGGTAAAATCTCACCAAACATCAAAATTAAAAAGGTAGCGACAACCACCTCCAGTAAAAATCGAACAGATACGACTCCGAACAAAACGTATTTTATTTGTGCAAATAAAGTATCCCCAATAATACTAAATAATAGAACAATTCCAATGTTAATAGTATTATTTGCTATTAAAATTGTAGCTAATAATTTTTTTGGACGCTCTAGAAGTTCCACTACTATATTTCCCTTAGCAGTTTTCTTATCTCCAATTTCATTAATATCTGTTGACGAAAGTCCAAAAAGTGCCACTTCTGCTCCTGAGATTAGAGCAGATAAAATAAGCAGTATAACAAGAATAGCTGTTTTTAGGGTAATAGAACTATCTAAAACAACAAAATTAAGAAGTATACTAAACGGGTCTGTATCCAACAGTTAAAGTTTAATTTCAGTTATCTAGAATGGCAGGTCGTCCTCCGCGCCTTCATATACTTGAGGTGTTTCCTTATGGGTTATGGGAGCTGCAATGTTAACCTGCTTGCTCATTGGAGATGAAGCCAATTGATTAGCAGTACTTTCTTTTTTTGTAGATAGGAAGGTAAAATCCTGAACATGAATCTCTGTGCTATAACGCGTGTTACCATCTTCTCCCTGCCATTGCCGATTTTTCAATCTCCCTTCAACATATATTTTATCGCCTTTACTAAGGTACTTTTCGCAGATTTCGGCAGCCTTATTTCTGACAACAATATTGTGCCAATCCGTGTTGGTTATCTTTTCGCCTGTCTGTTTATTGGTATACGTTTCGTTAGTTGCCAAGGGAAATCTTCCAATACAATTTCCTCCTTCAAAATAATGAGTTTTAACCTCATCGCCCAAATGCCCAATCAACATAACCTTATTTAGTGTTCCGCTCATATTTTTTGTATTAGATCAAAAGTACTAAATTTTAAATGTATTTATAAAGTCGGAGATTAAAACTGGCACGGCGTAGGATTTGACAATAGAAAAAGAAATACTGTTCTCCAAAATTTCATCGGTTTGTAGAATCCAAAATTTAGTATATAAATGCTGGTGCGATAATTTGTGTACTATGACCTTAGAATTATAAAGATAAATTTCAGGTGCCTTCTTAAAAGATAAAACCTGGTCTAGGTGCTTTATAATATCAGTTAGTTCTATCTCATTTTCAGTTTCTACCAATGGAAATTCATATAAATTCTCCCAGATACCCTTTCCTGAACGCTTATTTAAGACCGTCCCATACCCTCCTTCAAAATTAGGTATTAAAGGTACTAAATAATTAAAATAGCGTTTGCGCACTTTAACCTTATTTTGTTTAACAGGCAAGTATCTTATTTGATTGTCTTGTAAAGCCTTGCAACCTTTATTTAACGGACAAAGGGAACAATCTGGATTTTTTGGTGTGCATTGTAAAGCTCCAAACTCCATTATACCTTGATTATAATCTCTAATAGCCGTATTTGCCATTACCGATTTTGCAATAGCCTTAAAGTAAGTTATTCCCTCAGTACTGTTGATAGGAATATCAATTCCAAAATATCTGGAGAGTACTCTGTAAACATTTCCGTCTACGACAGGCTGCGGTTCATCAAAACAGATAGAAGAAATAGCGCTTGCTGTATACTCTCCAACACCCTTTAATTTTAGAAGTTTGGCATACGTCTTTGGAAAAGTGCCATTATATTCTTGAACTATGGTTTTAGCAGTAGCATGCAAATTTCTCGCCCTAGAATAGTATCCCAACCCTTGCCACAATTTTAATACACGCTCTTCATTGGCATCTGCCAAATCATAAACTGTTGGAAAATGCTTTAAAAATTCTAAATAATAAGGGGTGCCTTGTGCAACTCTTGTTTGTTGAAGAATAATTTCAGATAGCCAAATTTTATATGGGTCCTTGGTGTTTCTCCAAGGCAGAAAACGTTTATTTTGAGCGTACCACTGTAAAATTTTATCAGAAAAGGACATTTGTAAAACAAGCTTGCACAAAAGTAATTGTTTATATACTTAAAATTAAGTCTATTAGAGCAAAAGAATGAATTAAATTTATATATTTGCAACCCTAAAAAACATACAGAAAATCTATAATTCAAAATGACGAAAGCGGAAATTGTAACGAGAATCTCAGAAAAACTGGGAATTGAAAAAGGAGATGTTCAGGCAACTGTTGAATCTTTTATGGAAGAGGTGAAATCTTCTTTAGAAAGTGGTGATAATGTTTATTTACGTGGCTTTGGCAGTTTTATTATCAAAACCAGAGCGGAGAAAACAGGGAGAAACATATCCAAAAACACAACTCTTAAAATACCTGCTCACAACATCCCATCATTTAAGCCTGCGAAGGTTTTTGTAGAGGGTGTTAAAAGTAACGTACACGTAAAATAAAAATATTAATTAATAAAAGCAGAGTTTATGCCGAGTGGTAAAAAAAGAAAAAGACATAAGGTAGCTACCCATAAGCGTAAAAAGCGTCGGAGAGCTAACCGCCACAAGAAAAAGTAGTTATTTTAACTACTTTTTCATTTTATATGTTCATTGACATAGAAATTCCAAAAAAATGAATTTCAACGGGTTTGCACAACCTGTAAAACAGTATTGTTTAATCCATCCGCTTCCGCAATATCGGAACGGATAAAAAATAGAATCAGGTGAATAGAGAATTAATCGTAAGATCTAGTTCCGATACCGTTGATTTTGCCTTATTAAAAGAGGGAAAACTTATTGAACTTCATAAAGAAGAGGAAAGCAACAATTTTGCAGTTGGTGATGTTTTAATTGCCAAGGTAAGAAAACCGGTTACCGGTTTAAATGCTGCTTTTGTAAATGTGGGTTACGAAAAGGATGCTTTTTTGCATTATCATGATTTGGGTCCGCAACTCGCTACAATGTTAAAGTTTATAAAACAAGTAAGTACAGGAAAATTAAGGGATTATTCCCTGGCCGACTTCCCTTTTGAACCAGAAATAGATAAGGATGGCAGCATCAATGATGTTATAAAAGCTAATCAATCCTTATTAGTGCAAATTGTTAAAGAACCCATATCTACCAAAGGGCCCAGAATAAGCTCAGAGCTTTCTATAGCCGGGCGCTATTTGGTAATGGTACCCTTTTCTGAACGCGTTTCTGTTTCTCAAAAAATAGAAAGCAATGAGGAAAAAGACAGGCTTAAAAGACTTGTAAAAAGTATTAAGCCCAAAGGTTTTGGTGTTATAATCCGAACAGTTGCAGAAGGCAAAAAAGTAGCGGAATTAGATAAAGATCTACAAAACTTGTTGGCCAAATGGTCGGCAATGTGTAAAAAATTGCAAAGAGCGCCACATCCGTCCAAGGTATTGGTAGAGCTCAATAGAGCCTCCTCTATCTTAAGGGACGTTTTCAACGATAGTTTCACAGGGATTCATATTGATGATGAAACGCTCTATGCCCAGATAAAAGACTATGTGCATGAAATTGCACCGGAAAAGGAATCAATAGTTAAATTCTATAATTCTCCAATTCCCATTTTTGAGAAATTTGGGATTGAAAGACAGATTAAAACCTCCTTTGGACGTACCGCTTCCATGAGTAAAGGTGCTTATCTAATTATAGAACATACCGAGGCGTTACATGTTATAGATGTAAATAGTGGTAACCGTTCTAATAAAGCCAATAATCAGGAAGATACCGCCTTAGAAGTTAATTTATTGGCTGCTTCAGAAATCGCAAGGCAGTTACGCCTTCGGGATATGGGAGGAATCATCGTGGTAGATTTTATAGATATGACCAAGGGTGAGCACAGGAGAAAACTTTTTGATCATCTGAGAGATGAAATGAAAGATGACCGGGCCAAACACAAAATATTGCCGCCCAGTAAGTTTGGACTTATTCAAATTACTAGACAACGGGTACGCCCGGAAATGAATATTAAAACCAGTGAGGAAAATCCCAATGCCCCGGGACAAGAAGTAGAAGCTCCCATTGGATTAATATACAAAATAAATTCGGATCTTGAAAAATTACTGAAAGGTCCGGCAGGCAAGAATGGAATAATTTTAAATATTCATCCATTTATTGCTGCTTACTTAACCAAGGGTTTCCCATCCATGCGTTTTAAATGGTTTATGGAATATAGGAAATGGGTAAAAGTTCAGGCCCGAGATGCCTATACATATCTTGAATACCGTTTTAAAGATAAGGACGGAAAAACCATATATTAAAAAAGCGGCTCTATTTAGAGCCGCTTTTTTTTTGACCTATGATCACGTCTTATTTATTCTCTACTCTTGGAGTAACCACAATTTTTCTGAACTCAATAGCACCATGATCGCCTTGGATCAAAAGTGGTCCCGGGAGGGCTTCATTATTATCTAGAGCACCTCCGGTTATACCGGGAATCAACTGATCATTTATAATGGGTATTCCGTTGGCAACAATACTTAGCCTTCTTCCGATTAAGGTAATATCATAAGTTTGCCATTCACCCGCAGCTTTAGCTGCCATTTCTGTCGGAGTTAAGAATCCATATATACCACCAAAGAGTACATCGGATGGGGCTTCTCCTTTGTTGTCCATAATCTGCACTTCGTAGCGCCCTCGGAGATAAATACCACTATTACTTCCCTCAGGATAACGGAACTCTATGTGGAGTTTAAAATCCATAAAAGACTCCTCAGATACCAAGTTTACACCGGATTTGGGGCTTTTTAAAATACCATCTTCTACAATCCACTGGTTTTCATCTCCAAGGGCTCGCCATCCACTCAAATCTTTTCCATTAAAAATTTCCATGGGTTTGCCCCATTCCGGATTTTTTGTATAAGGAAGTTCGGGGGCTAAAGTGGCAGTCCAATTATACGTATTCCCATCAGTATAAACCATGATTCCTTTCAAAGTTTCTCCTTCCATTTGTCCTTCAAACTGCATGTCTCCATCTCCAGGTTCCCATTGCGGGGGTATGGAAAAACTAAATTTTTCATTATTTAGTTTAACTTCTGCGATGGGCCTTGCACTTCCAAAGGCATACACGAAGCGTCCTACCAAAGTTTTGGTACCGGAATGCTTAATCTCTAACCAAGAGGGTAGTTTTTTCCCATCTTGTTCAATAATCATATTCCAACGTCCTTCTAAGGGATTAATTTTTTGGGCATTGCCGGCTAAGAAAAACAAACCTAGCAAAAGTAAAAACGGGTTGAATTTATTATTCATTTTTTTGGCTTTAGTATAAATTTTAGTAAAAATAAATATAGGTAAAATTGTGAAGCTATCCTAAATACTCACTATCCGAAACAAAGATTGCTTAAATTCGGGATAGATTACTATTTAAGATATGAGCAAGGTACCTTCTTTTACCCTTACAGAAGCAATTAAAAAATTAGAAGGCTACTGCATTTACCAAGATCGGTGCCATAAGGAGGTCCATAATAAGTTACGGGAAATGCGGATGATTCCTGAGGCTGTAGAACAAATTGTAACCCATCTTATTCAAAATAATTATCTTAATGAAGAACGCTTTGCAAAGAGCTATGCTCGTGGAAAATTCACTATTAAAAAATGGGGAAAAATAAGAATAACCGGTGAACTAAAGCATAAGGAAATCTCAAAATACAATATTCAAATTGCCTTGCGCGAAATTGATGATGCCCTTTATCTAAAAACGCTGGATGCGCTTGCAAAAAAGCGATTGGAATTAATAGTAGAAGCCAATACGCAGAAAAGGAAAAAGAAGTTAGCTGATTACTTATTGTATCGGGGATGGGAAAGCCACTTGGTTTATGATAAAATCAGGGAACTGATTTCTTAAAGGACGTTCAATTTGTGTGTTCTGCGAATTGCCTCCTGATTTTTCCAGTCAATCCAATTTTGCCCTTGTAGTTTACGCATAAGACCATCCATATGGCGCATGATAAAAAAATTGTAAAGAGCCCTCCCAAAATTATTGGGATTCCGGGCTATAGCTCTTAAACTCATAGAAAATCCGGGGGTAACATATTTCATATAATGCCAATAACCTTCCGGCATGTATAAAACCTCACCATGGCGTAAATAGGTTTTAAAACCTTCAGCTTTTTTTAAAGCCGGCCATTTGACATAATCTGGATTAGAGAAGTCAATTTGTTCATGAGTAATAAGGGAATGCGGAACCTTGTACAGATACTTGTTCTGAGATTGAGGAAAAAGAATAACTTCCTTACTTCCCTCAAAGTGGAAATGAAAGATATTGGCCAAATCCAAATCATAATGCATAAAAGTATATGAATCTGTGCCACCAAAAAATAACATTGGTAAACCTTTCATTAGGCGAAGTCCAAAATCAGGATAGGAATAGTCTTGCTGTAATTGGGGAACCTGTTTTAAAATATTCCAAAGAAAAATACGGTATCGTGTAGGCTCCTTTTTCAAAAGATCAATATAGTCGGCCATCTTCATTTGGGCATGTGGCTCATTAAAACCGTCCTTATGACTCACTGGTCTATCATCATAAAGCGGCACAATTTTATCTCCTGCCACTTGCTTCATATAGTCTAGATTCCACTTGGAGAAAGCTGGCCAATCTTCAATAAATCGCTCAATAACCACGGGTTTTTGAGGCTTGAAATAATTTTGGATAAACGCCTCCCTAGTAATGGTGCTTACCCTTGGAATATCCTGTAACTTCAATTGTAATTCGTTTTTTAGAATATTTTTTATGTGAGAAAAATCTAGTAAAAATCTACATTTTTTTTTATTCTTACAATAGGGACTCTACTGCTGCTGTATTTTCTGCAATAGTGTTTGTCGCCTTTAAAAATGGGCTGTCTTTGTATGAGGATTAAGAATTCAATTCATTTTGGCCTTGTCTTTGGCCTGCTCATTGCGCTCAATTACGTGATTAGGTCTGCTCCATTTTGGTTTTTCTCCTAAAGCTGGAATAGTGGTTTGATCTGCTTCAATGGTTTGTGGTTGGGATAATTTAATAAAGGGTTTTTGCGGAGATAGTCCTAAAATTTTAAACATTTCCATATCATCATCTACATTAGGATTTGGAGTGGTTAATAATTTGTCTCCTGCAAAAATAGAATTGGCTCCTGCAAAGAAACACAATGCCTGCCCTTCCCGACTCATTTCTGTCCTCCCCGCGGATAAGCGTACCTGAGTTTCCGGCATAACAATGCGGGTGGTGGCTACCATCCTTATCATATCCCAAATGGCTATTGGGGCTATATTCTCCATTGGCGTCCCCGCAACAGCAACCAATGCATTTATGGGAACGGATTCCGGTTGTGGATTTAGGGTAGACAATGCAACCAACATACCAGCCCTGTCTTCCAATCTTTCTCCCATACCAATAATTCCACCACTACAAACGGTTACATTACTTTTACGAACATTAGCAATGGTATCTAAGCGATCTTTAAAAGCTCTTGTAGAAATTACATCTTTATAGTAATCTTCCGAAGTGTCTAGATTATGGTTATAGGCGTAGAGTCCGGCTTCTGCCAAGCGTTGCGCCTGATTTTCGGTGAGCATACCTAAGGTACAACAGACCTCCATTTCTAATTTATTTATGGTACGCACCATTTCAAGTACCTGGTCAAACTCCGGGCCGTCTTTAACATTTCTCCATGCTGCTCCCATGCATACACGGGAACTACCACCGGATTTGGCTCGCAATGCTTGTGCCTTTACTTGTTGTACTGACATTAAATCGTTTCCTTCTATTTTAGTATGATATCTTGCCGCTTGAGGACAATATCCGCAGTCCTCCGGGCATCCGCCGGTTTTTATAGAAATTAAAGTGGATACCTGAACCGTATTTGGATCATGAAATTTACGATGTACAGTAGCAGCTTCATAAAGCAACTCCATTAAAGGTTTATTATATATATCGAGTATTTCTTGTTGTGTCCAATTATGTCTTGTGTTACTCATTTGGGTATTTTAAATGCATATCAAAAATAACCTATTTAAAAATCAAATACCAAAAAATATACTTCTAGGAATTTTGATTTACCTCAAAGACATAATTGGTTCTCGGTTTCATTTTTGATCTTAAACCAACGTCAGACCTAAAGTAGAAGAATTAAAAATTCTTTTATTATATAACTATTAATCCAAATTAAGGCTTCAAAATAGTTAATTTTAAAGCCTTGAAATTAGTGATAAAAACATAAATTTTAGCTTTGCAATATATAGAACCTATTTCCATAACAGCTATCGAATCCGTTAGTGCTCTTGGAATTTCCCCGGGATCCATTTGGAAAAATTACCAAAATGATGCACATTTTTTAATTCAGCAGGAGTATGGAAATAACAAGGTTTGGACTGCTAAATTGCATAAAGACGCTCAACAGGAAATTGAGGCTTTGCGAAGGTCCGATTCAAAATACGAACATCTGGACCAAAGTGTACTCTATGGAATATACGCATCTAGAAAGGCTGTGCTGAAAGCCGCCTGGCAATCCAACGATAACTTTGGTATTAATATAGGTTCTTCAAGGGGTGCAACTGCACTGTTTGAGAAATATTATGAACAGTTTATGCATCAGAATAGCACAAGTATTTTAACCTCTCCTACTACCACTTTGGGAAATATTTCTTCATGGATTGCACACGACCTTCAAACTAATGGCCCTGAAATCTCCCATTCTATTACATGTTCTACGGCTTTACACAGCCTACTAAATGGAATAGCCTGGATCCGAAGCGGAATGGCTAAAAAATTCTTAGTAGGAGGATCAGAGGCACCTTTAACAGCATTTACCATTGCTCAAATGAGGGCTTTGAAAATTTATGCTAAAAATGTTGAAAAGTATCCGTGCCGCGCATTGGATTTAGAAAAGAAGTTAAATTCTATGGTTTTGGGTGAAGGTGCTTCTGTAGCTTGTTTGGAAAAAGGGATCACTGAAAATGCTTTAGCTGTTATACAAGGTTTAGGATATGCCACCGAACCTTTACAGCATCATATTTCACTTTCCGCTGATGCCCAATGTTTTCAAAAATCAATGCAGATGGCTTTGGGATCTTCTAACCCGAACAGTGTTGATGTTATTGTAATGCATGCTCCCGGCACTTTACAAGGTGATAAAGCGGAGTATGAAGCTATAAGAAAAGTATTTTCCGATAAATTACCCGGGCTGACTACCAATAAATGGAAAATAGGGCACACTTTTGGGGCTTCCGGAATGTTGAGTATGGAACTGGGAATATTGATGTTACAGCAACAGAAATTTATAGGAGTACCCTTTATAAATTATGTTAATACCCCCTGCACTATAAAAACGGTTATGGTAAATGCAGTAGGATTTGGAGGAAATGCAGTAAGTGTTATCCTAGCTTTGCCGTAATTGAACCTCATTTGAAAATCCTATTGAATGTATAGTCTTATTTGTACTTTAGTCCCCTGTTAGCAGAATTCTGCGGCACGAAATAATCAACAGATGAGTAACCCTAAAATAGATATAATTATTCCCTGTTATAATGAGCATGGTAGATTACCTATTTTAAGCTTCACCTCTTTTTTGACAGCACATCCCAATGCCCATATTTGCTTTGTAGACGATGCTTCTACAGATGAATCTCTTAAGATGTTACAATCCTTGCAACAACAATTTGTACATCAGATTACGGTAATTTCTAATCCGGTAAACAGTGGTAAGGCAGCGGCAGTGCGCATGGGAGTTTTGCATTGTTGTGACCAAAATACAGCTCCAGTTTTGGCTTATTTGGATGCAGATTTGGCGGTATCCTTGGAGGAGTGTTATTCTTTCCTTTTTGCATTGGATTATGGAAAGAAGTTTGTTTTTGCCTCCAGGATTCTTAAAATAGGCTCGGTTATAGAGCGAAAATTCTCAAGATTTGTCTTCGGGAGAATAATTGCCACAGTAATTTCCAATATTTTGGATGTTAAGGTATACGATACCCAATGCGGTTGCAAAGTATTTCAAAAAGAGCTTGGATTACTACTCTTTCAGGAGCCATTTATTTCCAAATGGTTGTTTGATGTTGAACTCTTTTCTAGAATTCTATGTGAATATGGCAAAGAAAATGCATTACAAATCATGGATGAAATTCCGGTAAAGCAATGGATAGACAAAGGTGGCTCAAAAGTGAAACTGTCCTATTTTTTTAGACTTTGGTACGACCTTTTTTTAATTCGAAAACGACATAAAGTAAACTACAACTATTCCAATCCTTAAATTATTTCTAAGACAGATTTAATGGTTGTATAGATTTTATTGAGCTGTTTTGGTTTTATAATAAAAGGGGCCAAAATATAAATGGTATTTCCCAAGGGACGTAGAAACACACCATTATCCATAAAGTGCCTAAAGAGCTTGTCGCGCAAAGATCCGTAACGTTCCATTTCTATGTTTAAATCCAAAGCATAGATTGTTCCGGTTTGACGAGTTCGTGCAACCTTTGGGTGGTTTTTTATCTCTTTATCGAACTGTTGATGCGACTTTATAATTCGTTGAATATTGTCCTTTATTTTGTTGGTTTGTAATAACTTTAATCCAGCTAGGGCTGCGGTACATGCTATAGGATTGGCAGTGTACGTATGTCCGTGAAAGAGCCCTTTTGTTATATCGTCACTATAAAAAGCATCGTAAATTTTCTGGGTGCAAGTGGTAATTGCCATGGGGACTAAACCTGCCGTAAGAGCCTTTGAAAGACACATGATATCCGGTTTAATGGCGATATGGTCTGATGCAAAATGTTTTCCGGTTTTACCGAATCCTGTCATTACTTCATCAGCAATGGTTAAAACACTTTGAGATTGTAATATTTCTAAAATGGGAGTTAGGTAAGTAGCTTCATGCATTTGCATGGCAGCTGCACCCTGTACCAAAGGTTCATAAACAAAACCAGCGATATCTTGTTTTTTCAATCGGGTCTCCAAAAATGACAGAATATCATTTAGATTTGTTTTTGTTGGGGTTGGAATGCGTTCAACCGTAATAAAGAAGTCTTCGAACGGGCCATTATAAACAGAAAGTCCGGAAACCGACATGGCTCCAAAAGTATCGCCATGGAAGCCGTTTTCAAAAGCCAATAAAACGTTACGTCGCTCTCCCTTATTGAAATAGTATTGCAATGCCATTTTAATACCGATTTCTACTGCAGTGGAGCCATTGTCAGAGAAAAATAATTTTTGCTGATTATGAGGTAAAATCTTTTTTAGTGCTTCAGATAATTTCACAGCGGGTTCGTGAGTAAAGCCACTGAATACTACTTGATCTAGTTTTTGAAGCTGTTTGGACACCTGTTTTAAAATGTAAGGATTGCAATGTCCGTACATACAGGTATACCAAGAAGAAATGGCATCTATATATTTCTTGCCGGTGTCATCAACCAATAGCACCCCTTTTGCCTTCACAATTCCCAACATTTTGGGGGATAGTTTGTGCTGAGTCAAAGGATGCCAAATATGCTTAGCATCTCTTTCTGAAATATTTTTCAATAGCTGAAGTGTTTAATAAAGATTAAATTAATTTTACCAAGTAAATTCTGTGTTGCAAAGATGGGAAATTATAGTAAAAACAGTAATGTTTAAAAAGGGATTCAATATTTTGACTGCTAAATTTGGGCAACTCGGGGCATGGCGAGTCTTTGGATTGATTTTTATAATTGCTTTTTTTATTCGATTTCCATTCTTTTTTAGGGACTATATAGACAGGGATGAAAGTACGTTTATTCTTATCGGGCAATCCTGGGTAGATGGTTTTTTGCCCTACACCCAGCTCTGGGATGTAAAACCTCCTATAACTTTTCTTTTTTTTGCAGGCATTATAGCTGTTTTTGGTAAAAGCTTTTTAGCCATTCGCTTCTTTGGAACATTACTCGTGGTACTTACAGCATTATTTACCTATAAAATTACGGCACTACTGAGTTCAAAAAGAGTAGCTTTTTGGTCCGCCGTGACTTGTGTATTTTTACAAAGTGCACTTGGCAGTGTTCAAGGAGTAATGTCAGAACATATTTGCATGACCTTTTTTATGGCTGCCTTATTTATTTTGATTCGGTATAACCATTTCATTTGGTATTTAGTTGCCGGATTGCTCATGGGAATTTCTGTAATGGTCAAATTAAATATGGCTTATGCCATACTTTTTGTAGGGCTTTTTATTCTTTATAAGGCATACCTAAAAAAAGAATTTCTAAAAGGGCTAGGCCATTCTATTGGTTATGGAGTTGGGATACTCCTGGTGATACTGTTAACTTTTTTGCCCTACTATTTTGAGCAAATAGGCGAATTATGGTGGAAATCTGTGGTCCGGGCACCTCTGGAATATGCTGAGGCAAGACGTTATCCGTGGTTAAAAATGGCGCCCACATTTATAATTTTAACCCTGTTTTTTTTCATAGCCTGGAGAACAAAATATTTAAACTATAAAGACACTGCTGTTCAACTACTTTTATTGGCAAGTATTGGGGTGTTACTTTCCTTTGTTAAAGGAGGAAGGATAAACAGCCACTATTTAATTCAGTTATACCCTATAATTTTGATTCCTATTGCCCTTGTGGTATCACAGTTTGGATTTTGGCAAGGGCTAAAAACGAGATCTCATTGGCTATTTTTACTCTTTCTTTTACCTGTGGAAAGCTATCTAGAATACTATGCCATTAGTAAACATAAAATAGAAAAGGGATCTTTTTTTAATGGAGAGGGATTTGCGGTGCCCCAATATATTGAGGACAATTCCTTGGAAACCAAAAATATATTATTTACTGAATATCATATAGGGTATTGGATTTTGGGAGTTGTCCCTCCTACCAAAGCTGCTACGCATCCAAGCAATATATGCAAACCGGAAATGTTTCAGTTTTATGATAATCCAAGAAAAACGGGACTTGAGGAAATTCAATTTATTTTGGAAAATCTAAAGCCAGTAACTGTTGTAGTTCGAAACAACCGCGCTATTTTCGACAAAAAGCTTATTAAGGAAAATGCCTATATTAATCGGTATCTTTCCGATTATTATGAGCCGCTGGAAGTTGTAGATGGTGCATTGATTTATCAACGTCTAAAGCGCTAATAATGTTGTTCTCCACTGTTCTGCATACTTTTTAACTAAACTTTTGTCAAAATGATCTTCTTTTGCTATTCTGCCAACTAAGGAAGCGCCGGTTCTATTAAGTATAAGAGTTTCGGAGTCTTTATTTTCATCACCATTAAACAATACAGCAACATCATAACCTCTTTGTTGAAGCCAATAAATTGT
>JBGTEN010000118.1:0-4684 GCA_041747755.1 Arenibacter sp. | reverse complement strand
GTATTCCAATTTAATGCCGGATATCCCCATAGAATTACAATTAAGCAGTTTGCCGGAAGCCCCTGGGGTATATCAATTTTATGATGCTACAGAAAAAATACTCTATGTAGGTAAAGCCAAGAATTTAAAAAAGCGAGTGTCATCTTATTTTTTCAAAAATCATGAATACGGGAAGACCCGGGTAATGGTGAAGAAAATAAGCTATATAAGACATATTGTGGTTCATACAGAATCGGATGCTTTGCTTTTGGAAAATAACCTAATAAAGCAGTATCAACCCAGATACAATGTGTTGCTCAAGGATGATAAATCATATCCCTGGATATGCATTAAGAAAGAGCGGTTTCCCAGAATATTTCCCACGAGAAAGTTCGTAAAGGACGGCTCTGAGTACTATGGCCCGTTTACCAGTATGAAAACTGTTTGGACGCTTTTGGATCTTGTTAAAAGCTTATATCCTTTGAGGACATGCAATTTTGATCTTTCCAGAGACAAAATAAACGCATCTAAATATTCGGTTTGTTTGGAGTATCATTTAGGAAATTGTAAAGGACCTTGTGCCGGCTTACAGGGCGAGTCAGAATACCATCAACAAATAGATGAGATAAGAGAAATTATAAAAGGAAATTTTAAATCATCACTTCAAACATTCAGAAAACAAATGAAATATTATGCTGAGGAAATGAAGTTTGAAGAGGCCCAACTTATAAAGGAAAAATTAGAAATACTGGAGAACTATCAGGCAAAATCTACAATCGTAAACCCAAAGATTACCAATGTGGACGTGTTTTCTATTATTTCCGACAATGAATTTGCATATGTAAACTTTTTACAACTTTCGTATGGAGCTATAGTGAGAGCGCATACATTGGAAATAAAAAAGAAGTTAGAAGAACCAGATGAAGATTTATTGCAGTTGGCCATTTTGGAATTAAGGGAGCGTTTTAATTCCCAGTCCAAAGAGTTATATGTTCCGTTTGAAATAATAGCAGAACCTGGGCTAAAAGTTACCATCCCAAAGTTGGGAGATAAAAGGAAAATTTTGGAGCTTTCCGAACGCAATGCAAAATTCTATCGACAAGAACAGTTTAAGCAAATTAAAATTACCGATCCAGACAGACATGCTGAACGAATTATGGCACAAATGAAAAACGATTTGCGTCTAACTTCGGAGCCAAGGCATATAGAGTGCTTTGACAACTCCAACACTCAGGGAAGTAATCCGGTCGCGGCCTGTGTAGTTTTTAAAAATGGAAAGCCTTTTAAAAGTGAGTATCGCCATTATAATATTAAAACCGTAGATGGACCAAATGATTTTGCTTCAATGGAAGAAGTGGTCTACCGGCGTTATAAAAGATTAATCTATGAGGATCAACAACTACCCCAGCTTATAATAGTAGACGGAGGTAAAGGACAATTATCTTCGGCCTTAAAAAGCCTGGAAGCACTTGACTTAAGGGGAAAAGTAGCCATCATAGGAATTGCTAAGCGGTTAGAAGAGATTTATTATCCGGAAGATCCAATCCCTATGTATTTGGACAAAAAATCGGAAACACTTAAAATTCTTCAACAACTTAGAAATGAGGCTCACCGCTTTGGTATTACCTTTCATAGAAATAAAAGAAGCAAGGCTGCTATTAATTCGGAGTTGGAAAGTATTGAAGGTGTAGGAGAGAAAACGGCAAAGGAGCTTTTAAAGCAGTTTAAATCTGTTAAACGTATAAAGGAGGCAAGTGTAGAGCATTTAGCAAAGTCTGTAGGGATGGTAAAAGCAAAGAAAATTTATGAAACCTTTCATTAAGAAATTATACTAACCAGATGCAAAAAATAGCTCTTTTTCTGTATATATTTTTGTTTGGAAGTTTTTTGCACGCTCAAGAAAGTCCCGAAAATCAAAAGGATATCAAAATAGGTTTAGTCTTAAGTGGTGGTGGCGCTAAAGGTCTTGCTCACATTGGAGCATTAAAAGTATTGGAAGAAGCCGGGATTAGGCCCGATTATATTGGAGGCACCAGTATGGGGGCAATAATTGGGGCATTGTACGCCTCTGGATATTCCGCAGATCAATTAGACTCTATATTTAGAGCAACAGATTTAATAAACCTAATTCAGGATAATCTCCCCAGAAGCGCTAAGTCGTTTTATGAAAAAGAGGACTCCGAACGGTATGCAGTAACCTTGCCCTTTAACAAATTCAAAATTACTATTCCTCAGGGCTTTTCAGGGGGCCAAAATATTTATAATGAATTGTTAAGGTTGCTTTATCATGTTAAGGACGTTAATGATTTCAGTAAATTACCTATTCCCTTTTTATGTATTGCCACGGATGTGGAGACCGGAAAAGCTGTACTTCTAAACAAGGGTTATTTACCCGAAGCCATATTGGCCAGTGGCACACTACCTTCTCTTTTTGGACCGATTGAAATAGATGGTCAGGTGCTGATTGATGGTGGTGTAGTCAACAATTATCCAATTGAGGAAATTAAGAAATTGGGTATGGACGTAATTATCGGGGTAGATGTGCAACATGCACTCAGAGATCGTGAGGCTCTTTTATCTGCTACTGAGATTCTTCTTCAAATCAATAATTTTAGGACCGTTCAGGATATGGAACAAAAGGCTAAAATGACAGATATCTATATTAGACCTAAAGTAGAGGATTACTCGGTGATTAGTTTCAATTTTACCTCTGATATTATTGAGACCGGTGAAGTTGCAGCGCAAGAAAAATATGATGATTTAAGGAATATTGCTATAAGGCAAAGGAAAGATAGCAACACGATTAAAGTATTTGCTACAGATTCTCTTACTATTAAACACATGATTCTTGAAGGTAATGACGACTTTACACGGGCATACATCAAGGGAAAACTAAGGTTTGAACTGAATGAAAAAATCACCTTTGAAAAATTACAACAAGGGATAGGAAATTTAGCAGCAACAGGTAACTTTAGGGTAATTAGATATAAACTGGTTAAAGATGGTTCTGAAACCGATTTAATTTTAAATCTACGTGAAAACCCCAACAAGACCTTTATCCGAATGGGTTTAAATTATAACGATCTCTACAAGAGCGCTGTTTTACTAAATCTTACCAAAAAAAATGTGCTAATGAAAGATGATGTGGGTTCGATAGATTTTATTTTGGGAGACAACCTTAGATATGACTTTCAATATTATGTTGATAAGGGTTTTTATTGGAGTTTTGGTATCAATTCTAGGTTTAATGCTTTTTCGAAAGATATAAGTTATGATTTCATTCGGCTTAATTTCGAAGAAGGAATAAATAGCAATATCAACAGAATTAACTTGGATGTTACTGATATTACCAATCAAATTTATTTGCAAACAGTATTGAATGAAGAGTTTGCCTTTATTTTAGGAGTGGAACATAAATTCTTAAAATATAGTTCAAGAACAATAAACCAGCTTATTAATGAGGAAAATCCGGAAATAGAAAACTTGCCTAACGAGAGAACCTTTTTTGAGAAAAGTAACTATTTCAGTGCCTACAGTCAATTAATTTTGGACACATATGACGATAAATTTTTTCCTTCCAGAGGCGTTTACTTTGGAGGGGATTTCCATTACTACATACTTTCCTCCGATTTCAATAATAATTTTAAAGATTTTTCTATTACCAAGGCCAGAATGGGAACTGCGTTCCCAATAGCCAATAAGCTTTCAATGAATATAGAAGCCTCCGGAGGCTTTAAGCTGGGGACATCCAGAGTAGGTTCCTTTGATTTTGTTCTAGGTGGTTTTGGAACTGATATGATTAACAGCTTTATTCCATTTTTTGGGTATGATTTCTTAAGCCTTCCAGGAAATAGTTTTGTTAAAGCATATGCAAAGCTCGATTACGAGATAGCCCCAAAAAACCATTTAATGTTCGCAGGAAATTTCGCTAATGTTGACGATGATCTTTTTAGAACAGGAGAATGGTTTACTACACCAAATTTCTCTGGATATGGCTTAGGATATGGTTGGGAGTCGTTTTTGGGACCCATTCAGGTGATGTATTCTTTTTCACCACAACGCAAAAGCAGCAATCTATTTTTTAGCTTGGGATATTGGTTTTAGGATATTTGTTTTACAGATTATCTTAGACCTGGATCAAGACCTTTTAAGGAGTTATATTTTTAAACTGAAAGGTAAAAATATAAGTGCAAATTAATTGCGATATTTGTATTATGAACTTCTTAAAGGCACAACATTCCAGGATTGACATAACATCCCATTTAAGGGCAATGTGGTACATTTGATGGGCTACTAAACCCCAAATTCAAGAGAATTATTTTGCTATTGGCAAACGAAATCAAAAAACCAGTATTATGGCACTATTAGACAATACCTCATTACAATTACCCAAGCAAAATCCGGAGGCAGAAGATTTCCTTCCTTTACTGGGTACAGATTATGTAGAACTTTACGTTGGCAATGCAAAACAAGCAGCTTACTATTATATGTCGGCTTGGGGTTTTCAACCCCTAGCTTATGCAGGTCTGGAAACAGGACGTAAGGATAAGGTTTCCTACGTAATTGAGCAAGACAAAATTAAATTAGTCCTTACCTCTCCCTTGAAATCCGGTGGGGATATAAATAAACATATAGACTCCCACGGTGATGGCGTAAAAGCAATTGCCCTTTGGGTAGATGATGCTTTCAACAGCTATAAGGAAAC
>JBGTEN010000117.1:0-4684 GCA_041747755.1 Arenibacter sp. | reverse complement strand
TGCATTTTTCCCTAAAACTCCGCTTAGCCAAATCGCTGCAGTAAAAATTGCTACCTCAAAAAACATTTGTAAGGCCGAAGGAAATCCCAAATCGATGATTTTCTTTAACACCTTTTTCTCAAGGGTTCTAAAACTAAAGCCGGTAACATAGTCATGGAACTTCTTTTTGTTTTTCAGCACCAACCAAATAAAGATTACCATGGCAATTCTCGATACCAATGTGCCCACCGCAGCACCTACAATGCCCCATTTGGGAAAACCAAAAGTGCCGAATATCAATAAATAGTTAAGGATTATATTTACTACGTTGGCTACTACCGTAGCATACATAGGATATTTGGTTTGAGACAAACCTTCAGAAAATTGTTTAAAGGCCTGAAAGATAATCAAAGGCACTAAAGAAAAAGCAACCAAATCCATATACGGAATGGCAAGTTCTACCACTTCAGGAGGCTGTTTCATTAAGTACATTAATGGTTTACACAGTAAAATGATCCCGAAAAGTGCCAGCCCCAAAACAGTACACAATACCAACCCATGTTTTAAAGCACTTTTTCCGTCGGCCTGATTTCCGGCACCATCGGCCTCCGCAACCAATGGGGTGATGGCGGTAGAAAAACCGATACCCAAAGACATGGCAATAAAGACAAAGCTGTTTCCTAAGGATACGGCTGCCAACTCAGCTGTTCCCAACTGTCCAACCATAATATTGTCGGCAAAGGCAACGAAGGTGTGTCCTAACATGCCCAGTATTACCGGGAATGACAGCTTCAAATTGTATTTGAATTCTTTGGTGTAACGTTGCACTGGGTTCGCTTTTTGAGCGGCAAAGATAATCGCTTCCCTGTACTTTTGGTTAGCGTTTTCTTATAAAGAACTGATTTAAACTTTTTCTTTTACCTACAAATTTCACATTTTGCACCCATATCTTGCCATTTTTGATCATCGTAGCCCTGCTATGCTTCTAAAAAATGTCTTCATCTGTGCACAAAAGCCGAAATTTTCGGTTCCAAACAAAAAGTTTAAACCAGTTCAAAGTTTAAAACTAAATAGTACCTCTTATAGGATAAGGTAGTTTATGGATTGGCAGGCAATTTCTTGGCCTCCTCCCAAAAAATATCCATTTCGGCCAACGTCATATCTTTCAAAGATTTACCCATTTCGGTGGCCTTTTGCTCCAGATATTGAAAACGTTTTAAAAATTTCTTATTGGTTCTTTCCAACGCATTTTCAGGGTTAATGTTTAGAAAGCGACCATAGTTTACCATAGAGAACAATACATCACCAAACTCAGCTTCCATCCGGTCCAAATTTCCTGATTGCACTTCCTCCTGTAATTCCGATAGTTCCTCCTGTACTTTGTCCCAAACCTGACCAGGCTCTTCCCAGTCAAATCCTACTCCGGCGACCTTATCCTGAATACGATTGGCTTTTACCAAAGCAGGCAAACTAACCGGTACCCCTTCCAGAACACTTTTCTTGCCTTCCTGTAATTTTATCTTTTCCCAATTTTGCTTTACCTCTTCCTCATCTTCAACAATTACATCCCCATAAATATGTGGATGCCTGTTTATCAACTTTTCGCATATTCCATGGATGACATCTGCCATATCGAAATCCCCTGTTTCACTCCCGATTTTAGCATAAAATACAATGTGTAGCAGAAGATCTCCTAGTTCCTTTTTGATTTCAGGAAGATCATTTTCCAAAATAGCATCTCCCAACTCATAGGTCTCCTCAATCGTCAAATGCCGTAAACTTTGAAGGGTTTGCTTTTTATCCCAAGGACATTTTTCCCTTAACTCATCCATTATCGTAAGTAATCGGTCAAATGCCTGTAACTGTTCTTGTCTGGAATTCATTAAAATTGGTTTTTGGTAAAAATACAAAGACCTATGCTTTCGGGGTATCAAAATTTTACACTATTTTAGAGGGTTCCCTTTTGTCTATTTTGAAGGCAACTACCATGAATTTAACAACCCAATACACAGCTTCTCATGAAAACACGTAGAGATTTTATAATGCAAACCGGCACTGTAGCTGCAGGTTCTCTTTTGTTACCCACTTTTGCCCTTCCAAATTTTGAATTAAAAAAGAAAGCGAAAAACCTGGGCGTGCAATTATACACCTTTCGTAAAGAAATGGATGCTGATGCCATAGGTACCCTTAAAAAAATTGCCGCCTTGGGAATTAAAAAAATTGAATCTGCCAAAAGTAAGAAAGGGCATTATTATGGTTTAGAACCCAAAGAGATAAAAAAAGTCTGCGATGATTTGGGTATGAATCTAAAAAGCGGCCATGTAGCTTTAGATGATCAATGGCAAAAGACCATGGACGAAGCTGCAGAATCCGGTCAGGAATACTTAATCTGTTCCAGTATGCCTTCAGCAGGTCAAACCATAGATAATTATAAAAGAGTTGCGGAGTCCTTTAATAAAGCCGGTGAAGATTGTGAGAAAAGAGGAATAAAATTTGGGTACCACAACCATGATTATGAGTTTGATTCCGTAGATGGTTCTGTGCTATATGATGTGCTGATGGATAATACCGAAGCTGAATTGGTGCATATGGAACTCGATTTGGGTTGGGTGGTCGTTACCGGAAATGATCCTTTTGATTATTTTAAACGCTATCCGGGACGTTTTCCGCTGTGGCACTTAAAAGATATGGACCTGTCTAAAAAAGAAAGTACCGAATTCGGAAAAGGGGTTCTCGATATTGAAGCGCTGATGGCCAACATTAAATCTTCAGGAGTAAAACATATTTTTATAGAACAAGAAGAATATGCGAGTACACCCTTTGAAAGTATGCAGCACAATATGGACTTTTTGAAAAATCTTTAAATCGTTGTTGGTTGTTCGTTGTTGGTTGCTCGTTGATGGTTGATGGTTATGAAAAATGATTCAAAACAAATACAAATTCAAAAAGCAAATACAAATTCATGAAATTGTTCAAAACAACCAGAAACTTGAAACCAGAAACTTTTTTAGTTGTTCGTTGATGGTTGATGGATATGACAAATGATTCAAAACAAATTCAAATTCAATTTAAAACTTAAACAAGAAACCTGCAACAAAAAACTTTTGACCTTCGACTTTCGACCTTCGACTTTCAACTTTTGACCTTCCACATTGGACCTTTAACAAACTCCTATCTATCCCAATGACAAAAACCGCCGACCCGTATGTATTATCAGCCGATAAAATAAAAGAACCTCCCGATTCCTTTCGCGGGAAACTTAAATTTTTAGGACCCGGTTTTATTTTATCAGCTTCCATAGTGGGTTCCGGCGAGTTGATTGCCACCACAGCATTGGGCGCTAAGGCGGGATTTATAACCTTTTGGGTCATCATTGTGAGTTGTATTATTAAAGTAGCGGTGCAACTGGAATTTGGAAAACATACCATCCTCACAGGAGAAACCGCCATGCAAGCCTTTAATAAATTACCCGGTCCCCGCTTTGGAAGGGCAAAATGGTCTGTTTGGACAGTCTTTCTGGTCATGATCATAAAACTTTTACAGGTAGGTGGTATTATAGGGGGAGTTGCCATTATTCTGCACATGACCTCCGATGTCGTCAGCGTTACTTTTTATTGTTTTCTAATCGCCATTGTAGTAGCCTTAATGGTGTTCCGGGGGTATTACAAATTCATAGAGTCCTTTTCTTTATGGATGATTGCTTTATTTACCTTATTTAATTTTGCTTCGCTCTATTTTATAAAATTTACCCCCTACTCCATATCCTGGGAAAATATTTGGAGTGGTCTGCAATTTAATTTGCCCAAAACTGCTTTGGCCGTCGCCTTTGGAGCTTTTGGCATTACCGGGGTCGGGGGAGACGAGATTATACATTACAACTATTGGTGTCTGGAAAAAGGATATGCCAGCTATACCGGAAAAAATGATAATTCAGAAGCATGGTGCCTACGGGCGAGGGGCTGGATCAAAGTGATGCAATTGGATGCTGTCAGTGCCATGTTGGTCTATACCTCCGTTACTGCTGCATTTTATCTATTGGGAGCCGCTGTTTTACATATACAAGGCAATGTTATGGAAGGCTATGGTCTGGTAGAAACCTTATCGGCTATGTATACGGAATCTTTGGGACCCAATGCCAAAATAGCTTTTCTTATAGGTGCGTTTGTTACCCTATTTTCTACCCTTTTCGCTGCTCTGGCTGCATGGACCCGACAACTCACCGATATTTTTGGACAAATTGGTTGGATTGATTTTAGCCATTTCGCCATTCGAAAACGAACCGTAGCTATTTTGGCGTGGGTCATTCCTATGCTGTGGGCCATTGCCTTTGTCTTTATTCAACTACCGGTAATGATGGTCATCACCGGAGGCATTGTTGGCTCATTTTTATTGTTTTTGGTGGTGTATGCTGCCATTTATTTCCGATATTACCGCTTAAATCCCCTTTTTAAACCTAATTTCCTATATGACCTTATCCTTTGGATAAGTATTATAAGTATTGTAGCTGTAGGCACATTGGGAATTTTTAAGTTTTTTAGTTGAATGGATTTTGGTTGACAGTTGATCGTTGATAGTTGATGGATTGACTCTGCTGTTGTCGGTTAATATGAGCCTTAAAAAACAAATACAAACGGCAATTATGAAAAATAACGAGAAACTTGAAACCAGAAACTTTCGACTTTCGATATTAGACATTAGACTTTAA
>JBGTEN010000116.1:0-2763 GCA_041747755.1 Arenibacter sp. | reverse complement strand
TCCATGGTATAATCATAGACCGTCTTTTTCTTAGGGTCGGCTACATCATAGAGCTCTTTGTGTTGTTCAGCTGCCATATTGAAAAACTTATCTTCTTTTTCTCAATAGCTGCTCATTGAACTTCTGCTCAAGATATTCATCGGATACGTCAGGTTTTCCCAATAGCCAATCATCTATCCTGTCCTTTTCAAAAAAGAGTTTACGGATTTCCTTATTATCTCCTTTAGGGATTAGATTGAGTCTTGAAAGTTTATAGATTGTACTTTCAGACATTCCGGTATACAGTACCAGATCCTCCAGATTAAGAACCTTCTTATTAAAGGCCAATAATCCTTTTATTTCTTTTAGTATTTCAATAACAGGTGTGTCCACATTCGTATCGGACATCACATTCATTTGCTCATTCATAGTTTCGTATTTTAGAAATTAATGATGAGTAAAAGGCCTTTTACAATTTTGAATTCGATGGCTAAAATAGCTGGATGACAATGGAAGACACTATAAAAAGGTGCATACACCCTCATTATTTTTAAATACACCCTTTTTACTTTGGAAAGCAATTATCTATCTTATCAGTGAAGTATTTATCAGGATGTTTTCTGAGTCCGTTATTGGACAGTTTTTTTGCGGTAACAGGTTTTCCGTCCAAAAATAGCTTATCGGACTTTTCAAAGGTTGCATATTCTACTCGACATTTTTCCTTGAACTTTTCCAAAACATAGCGCAATTCTACCCAATTCATGGATATGAAGTGAATTTCCGAATCGGTGCCTTTAAATGGTTGGGTGAGCACGGAATAAAAATCATCAATTTCGGTTTTTTCAATATCAATTTTTTCGTAGCCTCGAAGAACATAATAGATATTATCTAAGACGATGCGGTTAAAATTCAAACCAATAGATTCAATTGGTTCTACTGAAGGTTGGTTTTTAGCTTTCCTTTCTTCTAGGGTGATTTGGATAAGTAAATAAAATATACCAATGCTCAACAGGAAAATAAAAATGAGGGAGGTATACCAAGGAAAACCTACATCGTAAATGGAATAGAGGACTATGCCGATAATAAGAAAAAATAGAATAATGGCTATGGCAACTTGTGTGTCTTTCAGGTAATACACCGTTTTGATTCGCCTTTTGTATGTATCCAAAGCGTCCAGCCAGTGTATTATTTTATCTATTAGGTTCAAACTTGAAGTGGTATAAGCTTGAACTAAATGTATTAAAAATAAAATGTTGTACCTATGTTGTACCCGCAAAAAAAGAAAAAGCTTTCCAATTGCTTGAAAAGCTTATCTTTGTGGATGTGGGCCCTACTGGGTTCGAACCAGTGACCCCCTGCTTGTAAGGCAGGTGCTCTGAACCAGCTGAGCTAAGAGCCCGAATCAATTTTTCACTACCTCAAGAAAACATTTCCTTTTTCTTATAAGCGAGTGCAAATATAGAATAGTTTTTCATTCCCCAAAAGAAAAAAACAAGAAAAGATTACAACACTTCAGCTACCACAAAAGTGCTGCCTCCCACATAAATAAAATCAGTCTTACCAGCCTTCCTTTTTGCTGCTTTAAAGGCATTTTTTACTGAGGAATAGGTGCTCCCCTTCAACCCATAATTCTCTGCTTTCTCTTTTAAAACAACAACATCTAAACCTCTTGTAATGTTTGGGCGTGCAAAGTAGTAAATGGCCGTTATAGGAAACAAGGGCAGAATGGCCTCTAAATTTTTATCTTTCACAAAACCAAGTACAATATGCAATTGGTTAAATTCCTGTTGCTTTATCTGCTCCAGAACTAAAGCCAGACCTTCACTATTATGAGCGGTATCGCATACCACCACGGGATGCTGCTGCAACACTTGCCACCTGCCCATTAATCCCGTATTCTCAACGATACGGCTAAGACCATTCTTTATGTGATTTTCACTAACTGTAAACGCTTTTAGTTCCTTCAAAACTGCCAGCACTCCCTTAACGTTTTTTGATTGATAATTCCCTAACAGGGAAACCTTGTAAGTTGTTCCTTGAATTGCACTGGCAAATACAATCTTACTGCTGTTCTCTGAAGCAATGGTTTCAAATAACGTTGCAATTTCTTCTTGATATTCACTAATAACAACAGGAACATTAGGCTTAATGATACCTGCCTTTTCTTTGGCGATTAAAGGCAATGTGTTTCCCAAAATATCCATATGGTCAAACCCTATGTTGGTAATCAGGGAAACCTCAGGTGTAATAATGTTTGTTGAATCCAATCGACCCCCCAGCCCCACTTCAATAATAGCAATATCCACCTTCCTTTTTGAAAAGTAATCAAACGCCATGCCCACGGTCATTTCAAAAAATGACAATCGATTTGAATGGAGAAAAGCATTCTGGTTTTGGATAAAGTCTACTACAAATTTTCGACTAATCGGTTTTCCATTTATTTTTATGCGTTCGCGAAAATCCCTTAAATGTGGAGAAGTGTATAAACCGACTTTATAACCCGCTTCTTGTAGAACAGAAGCTAACATATGGCTGCTGGAACCCTTCCCATTGGTTCCCGCAATATGTATACTCTTGAATTTTTTTTCGGGGAAATTTAGGTGCTTGGAAAATGCGATGCTATTGTCTAACTTGGCAGTATACGCCAATTTGCCTTTTTGTTGATACATTGGAAGCTGGGCATACATCCACTCCAAGGTCTCCTTATAGGTCATGCCTTATTCGCCTAGTTTGAAATTTACTACTACAAACCCAACCTGTTGGCTAGGAGCTTTTGAATCTAAG
>JBGTEN010000115.1:0-4905 GCA_041747755.1 Arenibacter sp. | reverse complement strand
ATTCTAAAATCCTCTAACAATTTTAACTGCTGTTGAGTAAGATTACCTAGCTGCTCTGCTCTTTCTTTGAGCCCTAACTTCATTAAGGAAATTTGTGCAGTATCTCGTCGATATTCATTTATGTAAGCGGCCAACCGCCCTCTTACTCTTTTCAAAGAATCAGATCGGAGTTGAATGCCATCTATAAACAAGGAGGCTTTTCTATTTTTCTCATTTTCAGCCTGAGGATAAAGACTATCTATCTTTGCAAACAAATGTTTAGCATATTCATAATCCTCTGAAAACAACGCTTCATTTGCCTCTTTGAGGGTTACAAAATAATCTAATGTATCCTTTGATAAGGTCGTGTAATTTGCCTTATCACTATTCCTTTTATTGGCCTGAGCTAAAATAAAAATCAGCTGAATCCCGCACAAAATAGCCAATAAAGAAATTAATAAGTTCTTCTTTTCTTTTAACATTCTCAATATCCTAAATTTATTGATGGAATCTTATTCTCAATATTTCTTGTATCCAGACCAATAAACACATTAAATCTCAAAATATGAGTGGTATTATACTCAAACCCTGATTTCTTTTGACCAAAGGTCCACATATGACCCACAAAAAAGGTAACATTATTATTGAGAACATATCCTATACCATTATACGTTCTAAAGTCTTCAAATGGATTATATACAACGGATCTTCCGGAATGCATGAATATTTCCGCACTTGGGGAAACAAACCACGTTTTCTCCCTTATCTCATCAGAATTTATTGGAATGTATGCAAATAGTTTATACCGGTATCGATTGGTAAAATCGTAGTCAGCCCCCACATCATTGTCTTTTTTCCAGCGATGTTCAAATCGAAATTGGTGATATACATTAAAACGCCCCATCGGGTTCATTTTAAAAAGATATTGGTGCCAGATCCGGGGTTCCAAGGTTACCTTTTCAAAACCCGGATCATCCGGATCGGGACTAAAGTTGAATACTAATGTAGGTCCAACTACCGCCTCAAAATTTTTATTGACGTAGAAATTAATCCCCGCTCTATTGTAAATCTGTCGCGTTCTCCCAACAAAACTATTAACATCATCCAATTCATTCCGGAGTCTTAAATGGTGTTCCCCATAATATCCCAACTTTTCAGAAAATTTGAATTTTAAATACACTCCATTCCAGATACCGGTTTCCCCTAAAGAAGTATCGTGGTTATCTGCTTGGCCGAAAATAGTAATAGGTAGGATGGTTAGAAAAACAAAGAAGAAAACACTCTTTAACATGCGTTTTATATTTTCCCTAAAGCAGGATTTTAGATGCCGCAAAAATAATAAAATCGTCCTATCCATCTAGAGAATAAATCTCTATATGAAATAATAATATAGAATTAACAGTTCCCTAGCTCACATAGAAGTAAATTTCCATCAGAAAAGCACACCAATTACGGACTTTTTATTCTATTCCCTTTATAATTCCAGACCCATTGAATGGCCAAACCATTAAAATGCTGCAATTTCCTGCTGAAGGGTCTTCCACATAATTGAATATGGGTTTTACCCACTGAAAACCGGCTTTACGTTGTGGTGTTACCGTGGGGTCTTCTACTTCAAAGTTTTTTAGCTTTTCACAATATTCCTCAATACTGTACTTCCATTTGTACTTATTATAACCAATTGTCATGCCCACCGTAATCTGCCCATTCATGTTTAGTGTTCCTACTAACTCCTGCTGGGCCTGGTAAATTTCTTTGGATAATTTTAAGCCTCTGTACTCAGGGAGAACGCCTATATCAAATTGGTAGAGCCAATCCCCATCAGGAAGATGAGAATTCGTAATCCACAAGTTATCGGTAGCTTCCATTAAGGTATGTTCCAATTTGGGAAAATTCATCCGCAAGGTGCTTGAAGAAGCAATAACTTTAGCTCCATCGGTAACTACTAATTGCCCTTCCGGGAATACTTTTATATGATTGGCATATTGAGCTTCTGTCAATAGTTCATGCTGTGCCAGTGTGGGAAAACATCTTAATTGAACTTCCCGCATTTGAGAAACATCAGCAAAGGTCGCTGTTCGAATCAGAAATTTGCCGTCGGTTGTTTTTTTATAAATCATTGAATAAACTGTATGTTACATTGAAACCAAACCCTCAAAGTACCTTTTGATTTATCAGTTCAGAATGATTGGAATTAGTTTAAAACAAAAACCTGCCGGAATAGTTCCGACAGGTTTTGATTCTTATTCTAACATCAAATAGAAATTAATCCCTGCTGCCCATATAGCGCATAATAAAATATGCCAGTGTAGCCAAGGCACCAATTGCCGCTACAACATAGGTTCTGGCAGCCCATTTTAGAGAATCTTCAGCACCCGCATATTCCTGCTGACTCACCATATTCTTATTTTTTAACCAAGCCAAAGCACGGTTACTTGCATCATATTCTACCGGCAAGGTTATAAAACTAAAGGCTGCTATAACACCGTATAAAATAATCCCGGCCAACATCAAAGTGCCGCCAATGGCCGAGGTTGCAGATAAAACCAAACCTCCCATAATAACCCATTGAGATAAACCGGAAGCCACATTTACCATTGGCACCATTTTAGAGCGCATAGTAAGCCAACTGTAAGCAGTAGCGTGTTGTACAGCGTGTCCACATTCATGGGCCGCAACAGCAGCAGCAGCAGCATTTCTTTGACTGTAAACCCCTTCACTAAGGTTGACAGTTTTATTGGCCGGATTGTAATGATCTGTCAGCATCCCGGGGGTTGAGATAACCTTAACATCCCGAAGTCCGTGATCTGCCAACATTTTCTCAGCAATTTCCGCACCACTCATTCCATTTCGCAGATGTACGTTGGAATAGTGTTTGAACTTACTTTTCAGTTTACTACTTACTGCCCAACTTAGCAAACCTACAACTCCAATAATTATATAATATGTCATCATAATTGTTTCCTTTTTATTTTGTCAAAAATACTAAATTCCCTATTTAGTTATGCGATACCCCAAAGCAAAAACCCCGCCAAAATTTGGCGGGGACTTTTATGCTGACAAAATGTACTAGTCTACCTCAGGGGACTCCCATTGGAAGGTTTCAATTATTTCTTTATAAACTACTTTACCCTCTATGATATTCAATCCTTTTTTAAGGGACAAATCGGCTTCGGTGGCTTTTTGCCACCCAAGATTGGCTAATTTTAGAACATAAGGAAGTGTAACGTTGGTTAGGGCTACTGTAGATGTATATGGTACTGCTCCGGGCATATTTGCCACCGCATAATGCACCACGTCATCAATGATATAGATGGGTTTTTCATGCGTTGTAGGCCTTGTGGTTTCTACGCATCCACCCTGATCTACTGCCACGTCTACAATTACAGTTCCGGGTCGCATTTGCTTAAGCATATCCCTGGTAATGAGATTGGGTGCCTTGGAACCTTTGAGTAATACCCCTCCGATAATAAGATCGTGATCTTTAATGTGCTTTCTAATATTGAATTCACTGGAAAATTCGGTAACCACATGACTGGGCATCACATCGTTTACATGCCGAAGCCGCTTCATATTGATGTCCAGAATCGTAACATGTGCGCCTAAACCTGCTGCCATTTTTGCAGCCTGTATACCCACCACCCCGGCACCTAAAATCAAAACTCTTCCCGGCGGAACTCCGGGAACCCCTCCAAGAAGAACACCGCGACCTTTAACCGGTTTTTCCAAATATTTTGCTCCCTGTTGTATAGCCATTCTTCCGGCTACTTCAGACATGGGCGTCAGGAGTGGTAAGGTGCCATCCTCGTCTTCCACCGTTTCATAAGCTATACATATCGCCTTACTCTCTATCATGGCCCGTGTAAGTTGCTCACTGGATGCAAAATGAAAATAAGTGAATACAATCTGCCCCTTTTGAACAAGAGCATACTCTTCCTTGATGGGTTCCTTCACCTTCACAATCATGTCGCTCATAGCGTACACCTGCCCAATAGTATCCAGAATTACCGCGCCTACATCTTTATAATCTCCATTTAGAAACCCACTACCCTCTCCGGCACCGGATTGCACGTAAACCGTATGTCCTTTCCTTACCAGTTCAAACACTCCGGCTGGAGTCATCCCTACCCGGCTTTCATTATTCTTTATTTCTTTTGGAACGCCTATTATCATACGTTTGGTTGTTAGTTTATGTCAAAAATGGTGTAATCTGAAAGAAAATAAAAACAATATCGATGAAAACAGAAGGTGATTTCTTAATAATATATTTATCTGAATTTATCCTTTGTAAAATTGCCGGACAAGCTCTTAAAATTTGAAAATATTGATAAATTGATTTTCTTCCAATATGCCAGCTGTATTCGATTTTAATCTGATTTATAAAATTAGATAATTAATAAAATTATGATTCTGTTCGTTTGAGTTCATCTATACTTATTTATTCAATCTTATATTTTTTTAATGGGTATTCATACTTTCCGTTTGGTGGGTAGAAAATCCTCCTTATTTACGATACTACAGTGGTGGAGTTGTTGCGAATAGGTTTGGTTCCTTATGTGGGTCGGCTTTGGGGATGACACTAAGGCCTAGGCTACCTACCCCCGCCGTCTTCGCTGACGCGAGTCCACCTCCCCCTTGCTGGGGGAGGAGCCTTTTGGTGGTGGTTTTTGGTTGAGTAACGATGCATATCCGGTATTTCTAACCAACAATATTCACAATCTTCCCGGGGACAATAATTACTTTTTTAGGGGTTCTTCCTTGTAGTTGTTCTTGGGTTTTGTCATGGGCTAATACAGCGGCTTCAATTTCTTCCACTTTCATATCCATAGGCAGTTCCAATGTAAAGCGCATTTTTCCGTTAAAAGAAATGGGATAAGCTTTACTGCTTTCCACCAAAAACTGAGCATCAAATGTTGGAAAAGGTGC
>JBGTEN010000114.1:0-2549 GCA_041747755.1 Arenibacter sp. | reverse complement strand
AGTACAATGGGAAATATGGTCTTTTAATAGTATCAGCACCTTTAATTTAATCGAGGATATTGCTGCTTTGATTTACTCACTTTTTCTATTTTTTAAAGCGATACGGATTGTTTACAACTATGAGGAATTATATAAGTCCATCTTAGACTTTGATGATCTAAGGTGGATTAAGAGATTTCTCTTTTTTGGGGGGTTGGTTTTTGTCTTGTGGATTATAGCGGTAGTGTTAAACAGTTTTTCAGCAACACTTAATGCACCTTATAGTTATTATCCCTTACGTCTGGGATCTTCCATTCTGATTTATTGGGTGGGATATCAGTCTTTTTTTAGATATATCGTTTTAAAAGATAGGATTTCTTTGAGAAGAGAAATAAATGCTATTTCTGACAAGAATGATATTGGCAAAAAGAGTAATATCAATCAGTCCTCAACTAATGAAAAGCAAGAAGTACTATACCATAGTTTTAATAGCTATGTTTTGGAGCATAAAAAGTATTTAGATCCGTATCTAAGTTTAGAAATTGTAGCCGAAGAACTGAAAGTTGGTGTTAGTCGTCTTTCTTTTGTAATTAATCAATATGGAAAAAGCAATTTTCCGGACTATATTAATGGTCTAAGAGTGCTCGAGGCCAAAGAACTTTTAAAAAATCCTGATTTTTATTCCTATACTGTGGTAGCAATAGGTTTGGAATGTGGGTTTAATTCCAAGTCCACATTTTACACTGCATTCAAGAAGTTTACTTCAATAACTCCAATACAATATCGCAAATTGGTTTCTTCTTAAATTTTGCAAACTTTGTCCGGATTTTTCCATTTTGGAGATTTTGGGATAAACACCTGCCTTACAAGAACTAGTTTTATTTCAGCATTTCAAGTGACAAATGCTCTTCTAGTAAGTAATGACTAGTATAACCAAGCCAATATGCTGTTGGTGTATAATAGAAATAGAATTAGTCTAACCAAAAAAACAAAATGTTATGAAAACCATAATAACCCTAATTATCCTGTTTATAGCATTAAACACTATTTCCTGCTCAAAAGAGGAAACCGAGGGCTCCGGAATTCCAACGGAATTAAAAGGACATGTCTCTGATAGAATTAGGGGAATTAATATTAGTGGATTCGAAGTATCAGTCTATAAATCCTGTATTACTTTTTTGGGTAATGAATTCGAAAATACTGGTATAGGAACTACCGATGAAAACGGTAATTATTCCATTAAGTTTGATTACAATGATAAAACGTGTAGCTTCTATCAAATTGCAAGTTTGACTAATAAATCTAGTGATAATAGTAATTTATATTATGTTGAAGAAGATAATCCTTTTTTAGAAATAGAAGCAGGGAAAACCAATATTCTAAACATTAATGCTTGGAAGCCGGTACAATTGGAACTGCATATAGAAGTTCTAAACTTCGAGAATAAATCATTAATAGTATACAACGAATTTGTTTCACATGTGTTTACTTATCAATTAGGTTGGCAAGACATATGGTTACCAAATGGTGGTATTGGCACTTGTACTTTAGACTCTAGACCGGATAGTGATATTACTATTGTTTTTCAATACAACTGTGGAACATATCCAAATCTCATCGAGGTTAAAAAAACTTTTAACTATCATACTACTTTGAAAGAGGTGCAGAGATTGAATTTCACAATAGATTGTTCAACATTTTAAAATTCGATTTGTTACCCAAGTTATAAGGTAGGCAAAAGTGTCTGTTTTTATAAGTGGTTAAGAAACTTTTTACGAAGCACATTTCTAAACTCTCTTCCTTGCCTATGTTCAATTGTAAAAAGCAAATAGAGGAATAATCCTCGTATAATTTAATATTTATTAAGTCATGAAAAAAACAAATGGAATACTTGTATTATGTCTCCTTTTTACCAGCTGTTACAGTTACAGGCCATTGAAGGGAGAACCAGTGATTTTGGAAAATATGTACCAAATTCGTTTTATTGAAAATAGTAAAAAGAACCTTAGAATTTTAGAAATGGGTGATACCATAAAAGGGATAAGTGCCTCCGGTAAGAAGTTTGAGATTCCTACAGACCGTGTTGCGGAAATTCGAAAAAAGAAGTTTTCAATAGTTAAAACAATAGTTATTCCTACAGTAGCTGCGGGAAGTGTGTTATTGGCAATAGGTAATTATGTAAATAATAATTTATTCACGGGATCAGATTTTAGCGAAGGTGGGATTAAATAAGAAAATTTAATGTGTAACCTATTTACAGAGTTATAGGTTATCTTCTCAATATTTATTTTAAATAGAAGGAAATTCTTTTTTCTGTAACGCCTTGGGTTATAATGGAATTTTCTAAAGATGAAAACCCGTTTAAAGATAAATTGCCAGAATAAAGTAACTCATACCGATTAAAAAGCCCGTTTAAACAAATAAATATAGAAGTAAGACGTTAAATGCTCAAATTGCAGTCAAAATTTAACCTACTATACTTAAAGACTTAAATTATGGCAGAACGTTTAGTTATTTTATCGGACATGTGGGGCTCAAAAAGAGGCCTTTGGATTACTTCTTATCTTGGT
>JBGTEN010000113.1:0-3686 GCA_041747755.1 Arenibacter sp. | reverse complement strand
GCATTCTTTCTATTAGAAAAAGCGGCCACTCATATGCAAGATCCTTTTGAGAACAGACCTACAGACACCGCAATGACAGCTATTGCGAGAACTATTGAAATAAATATAAAGCAACTACTAAAAGAGACTGAAATACCGCAGCCACTGCAACCAGAAAAATTTTATCTACTATAAACAATCAGAATCAAAAAAGCATGAAAACATTAACTAAAGAAATTCAATCAGCCAGTCGTATTTCAAAGAAATGATCGAAAGCGGCCAAATTGGAATTGTTTTAAACACCAGATGGAGCGAATTTGGAATCCGTGCTCAATCATAACTGTAAACATATTTACTTTTTTGCTATTTTAGATAGCGATTTATGAGCTTACAGGAACACCGATAGCATTTCCCCTTTGCTTTCAGAACTTGAAAAGGCATAAATAGAATGTTGCGCAACTTCACCCGTTAAATTGAATACTTTCCATGGCGTTCATCTTTTTATTAGGCGCGATTCAGGCTCTTTTTTTAGCCATAGTCCTTCTTTCGAAACAACCGCTTAACCGACCTGATAAATGGTTAATTGGTTGGATGACATTTTTGGCGTTACACCTTTTAGGTGTATATCTCGGAGCCTCCGGATTTTATAGGGAACATCCTGCCTCAATAGGTTATGATACGGCTTTTATGCTGGTTCAGGGGCCTATGTTATTGCTTTACATCTGGTTGAGTATTAAACCTGACGCTGTCATAAAATTGCATTGGATACTTCACTTTCTACCCTTTGTTATTTTATCTGTGGCTATGGTCAACCTCTTACAAGGTCCCGAAGTTGTAGATCGATATGCATATATAGCGTCAATTTTTAATGAACAGAAGCATCCATTAATACACCTGCTTGGATTTTTTCTTCATTTTCACCTGGTCGTGTATCTATTTGCGAGTCTCCTGCTCCTCCGAAAAGTAAAAAGGCGAATGGCAGATGAGTTTTCTTATTCTGAGGGCGTGGATTTAAAATGGTTAAGGACCATTGTTTTCGGGCTATCCATAGTATCTGTAGTTATACTTCTGGGGTTGCTAATGAGCGACCTGCTCTCCTTTGTTTCGCACACCATAAAAGCGTATACGATTTACGCGGCATTTGCCCTGATTCCTTTTTACCTTTTATTTCAGGCTATCCGACAGGGAATTGTTTATCCGGTTATTGTTCATCCTGATGGTACAACCAAATACACAGCGTCTTCGCTGGACCGGGAAGGGTCTGCTCAATGGGCACGGCAGTTGAGTCAACACATGAGCACTCAAAAGCCATACCTTAACGGGAAACTTACCTTGTCCGATTTAAGTGCGCAACTGCAACTACATCCCAAACTCTTGTCGCAGGTAATCAATGAAAACTTTGGATTAAACTTTTTTAACTTCGTTAATAAATTTCGCGTTGAGGAAGTAAAAGAACGCATCACATCCGGAAAATATAACCACCTTACCTTTCTGGGGGTAGCCTTAGATTGTGGTTTCAATTCCAAATCATCCTTTAATTCTATTTTTAAAAAGCTTACCGGACAAACGCCTCAGGAATTTAAGGCAGGTCTAAATTAAGCGATTCCTAAAGTCGGACCTATTCAACTAGTGCGACTTCTTGATGTTGAACGATTGGTATATCATTTTTCCCTTGATTTGCCTAAAAAACAAACATCATGAAACGCTATATTTTACTACTTATTCCATTTTCTATTTTTGGGCAAACTCACCCAAACCTTCAAATCCATTTTCAACCCGGTGAACCAATATACGTTTATGAAACGGCAAGCCCGGGGGCTTCGCCGGTGCTTTATTCGGCTTTGGTTCAGAATGTAGCCATTATCAATACCTCCGATGAACCAAGAATTATTACATCGGCTGAGTTTATTGCATATGGCAATGAGCATCCCATTCAAACAAAACATGTAGATGCATCAGTACTCAGACAACATGCCCAACGGTTAAACCAATACGAACAGGCCGGGGTACTGGAATTATTGGAGTTTCAACTTCAACGAGGAAGTTATTTCAAAAAAGAAATGACATTGGCATCTAGTGATACCTTGGCGCCTAAACAAGTTCTAATACTTCAGCATCAACCTTTTCTGTTTGATCAGTTACCGGACCAGCTGCAATTAAAGGTAACTTCTCGGGACAGTAATGCAAAAACGTTCGAAGATGTGGCAAGTGTAGGCATAGTGAATCATCAATCAGATAATACCTATGTATTTCCGGTTACAGGACAATGGCTTGTGGCTGCAGGACCTTCTTTTTCGGGGCATCATCGTTGGGCAGGGATTCAGGAATTTGCATTTGACCTTATTCAATTGGGAGATGGTACCCGTAGTTTCAAAAATGAGGGCAATCAACTTTCAGATTATCATTGCTACGGTCTTCCGGTGCGGGCAGTGGCTGATGGTGAGGTGGTAAAAGTGATAGACTCGGAAGCGGAAAGCACCATTATGTTAAAAAGGTCGGATGAATCTGAAAATGAACATTTGCAGCGGGTAATGGCACATCAGGGGCAATTGTTAGAAAAAGGAATGGATGCAATTCTGGGCAATCATGTCATTATTCAGCATGGCTCAGGGGAATACTCCGTTTATGCTCATTTAAAGCCCGGTAGTATTACAGTTAGCGTAGGGGACATGCCAAAATCCGGAGAAAACCTCGGCGCTATTGGAAACAGTGGAAACAGCACAGAGCCCCATTTGCACTTCCATCTTTCGGATAGTCCAGAAGTAACTTATTCCAGGAGCCTTCCTATCCGTTTTAAAGGCATTGCCCTAATCCCGGATGATACCGGGTTTATAACGCATTTACACAGTGGTCAAATAGTGCGGGCGGAATAGCTGGTTGTAACCCGCTTTAAAGCTTATTTACTCGTAATATTATCTCCACTTTTTTATACCTATCCTCGATTGGTTTCTAAAGAATAGGAACAAGGATAAGCCATGAAAATAATACGGAACTAGAGCTTGGAATAAGTTCTATCTAAAAATAGATATCTATTATCATTTGACGCCTTAATGCTCTTGCTCTCAACATCAATAACCATCATAGCCGGTTGAGGATCTTTTGCTGCAGCCGCATCCCATTGGGGAAGGTTATCTCCGTTGGGATTACCCGTCTTTATAAAGTTGGCGAAATAAGTAAACATAGTTTTAGAAACTTTATAGTCGTCTTTTGTCCAGGCATAATCATCAACCAAATGCAGATTTCCCATGCAATATTCTATTTCAGAAGCATGTGGTGCCCCGATAGGTCCCGGAGCTTTAGGGGCATTGGCATCCTTTTCCACGGTGCCTCCCGCCAAACCTGATGCTAAACTTTCATCTACCAAATTGGGACGTATTCTACTGAATAAGTAGCGATAAACAGGCTGATTACTATTTTTCCGGTGCAAATCGAACCATTTCCAGGTGCTGTAAGAAATGAACTGATCAGAAGCCAGATCTGTTGCCGATTGCTCAATTTCTTTTTCAGAACTGTGCGGATATAATTTCAGCACCTCGTTAAAGTCATTAGGATACACCTCTTTAACTTTAGCTATATAATTTTCCTGCTTGTAGGGTTGACCCTGCATAAAAGCCATACCGGGGATTTCAGCCGAATTCCATCCTACTAATAAAGGTACCTGAGCCTGCTTTTTTTCCGAAAATATTTCAGGCAAGGTTTTAGGTAAA
>JBGTEN010000112.1:0-7256 GCA_041747755.1 Arenibacter sp. | reverse complement strand
GCTTTTACAGCATCATGGTATTTTTCGAACGAAACTTTTCCTTCTGCCCTATCCCATTCCTCTTTGGTCATCTTGATGTTCGTTTTGTCTATAAGTAAAGGTTCCTCCACCTTTTTTAATTCCGTGCCATCGAATAAGCTTTTGAGCAGGTCATGGGTCGGTTTTAACTGTTCCCTTTCCATGGTGCGCAGCAATTCCACTATATATTCCAACCGTCCCATCATGTAGTTTTGAAATTTTATAAAGCTAACCATCACTTGACTTTTGGGAGAGATTTTCGTTTTTTCAAAAAAGTCGATCATGATATCCACAGTGTCTGAATGTGATTTTGAAACGGTTTTGGAATAGGCCCGAAATCGCTCCGCAGTGATGCGGTTCATGCTTATTGCCGAAAAAGTGTTTTTCCTTGGGTTGTTTGTTTCCATTACAGTAGTTTTTTATACGATTTATAGGACTTTCAAGAGGCTTTAGATAAAATTTACAGCAAGGGCAAATTCACAGAATATTTTCATTCTTTGTAATTAAATGATTTTCAATGTTTTAAATTCTTAGTATTTATGTTGCAATAACCGATTACTGTAAATTTTTTCAATGTTTACAGGGCCTTACAGGGCATTTGGCACAAATTTCGGTGATGCCTAAAAATGAAACTGTTTTCATTTCATTGAAAATCAATGTTTTGTAAAACCGTAACCCCGCTCTGCGGGTTACCCTCTTGCTATTCCATTTTACGTCCGCCAAAGGCGGACAAAAATTTCAAATAACATGAGGTTGCCATGTTGCTTATTTTGGAACCAAAAGTTCCGGATTCGTTCTTTTTAGATGGGTATCGTTTTCAGCGAAAGTCAATTTTTGGGAAAACAATACAGATAAAATGTGCCGTAGAACAGCAAGAAAAAGATACGGTTTTTTTTCTTCCGTTTTACACTTTTTTTTGATTGAGAGGTTTAGCTATCGAAAATTCACTGCCAAATAGTGCATCGGTTGTTGTGATTAAATAGGTATTTAGTAGGGTTACCTCATTTCTATTTTTCAGCACCTTAAAAATAATTTACTTATTATATCCCGAGTGATTTCCTTTTTTTTTGTTTTTTAGTGCCATTTCCTTTATGGATATTTTGGGATGATTTCACTGTCAGCTTGCTTCGATTTACTTCCCATAGAGCCCTCGTTGATACCTTTTTTGTTGCTATTATCGGTACAATATTCAGGCTTGGTAAGACGTATAAATAAGATCACGCCAAGGGCGTGACTGGCTTTATGCCGTCGTCCAAGAAAGGATATTGTTGTTTTGCCATCAAAAAGGGATGAGTGAGGGCTTTGGAGAGGTATTGGTGCGAAACCTGTGAAATCTCAAACTTCAGGAAATGGCACGAAATGCCGAAATGGTGTTCCGATTAGGCGGACTTAATTCACGGTTTTGGATAAGGATTATAGCCTTCCGATAATTAAGAGAAGCTTTTCCAAACCGGAAACTACTTAAGTAGCAGAATTTAGAAGCCAAAACCGTGAATTGTGTCCAATATCTGAAATGAAGCTCATTGCCCGAAATGAAGTAAAACGGAATGGAGCGGCAATGTGCTGGAATGGGATGGTAACTTAAATAACTTTATTCAAATTTTGGACAAGTAAGCAGTTCTAATTTGGGGGAGCTTACATTTTGACATAGAGTTTTTTAATGAAAGCCAACGCCAATCTAGGCGAAATAATTGCATCTTTATGGCGTCTATTTTCAAATTAGTCGCCACAGCTTCAATATTCAGTAAAATTCAGTCGGAGGTCTAAATGTAATACTATTTCTTTATACCTCTATAAAAATCAGTATGTCTTGAGTTGGGTTTCAGTATAACTGAATCGTATTAAAACGTATACTCAGCCGTTGCATATCGTCACTTGCTTTGCGTTCTATGACCTTTGTCTAGATTTGGGTAATTGTTATTTTAAAGAATTCCTAAGATTTTTGAAAATGTCAACCAGCAATGAACTTGAATAGAAGCACAAAGCTCCCAAAATTTTACCAGTCAGCCCGTCTGCTGCAAAGCCCGTGCTGCATGGTAATTTATTTTTTATACTTAAACATTAATCCCAAAGGGGACTTATTTAAATTTTGTCTTTCTCTGTCTGTATCTTTCATTTTCTCAACTGTTTTAGGTAAGTCTTTAATTTTTGGCGCATCCATTATTTGATTTAAAGTTACGGTTGAAAGACCATATATTGGTGTTCCTAAACAGGCAGAAGCTATTTCAACTGAACCCATTACAAGCCAAGAACCAAAATCTTTTCCAGCTATTTTCCATTTTTTACTGATAAGTTTTTTGATGTTTTCTTGATGTTGGTTAAATGCAAAATTGAGATTATTAAAAACTTTGTGTGATGTACTCGTAAAGTCAAGTTCATTTGCCGTAACTAATTCGTCAATACCTTTCGATAGTATTTCACGAATTTCATTTATTGCACCAGTTTTTCTTAGTTCTATTAGTCCATTTGGTGGAATTCTACCAATCCATTGTAGGTTTGTATTGTCTAAACCATTCAAACCTTTTACAATATGCATTTTTGTAAAATCTTTGTTTGGGTATGTTCTTTCTGAATCGTACTCCAATTTCCATTTAAAATATTCCCAAGAGGTCGGTGCGTCAATTAGCGGAAAACCTCCAACTTTTGCTGCCTTTGCAAGTAATTCATTACAAACACTCATTCTTCCAAAGCCCATCATCGAAACTATTATTCCGGGATTGTTAGTCTGCATTGCTCTCATTGATTCGTTCTCGGTTTGATTTTTTATCTGAATTTCAATAGGTTCTTTAAATTCGGTATCAAAGAGAACGCGTTTTGTATCCTTGATTTCTTTGAAAACTTTTTCTACCGTATCTAATTCTTTGCCAAATTCAAGAAGTTCATTAAGACTTTGAAAATCTCTTCCAAAAACCTTTTTTGCGTGATACAAAGCATCTTTTTCTCCAAGTTTTTGAATTTCCTGAAAAGCAAATTCATCCATCATTTCTTTGTCTGGAAGAATTGCCACAATTGGGATTTCAAACTCTGAGAGTGCAAGTTCTTTGTATTGTAATATGTTCAAAGCGTGTTTCAATAGGAAATAAACTCTTTGATTTTTATCCCAAACGTTGAACATATGCCTTGACCTAATAAATGGACAAGGAAGAATTATAGTGTCAGTATAGATACTACATTTAGAAGCGATATTTTCATTATTTGCAGGAAATAAATCACCTCCAAAAACTGCTTTTATTGAATCATTATCATCTTCTAAATGTATATAACCTGATTCTGCTGTTAGTTCCCAAAATTCTTCTAGGTCTTTTAATAATAATTCAATTGGTTCATTGAGGTAGTCTATATCACTTTTTCCATAGGCAATAATCTGAGCAAGGTGATGAGGGGTAGCATTTCCTTCTTTCATCATTTGATAGAACTGGTTAAAATTCCTTGCAATACGATTAAAATATCCTTCTTGTATTTGACGCAAGGAAATGGCATTTTTTATCTTTTCTCGATGGTCCATATGTTCCGCCATAAGAGCCATAGAGCGAACAAATCCATCAAGGGTATCTAAGTCTGGTTCACCGTTTTCATCGAACCTTGCATTTAGTAAACTTGCCTCAACTTTATCTCTTAAATGTTCAGCAATATGAATTTTGCCCTCCTTGAGCTTATCTCTTAGAATCAAAACTCTTCTTTTGACTCTTTCTTCGTATTCTTTTTCTTCTTTAGACTTCATTATTACGCACAATGCCCTGCTATACGCAGCGACGTTCTGGATTTTAGATTGTTATGTAGAAGGTAAATATTATTAAAAGACGGTAAGAACGTTACAAAATTGCGATTAGGAGCTTGTTGGGTCGTGTTACCACGATAGTGGCAGCAATATGCTTTTGCTCCCAAGAGCCGGGTGGGGCAATTTGGTTTAGCAGGGCGCACGTTTATTCTTCTTCCGTTTCCCATATTGTTGGAAAATCTAATTCTTTTTCATTTACACCAATATTCTTCTTAATCTGATTTAAGATATCACCTTCTCTACTTGATAAGAACGTTTTGAACTTTCTGTAATCAAACATTTCTCTATTTATCAATGCCTTTTTCAATATAGAATCATCAACATCGGCAAAATAATCCTTTGGATGTTTATTCGACTTATTTTGATTTTTTGTCTTAGCAAGAATCCAAAAATTCCCATAGCTATCAATTTCTGACCAATCATAAGATTTTTCTAAGAGTGTGGATTTAGGGAAAATATGGTCTAGTTCAGGCGAATTACGTTGATATTTGACTTTAGTCCCATTTTTACCTTGTAAGAGGTGTAATGTTAAATGTTTGTTTCTTTGAAGAAGTTTTGTGTCAAAGCAATAATAACTTTCCCAATAGTTAGCCCACCAAATTGAATTATTTAGTGGAAAGCTAAAATCCTGCCTTTGTTTTAAAGGTCTTAATTCGTCCTTTATAAATTTTCCTATTCTACTATCTCCATAACGGCTAAATGGTCGTGTGAAACTAAATATAAAAAGGGCCTTTTTTAGATTACCTAATTCCTTATTGGGCACGAGGTTGTCAGGAGTATATGATAAATAGTAAACTATAGGTATTAAATTTAAATAACCACCTATAATATTGCTATTTAAAAGTCCGCAATCATCTTGCATAAAGTCAACAAGAGACCTTATTGCGTTACATGTCTTAGAGTAATTCTCTTTTACTTTCTTAATATTTGAATGCTTCCTTAATAGGTCTACATCAAATCTTGAACCTAAACCTGAAACTGCAAATAATGAGCGAATAACAAAATCTATATCTATTCCAAGATTATTACCGTTATTAATATCTTTAATAAATTCTGGAAGTTCTTCTGCTGATTCTTTCCAGTTTAATTTCAACATGCTGAAAATTAAATCTGAACGACTTAGTGCAATACCCTGCCTGTTAATTCTTACAAATGCTTCTAAAATATCTGATTCTGTTTTTCTGTCCTGACTATCCCTAGATTTGTTCTCATCAATTGTTGAGATTTTGAGAATATTGGAATCATTAGTAATAGCATGCACAAGCTTATTCATATTTAATTCAATCCTAAGCGTTTCATCATCTGTTAATTTAAAGTCTTTTTTTAACTTGTTTTTAAAATTAAGCCTACTTTCTGGGCTTGAATTTAAAATCTCCTTTACTGAATAAAACAAAGGATACTTTTCATTTTCACCGTTATTCTCATCTTCCTTTTGTCGGGACTCAAGCAACTTACTATTTAGGGTTTTTACAGATTCAACCGTCAGAAAGCGAAAAATAAAAAACACTTCTCTGAAGTCGTCAGCTTTCCTGCCACTTAATAGGTCGAAAAAAAGTGTTTTATTTTCAAGTCTTCCATTTATAGCAATAAATAATGATTGTAGCCTTTGTTGACCGTCCAAAACTAATTTAATCCTTCTTTTCTCAAGATTGTCCTTGAATATATATTTAGATTCTGAATGATATTCTTCATTGAATTCTCTATACTTTATATCTAAATATGTTTCCCACAAAAGTGCAATTCCAAGTGGATAACCGCGCATTATAGAATCGAACATCATAGTAATTCGGTCTTCATTCCAAACAAAATCTCTCTGAATTGCTGGAAGTACAATCTCTTTATTGTCTATTTGAGTAATTAAACTACTTATCATACTGGGTCATCTTTAACGTGCGGTAACCATTCATATAGGCGCAATAATTGTGCTTTTATGGTGTCTAATTTTTAATTAGTCACTATAAGTTCGGTCTTCAATATAATTATGGGGGAGGTCTAAATGTAATACTTTTCTTTTAAACCCCTATAAAAAATTGGTGTTCCGGATTGAGTTGTATCTCAGAAATAAACCTACATCGTATTAAATCGCATTCTAAGCTGTTGCATATCATCACTTACTTTTCGTTCTATGACCTTGGCATAAATTTGGGTCGTTGCTATTTTGGAGTGTCCCAACAATTTAGAGACCGTTTCAATGGGCATGCCATTACTTAAGGTTACCGTAGTGGCAAAAGTATGTCTTGCCATGTGAAAGGTCAGGTTCTTCCTAATTCCACAAACATCCGCAATCTCCTTTAAATAGGTATTCAGTTTTTGGTTGGATATCTTGGGAAATAAGGTGCCATGGATAGCACTCTTCTTGTTTCCTTTATATTTATCAAGGATTTCCAAGGCTTTTGGCAAAAGGGGAACCCGTATAGGTTTAGAAGTTTTCTCCCTTCGGTAAGAAACCCATAGTTCACCATCAATGCCCTGTCCCAAATTGTCTTGGGTCAATTGTACCACATCGATATAACTAAGACCGGTATAGCAACTGAATACAAAAAGGTCTTTAACCAGTTCCAGTCTGGATATATCAAAATCACGGGACTCTATTTGTTGCAGTTCATTTAAGCTTAAAAACTCCCTATCGTTCTTTATGTATTTGGCTGCAAAGTTGATAAAGGGGTCTTGGCTTATCCACCCCAATTTGCCGGAAAGGTGCACCAATTTTCGCAACCGTTCTATATGCTTCATCACCGTGTTGTTTCCCATAGGTTTTTGGGGTGCAACGGGTTGATGTGCTTTTAGGAACTTTTCGAACTTCAAGATAAAGTCATAGTCCAGTTCTTGCAAGTAGATATCCGTTCTTCTGTACTGTTTTAAAAGAAAACCGGAAATATACTTCTGGGTAGTAAAATAATTCTTTTGGGTGCCCCATTTTAATTTACCTGCCATATCTTCAGTGTGGTAGTTGATGATATCGTTTAATGTTTTTGCATCCTCGGCATTTCCCAAGTACTTCCTCTTAATGGTTTGTGCCGTAATGACCTTATGGGTAAGCTTTAAGCTTTGGTAGCAGCTAAAAAGTGAGCTGTACACTTCGTCCAGATAACTGTTTATTAATCGTGCCTGTTGGTTGGTGCCCCGCATCCTGTTCTTATGGATATCCCAATCGGCAACAGCTACTTTTTGTTTTAAACCAATGGTTGCCCGTTTGCCATTTACGGTGATTCTTGCGTAAAGTAAGGTCTGTCCGTCTTTCACCCTGGAAAAGTTGGCCCAGAAGTGAATACTGAAGGTTGAAGTTGTTTTCATGATTTCGTCTTTTTTGTTAACACTCGGTTTTGTCAGACGAAAGTCAAATCACTTTAAATATACATTTAATTTTCCGGTCTCCTCAGGAATTTTAACAAATAGGATAACACAACTGTTAAAATGGTTTTGTTATCCTATTTGTTGACCTATTATTTAGGATTATTTG
>JBGTEN010000111.1:0-6569 GCA_041747755.1 Arenibacter sp. | reverse complement strand
GTCTACTGCCTTACAGCAAGCAAAAGCTGTAGGATTACGCCCTTCCATTTATACGCATCCACTTGGTTCTTATGGGCATTCTGCCGGAACAACCATCGGAATGTGGGACGCACAAGGAGGCGTAATGCGGGATGACGGTGAGAATTATCCTTTAAATCCGAATACAGTTTATGCGATAGAGTTGAACACCACTATTACCATTCCGGAATGGAAGCGCGATATCCGAATTATGCTCGAAGAGGCAGGTTTTTACGGACCGGATGGCTTCCGGTATGTAAATGGTAGGCAAACCGAACTTTTACTCATACCAAGAGTAAAAGAGCATCAAGGAAATTAACTAGACACGATTAGTTTTCTTACAAACAATTTTTTTCTTAACTTAACAAGAAAATATTTGGTTATGAAAATTGTACTAACGGTGCTTGTTGCCTTTGTATGCCATCTGGCCACTGCACAAAAAATCATTGAAGGTATTATTACTGACGGCAAACAGCCCATTGCCAATGTAAGTGTTGCCATCCAGGGAAACTCCTTGGATACCCAAACAGATACCGCGGGAAAGTATCGCATAACTTCAAATCCGGGGGATATTCTGGTGTTTAGTCACTTAGGTATGCAAACCATCGAAATTGTAGTGGAGGATGTTACCCAAATTTTAAACATTAAAATGTGGCCTAAGATTGAAGAACTTGATGAAGTGGTTGTTCAAAAAAGACATACCAAAAGTCAGTTTGATATGGAGTTAGACTATAGAAATAACAAGAAGCTTATCCGAACTGCATTTGGCATCATTGACACCGAGTCCTCTCCTTTTCGTATACCTACGTTAGAAGGCGATAATTTTAGCCTTAGAGGTCTTAATATAATAGATGCCTTAAGAGGTAAATTCGCAGGAATTAAAGTAGTGCAAAATCTGGATGGTACCGGGGCGGTTTTTTTAAGAGGTGGAGGCTCCTTAATATATCCGATTCCGGCCATATATGACGTGGACGGTCAAATTTTCAATGATCCCCCCACCTGGCTTTTTCCTGAGAATATTGAAAGATTAGCCATATTGCCTAGTTTAGCCGGAACAACGCGTTATGGAAGCATTGCTGCAGGCGGTGTTATTGTAATAAACACTAAAATTTCCAATTACCGAGTAGATCCTGAAACTCAAAAACCATTCGATTTTGCGTTGCTACGTAATAATTTGTATCAGGAAAAAGCTTTAAATAGTGCCGAAGTTCTTATGAACGCTCCTAATTATTTAAAGGAATTAGCTACCGCCAAAACAAAAGATGAAACTTTGGCAGTTTATTCAGAGTATGTTAAAAGTTTTCAAAACTCAATATACTTTATTCTAGATACATTTAACAAATTAAACAATGAGTTGGGAGAGAAAGAGACTGCTGAAGAAATACTAAAGGGTCATAGACATCTTTTTAATGAGAATCCATTGGCATTAAAGGCATTAGCCTATCACTACCATGCCAATGGGGATTTTGAAAAAGCCAATACTATTTATAAAGAAATATTTGGACTCAGACCAAATTATGCGCAATCCTATTTTGATCTAGGGAATAGTTATCAAGAGACCAAAGATTTTAATAAAGCTCTAGCCATTTATGCGCGATATAATCATTTAATAGAAGAAGGGCTTCTAGAAAAAGATGACAATGTTTTTTCAAAAATCATGGATAGAGAACTCAATAATCTCTTGAGTTTGGAAGGAAGAAGTCTAATTTCAAATAAAAATAAAAAGCAGTACACCCTAGAAGAAGAGTTTGATGGCACCCGTTTGGTCTTTGAATGGAATGACAGTGAAGCTGAGTTCGACCTTCAATTTGTAAATCCATCCAAAAACTATTTTACATGGCAACATACGCTTTATGATATTCCGGAACGCATTAAAACGGAGAAACTATTGGGATTCTCAACAGAGGAATATTTAATTGATGGTACTTTAAATGGAAACTGGCAGATAAATGCTATTTATTATGGGAACAAACGTTTAACACCAACCTATTTAAAAGTCACTATTTATCAAAACTACGGAAAGCCTTCGCAACATAAAGAAACCAAAGTTTTCAGATTACATTTAAAGGATGTGAATACAAAACTTTTTACCATGAGTACCTCCTTATTGGTCTCAGCTAATTAAAAGGAACAATTTTATTTTCATTAATTATGAGATTATTATTGTTTACCGGAGTTTTTCTTTTCTGCTGGTCAATTGTCTCCGGTCAGCAAAAAATCAATGGGCGTATTACAGCGGAAGGTAAGCCTTTGCCTGATGTCCATATATCTAACTTATTTTCTGGAATGAAAACTTCTTCGGATAGCCAAGGAATGTATTTAATCCTTGCCAAACCTAAAGAAGAACTACAGTTTACTTATATGGGGATGGATACGGTATCTATACTTGTTGAAGATATTACCCAAACCTTAAATATTAGGATGACAACCAAAATCAACATTTTGGATGAGGTGATTATTACGGAAAGAATAAGTAGGCAAAAGAAGCTCGCAATGAATTATTTTATTGACTCTACTATAGTGAATTCTTCATTTGGTTATTTAAGTCCGGCAACTGTGGCATACCATCTAAAAGTAGTCGACGGGTCAGAATTCAGTCCTGGGTCGGACATTTTATATGCTATAGCAAGTAGACTGTCAGGAATAAGAGTAGATACCTATACTAATCCGACCACCAGGTTATCTGTCCGAACACTGTTTTTGCGAGGGGGTGCGTCTGTTGGTTATTCCAGACCTGCACTGTTTGAGGTTGATGGTAACATTTTTACTGATCCACCGGATTGGTTAGATGTAACTTTAATTAAAAGAGTCGGAATAATACCAGGTCTTCAAGCAGTTTGGCGCTACGGGCATATTGCAGGTGGGGGTGTAGTAATTATAAATACAAAAAATAGCATACATGGTCTTCGAGAGGAAAATAGTTATGAAATTTACGATCAGGCTAAATTGCGAAATAATATTCTAAAGGGTAAGGTTCTATCAAATATGGAAAAGGATCAAGAACTTCCCTCGTATTTAATAAGTTTAAAATCCTCATCTTCTTTGGACGAAGCTATAAAGGTTTATGATCAATATTCTAAATTATTTTCTAGCGTTCCATATTTTTATATCGATTCTTATAATATTTTTTATCAAAAATATGGACATGAAAAGGCAGATGAAATCATTAATGTAAATTTTGAGTATTTTAAAAACAATCCTGTTTGGTTAAAAGCACTCGCCTTTTCATATGAATCCCAAAAGCGCTTTGAAAAGGCTAATCATCTATACAAAAAAATTTATGTTCTACGTCCGGATTATGCACAAAGTTATATAGACCTGGCTTCCAGTTATGCTGACCTGGATAGACATGAATCTGCCATATCGATTTATGCCAGATATGCGCACCTTCTGGATATTGCACTAATCCCAAAAGATAGTTTGGAGCTTCCCGACATAGTGCAAAGAGAACTGAACAGCCTCACTTTCCTTGAGGATACAAATAGAACAGCAAATACCAAAAAGAAAGAAGTAGAAGATACCCAATTTAATACCCGCTTGGTTTTTGAATGGAACGATTCGGAAGCTGAGTTTGAATTACAGTTTGTAAATCCAAACAATCAATATTTCAATTGGAAACATACACTTGATGAAATGCCGGATAGAATCCGTGCCGAAAAGAAGCTAGGGTATTCCATGGTAGACTTTTTAATGGACGATGCCCTACCTGGAATATGGAAGGTAAATGCGACTTATTTTGGAAATAAGCAATTAACACCTACTTACCTTAAGGCTACGATTTATAGAAATTATGGAAGTAAGCTTCAAACCAAGGAAGTCAATATATTTAGACTAGATACTAAAGAAACCAGCCAAAACCTTTACAATTTTATTTTAACATCAGAGGTTGTTCACCATTGAGAAAGCATTTAAACCTGCAACACACCCATATTAAATGGCTTTTCAATAGGGGCATGGTTTGCTGCCTCAATCCCCATTGAAATCCATTTTCTGGTGTCCAAGGGATCTATGATGGCATCTGTCCAGAGTCGCGCTGCAGCATAATAGGGAGAAATCTGGTGATCGTATCGTTCTTTTATTTGGTTAAAAAGGGCGTCTTCCTGTTCCTGTGTTATCTTTTCTCCTTTACTAATGAGCGAAGCTTTTTCTATCTGAAGTAATACTTTTGCAGCCGAGTTGCCACTCATCACAGCGAGCTCTGCGCTGGGCCAGGCAACAATTAATCTTGGATCATAGGCCTTTCCACACATGGCATAATTTCCGGCACCATAACTATTCCCTATAATCACCGTAAATTTGGGCACCACCGAATTGCTTACTGCATTCACCATTTTGGCTCCATCCTTAATAATGCCGCCGTGCTCGCTTTTACTGCCCACCATAAACCCGGTTACATCCTGTAAAAAAACAAGCGGAATCTTTTTCTGGTTGCAGTTGGCAATAAATCGGGTTGCTTTATCTGCTGAATCCGAATATATTACGCCCCCAAACTGCATTTCGCCTTTTTGGGTTTTCACCACCTTGCGCTGATTGGCCACAATACCCACCGCCCAGCCATCAATACGGGCATACCCGGTGAGGATTGTTTTTCCATATCCTTCTTTGTACTCTTCGAACAACGATTCATCTACCAAACGCTTTATAATTTCCATCATGTCGTATTGTTCGGTTCTGGCATCGGGGACTATTCCGTAGATATCTTCCATTTTTTCCTTGGGCGTTTTGGAGGGTTTTCTGTTGAAGCCTGCTTTGGTAAAATCGCCCAATTTATCCATGATACTCCGGATGGTGTCCAGCGCATCTTTATCGTTCTTAGATTTGTAATCGACTACGCCGCTTATTTCGCTATGAGTGGTAGCGCCCCCCAAGGTCTCATTGTCTATACTTTCGCCAATAGCGGCTTTTACTAAATAACTTCCTGCCAGGAAAATACTGCCGGTTTTGTCCACAATTAACGCTTCATCGCTCATAATGGGTAAATAAGCGCCCCCGGCCACACAACTGCCCATTACCGCTGCAATTTGGGTAATGCCCATGCTGCTCATTATAGCATTGTTCCTGAAAATACGGCCAAAATGTTCCTTATCCGGAAAAATTTCGTCCTGCAAAGGCAAATACACCCCTGCACTATCTACCAAATAAATAATGGGTAGCTTATTTTCTATGGCAATCTCCTGTGCCCGCAGATTCTTTTTCCCCGAAATGGGAAACCAGGCCCCTGCCTTTACTGTGGCATCGTTGGCCACAACAAGGCACAATTTTCCGGAAACGTAACCTATCTTGACAACAACTCCGCCCGATGGGCACCCGCCGTGTTCCTTATACATATTATCCCCGGCAAATGAAGCAATTTCAATGCGGTCAGTATCCGAATCCAACAAGTAATCTATCCGCTCTCTGGCCGACATTTTACCTTGGGCGTGTTGCTTTGTTATGCGGTCTTTTCCTCCACCTAATTCTACCTTTGTTTGTCTTTTTTTAAGCTCGGTCAACAATTTGGTATTGTGATCTCTATTTTTATTGAACTTCAGGTCCATGCGGTGTTGTTTCAAATCTGAGTTAAAGATAAGCAGTAAAATTGATTACATTTGGTAAAATTGGAAAATCACTATGGAAAGAAAGTGGAGATGGGGTATAGTAGGTCTTGGCAGTATTGCCCACACTTTTGCAAAAGACCTTGCTTTAGTACAGGGGGGTAAACTAATGGCTGTAGCTTCCAGAGACTTCCAAAGATCAGAGGAATTTGCAACAACCTATGGCGCAGCACATGCTTATGGCAGCTATGATGAGCTTTTTACCAGTAATAGTGTAGATGTTATCTACATTGCTTCAACACACAATCATCATGAAGCTCTCAGTATTGCTGCTATGAACCATGGCAAACATGTGTTATGCGAAAAGCCCTTGGGTGTAAATTTGAATCAGGTAAAAAATATGATAGCTTGTGCCGAAAGAAATAAGGTATTTTTCATGGAGGCTCTGTGGAGTAGATTCAACCCAAGTATTCAAAAAGTTAAATATTTAGTAGACAATGGTGTTATTGGAAAAATTGGTTACTTACATGCAGATTTTGCTTTTTATGCTCTGGAAAGAAGCGAAGAAGGCCGACTTTTAAATCCTGATTTGGCGGGTGGGTCTTTATTAGATATTGGTATCTATCCTATATTTTTGTCTTATCTACTTTTGGGATTGCCGAAAAAAATACAATCCTCATCCAAATTTTACAAAACAGGAGTTGAAATACAAACCACTATTTTGTTTGACTATGACGAAGCACAGGCAATGTTGTATAGCGGACTAACAAGCAAATCCGAAATGCGGGCTGAAATTGCTGGCAGTAAAGGGTCTATTTATTTACATCCAAGATGGCATGAAACGCAAGGCTTTTCCATTGAAATAAACGGAGAGACTGAAACAATAAGTCTACCAACATTAGGTAAGGGATACACTTATGAAATAGATGAAGTTCAGAAATGCCTATCCGAAAATAAACTACAAAGCGACTTGTGGAACCATAAAAATAGCATAGACCTGATAACGCTTCTAGACCA
>JBGTEN010000110.1:0-2932 GCA_041747755.1 Arenibacter sp. | reverse complement strand
ATGGATTGGTCAAAGCTGGTCTTCGGATCATCCGGACAACAATGTTTTGAGGAGAATCCTCTCAGAGCAGCTTTATCCCGGCAATCGAGACCTTTTTGCAACCGCCTTGTTAAAGCCAAATATTTCCGTGATTGGCGGACTAACCAATCGATATAAAAGTCAGCAAGGGCATATTGTAGTACGGGTGTATGATTCAGGGAAAAAGTACGATATTTATGTACTTAATGATCAATCCGAGAAGCGAGAGGTCATAGCTAAATACGGACCCTATGCATCACGATAATACAAATGAGAAGTCCTTTTCCAAGAAAGTAGAAGGCGACATCAATTTCACCGCAGCAAGAAAGGAATGGAACGAGAATGAAGTAGATGAGCACACAAAAAAAATATTGGAAAAGGACGCAAAATACTTCCTACATCAGGCACTTTCTACCCCTTGTCTCGACGTTTTAAAAAACTGTAATGGAGCTTACATTGAAAATATTTCCGGGAAGAAATACCTCGATTTTCATGGCAATAATGTCCATCAATTGGGTTTTTCCCATCCAAAATTAATACAAGCCCTTAACGAACAGTTACAAGGGCTTACCTTTTCTACACGACGCTATACGAATGAGACCGCCATTGCCTTTGCTGAAAAACTAACGTCGCTGACACCTCCTGGTCTTAATAAAATTTTAATGACGCCCAATGGTAGTTCCGCAATTGGTATCGCTTTAAAATTGGCGCGAGCCGTTTCAAAAAAGTTTAAGGTGATTTCTTTTTGGGATGCCTTTCACGGAGCATCTTTGGATGCCATTAGTGCTGGCGGAGAGGCAGTTTTCCGTGAGTATATGGGGCCAATGATGCCTGGGGTTGAGCGTATTCCACCTCCAATTACCTATCGTGGAATTTTTGAAGATGATGAAGACAAATGTTTGGAGTATTTGGAATATGTCATAAAAAAAGAAGGGGATATCGGCGCCTTTCTGGCAGAAACCATACGAAATACGGATGTACAGATCCCCTCTAAAAGCTTTTGGAGATCGGCCCGAGAGATTTGTGACCGGCATGGGGTAATTTTAATTCTTGATGAAATTCCAATTGCTCTGGGCAGAACAGGAAAGATGTTTGCTTATGAGCATTATGGCATTGAACCCGATATTCTTTGTTTGGGTAAAGGATTAGGCGGAGGCATTATACCACAAGCAGCCATCGTAGCACGGGAAGAATACGATCGGTTCGGCGATATTTCCCTGGGCCACTACACCTATGAAAAAAGTCCGCTTGGCGCAGCAGCAGGATTAGCCACTTTGCAAATTATAGAAGAAGAAAAACTTCTGGAAAAAGCTACCGTTGACGGTTTGTACTTGAAGATAGCACTTGAAAAGATGCAACAAAAGCATCAAATTATAGGAGACGTAAGAGGAGAAGGGCTGCTATGGGGAGTAGAATTAGTGAAAGACAGAATAACCAAAGAAATGGCAGTAGATGAGGCGGAAAAAGTGATGTACGCCTGTCTTAAACAAGGGCTCAGTTTTAAAGTTTCAGCAGGTAATGTTTTACAGCTTTCACCCGCTTTGACCATTTTACGAACCGAATTGAACACAGCTCTTCAAATACTAGAAGAAAGCCTTATAAAAGTAATCACCAATCATCCATCTAAATGAAAAAGCACACCTTTACATTATTACTTTTTTTTGGTTTAGCTACCGGACTTATGGCTCAGGAGAGTTTGCCAAATATTTTGATACAGCCTTATTTACAGGACGCTACCCCAAATTCTATTAAAATTATGTGGGAGACCAGCTCAGGAGAAGAAAGCTGGGTTGAATATGGCCTTACCCCAAAATTGGGAAAGAAAGCACAGGGAATAGCTTTTGGTATCAATTTTACCACTTCCCGAATCCATGAGGTAAAACTTGAAGGTTTACAACGTTTTACAACCTACTACTACAGGGTTAGAACAGGGAAAGTCACTTCCAATATATTTCAATTTAAAACCCCACCTTTTGCGGATGATCATGAGTCGTTTAATATCATCGCCATGAGCGACATGCAAAAGGATCATAATCAACCTGATAAATGGCACGAGGTAGTTAACGAGGGAATAATAGCGTATCTAAAAAATAACAATGATGGAACACTATCAGACCATTTGGCTTTAATAATGATTCCGGGAGATTTGGTAGAGAACGGCACCAAATACGAGCAGTGGAAAAATGATTTTTTTAATCCGGCCGAAAATTTGTTTTCACAGGTCCCCTTATATCCTACTCCGGGAAACCATGAAAAAAATTCCCAATTCTATTTTAATTATTTTAGTTTACCCGAAAACGGAACTCCGGCCTATGCTGAACATTGGTGGTTTAAAGACTATGGCAATACCAGAATAATTGGCCTCGATTCAAATTCGGGCTACCGGGATCTTAGAGAGCAATATCAATGGTTAGAACAAGTGTTGAAAGAAACCGCAGGAAATCCCGACATTGATTTTGTGTTTGCCCAATTGCATCATCCCCATAAATCAGAATTATGGATTCCGGGAGAGGAAGAAAGTACCGGAAAAGTGGTTCAATTATTAGAAAAATTCAGTTTGGAATCCGGAAAACCCAGTTTGCATTTTTTTGGACATACCCATGGATACTCCAGAGGACAATCTAAAGACCATAAGCATTTATGGATTAATGTTGCCTCCGCAGGGGGCGCTATTGATAATTGGGGCGAATTTGAGGGCAGGGATTATGATGAGTTTACTGTAACTCAGGACGATTATGGTTTTGTGCTGGTTGAGGTAGATGCAGATGTTAATGATCCTAAATTTACCATTAAACGAATCAGTAGAGGAAATGAAATGGGGGTTCGTGAAAATGAAATAAGAGATAGTATTACCATTTACCGAAAAGAGCGAAAGCCATTGCAACCTATTACAGTATCTCCTGTTAATGTAACC
>JBGTEN010000109.1:0-2656 GCA_041747755.1 Arenibacter sp. | reverse complement strand
CCGGTGCAATTAGTTCTGTAGTTGGAACAAGTGTAAACGGAATTAATACAGGTTCAAATGGATGGAATGGTGCTTTAAAAGTAGGTGCTTCGGGATTGGCGGGAGGAATTGGAAGTAAATTAGCGGGGGGTAGTTTTTTAGATGGAGTAAGACAAGGACTAATCTCAGGAGGTTTGAACCATGGAGTTCATTCTGGTTGGTTTGGAGATAACATTATGGCTGCCGCTCGGACTGGAAGACTAAGGCATTTAGTTTCTCCGGATGCATTAGAATTAACGCTAGGTGTAAAAGCGTCTCCTTTTGTTGGTCCAAAGCTCCAAAAAGGAAAAATTATAATGTTAAGAGGAGAGGGCGCAATGAGTGCAGGTGATTTGAATGGAATAGCAGGAACACTTGGAACTCCTTCGATATCTGGAGATTTAAATTTAAATAAATTGTATTTTTCTGGAAGGATTGACCAGATTAGTCCTGAAGTATTCTTAGGTACTTACCACGCTTTAAATGTTGGTGTAGATATTGGGTTTAGTGTCGGGATGCAGTCATCAATTTCTTATCAAGCTAACGGCCTTTTTACAATTGGTATTGGGTATAATGTAGGGTTAGGTTTTAGCGCTCTATTTGGTGTAGACATCAATTATGAATACGGTGCTACATCCAATGGCAATCCATTTCGTTAATGTTAATTTAAAATTAAATAAGTTGAAAAAAACACTTTATTTTACCATAGGGCTTGTAATAGTCATATCCCTTTCAGTTGGTATATATAATCGCTACTTTAACATCTATGAAACTTTAAAAATAGGGTCGGAAATAGAAGTAATGGCCAATAAAATATCAAAAAATAGAGGTGTAATCGTGATAAACGATAGTTTTGCCTTGGTTGGGGCTGCTACCTACCAGATTAAGGATAGCACAGCTATGGTGACAAACATTACAAATACAAAAAATAGAAGTTTTAAACCTAGTTTGTATTATGTACAGGGCCCTTACAGAATAGTGAAGAAGGCTTTTTCGGATACGTTACTAATAATTAAAAACAGTGACACAATGTACTTTAAATTTTCAGATCCAGACAAAAAAGATCCATTCGATCCCACTTTTTCCGACATTTATGAAAGATTTCGAAATCGTAAAAAATGAAGTCCATTAAAAAATGGGGTATTCGGATAGGTGATTGTAACATCACTATTCCTTTGGTGGTAATGAAAGTTTATCCAGAGGGAGTTACATTTAAATTTTTTTTTGAAAATTGAAATCAAAAAAATCTGATTATATAAAAATTGTTATGGTAAACTATTTTCCAATATTCGGTTCCGGCATTCAAATATATATATGAAGTCTAAAGTCCGTTTTGGTTTAAGTTTAATTGCTGGTTCAAAAATCATTTTTTTGGTTTATTGGCAGTTCTAAAAAACTATTGGAGGAACTAGAAAGTATAAAAACTAAAAATGAGAAATGAATACTAGAAAAAGTTTAACTATTGTAGTACTGTTAATTTTTCCATGGTTACATGGACAAAATTACGGTGCATTTAAAGAAGCGGTTTTCCCAACACACCTTATAGATTCGGTAATAATTGTAAATAGGGGACTGGAACAAGAAATAGAAATGCTTTCCAAAAATTGTAATTGGAGAGGTAGAGACGGGAATAAAATTGATGTTTTTTGGTTAAAAACAGCCGATGGATCCCTTTTTGGACATGTTTATGAATATTTTATGGATTGCGACAACCTTAGACTAATCTACTGGCAGGCCGATCCTCAGGGATTTGGCGAAATATTGGATTTTATGATTGAGCCTCTTGAAGAAGAATCACAATTTGTCATTGTTAAAAAGAAACATTTAAAGAACAAAGAGAAATATAGACACTATTTCAGTAAAAATTAATTTAAAACCTAAACTCCAAATGATAAAAAATTTGCTCCTAGTCCTGTGTATTCTTTTGCTTATTTCCTGTGGTGCCAACAAGGCACTAACATCTACAGTAAAACCAGAAGAGTTAAGTGAAATGGCCTATTTTGAACCTATTTCCTATATTAGTCTTGTAGAGAAAGGGAATAACCCATTACCTAGTGATTCCCTTTCTGCGGTAGCCAATTTCAGATTAGATTCTGTTATCCAATCAAGGTCTGGCAAGTACAGAATTTCCAAAAAACTTATAGTAGAAGATGTTTCGGCAAAACAAAAATTACAAGAAGAAATAAGCAGGGTTATTCGGCAGCTCTCCAGTACAAAAAAAATAAAAGATATACCCACTTATCCTACAATAGATTCTCTAATGCACGTCCACAATACCAGATTTGCAATGGCAAGCATAACCCACGGCTTTGGGCGTCGAAAAGGTAATTACGGAGGGCAAGCTGCTAAAGGAGCTGCTGTAGGGATTTTAACTTTAGGCCTTTATGCTCCTATTCCAATAAAATCAAACCTTAGTATTTATACCGTTATTTTTGACGCTGAAAAGAAGGAGATTGCTTATTACAGGCAATCCCCGGTAAGAGAAAAATCCCCTACAGATGGTGAGAATCTAGCCAAGGATATGGATTGGATTTTTGATGGGTATTTTTACTCTAGCAAATAGCATATTTGAGCGTTACACTATTATCAATGATTAAAATAATTTTGCAAAATTGGAGTTCGTTTTTGGCTCTAAATA
>JBGTEN010000108.1:0-4639 GCA_041747755.1 Arenibacter sp. | reverse complement strand
ACAATTAATGGTTTTTGAAAACAGTGCTCATTACAGCCCTGCGGAAAAAGCCGCCCTTGCTTACGTGGAAGAGGTCACCAAGCAGGTAAGCGTCAAAGATGAGACCTTTGCCAGGCTTAAAAAATACTGGAATGACCGTCAGATTATCGAAATTACCTACGCAACTTCCGTGGAAAACTTTCTGAACAGGATGGTCAAGCCTTTGGGCATAGGTTCGGATAATCTCTGCGAAATCCACAACGAAGCGTAACCTTAAAAAATTAGCAATTCGAATTACTGACTTTTCTATTATTACGAAATCAAAATAATACCATTATGGACACATCAACTATTGAACGAAGGCTGCGGTTTCTAACCATTTATGCTGTCTGCAGCTCTGTATTAATACTCTTTATATTGACTTCAGCATTTTTGCCTTTTGCCAGTGCATCCGGTTATAAAGATGTAGCAACATTAATCTCTGCTGATACGCTTCATGTTCGATACTTAACTGCCGAACGGGTGGATATAATTGAACCCGATGGAAACCTGGCTATTGCCCTTTCTAATTCAGTAACATCGGCAAAGCTGCGGTTTGACGGGCAAATACTGCATGGAGCATCTAGCAGGGATATTCCAAACATTATTTTCTTTGATGGAAAAGGCGATGAAGTAGGCGGACTCGCTTTTGCCAATTTTCATGAGGAGGGATCACCATTAAAGATTTAGAAACGTTGATTAAAACCTGGTTTTAAAAACAAACAGATATGAAACAAAGAATAATTTTATCCATCATTTTGTTTTCTGCGGTTTTACTCCTTCATGTATTTTCAGTACCTCGGTATCTGAGAAATTTAATTGTAGGAGCGTCGAAAGGTATCGGCTTTGTAACCATTAATCCTCAGGGATTTTAAATCGGCGATTAATACTAAATAAAATGTTTAAAATACACAACAAAACATATACAACAATTTGGCGCTTAATTAATATTAGCTATGATAAAACAAACATTAATACTACTCTCCTTAAGTTTTTTTATAATCTCATGTGATACTAGCAAAAAACAATCTGACAGCCCTTTAAAAATTGGAAATGTAATTGATATTTCAGATTTTGATTTAATAGATGTCAATCATGGGAAAATAGAAAAAAACAAATTGTTGCTTATAGATTTCTGGGCAACTTGGTGTGGCCCTTGCATTGCATCCTTTCCTCATTTGGAGAAGTTGCAAAAATATTATAGAGATTATTTACAGATTATCGCCATCAGTGATGAAAATGTAGACGTTGTAAGCAATTTTTTAGCAAAAAAGAATTACGACCTTCATTTTTTGAATGATGTTGATAAACAACTCTTTACAAAATTTAATATTACCTACAGACCAATCAGTTGCCTTATCTCTAAAAAAGGGGAGTTTATTTGGGCAGGAAACTCTAAAGATTTTGAAGAAGTGTTAATAGAATATTTAAACTCAGGACAAATATCTGAACCTAATATTACCGAATTCAACAAAGCTTATTATAATCAAGATTCTAATTTTGAAAAAAAATCAAAATTTGATAATTACGAAGTTAGTGAAGGCATAGACCCTAAGTTATATTTTGCCAAAAATCAGAAGAGTGAAAGTGATTTAATAGATATAAAATATATATCTGTTCCTGTAACTGAAATCATAATGGATTTTTTTGATGTAAAAAATTTAAGTATAATTAACAATAGGCCTGAATTGGACACCATTCTAGTAAACATTGAAGCAAAAAGTAAAATTTTAACTTATGGACAAGGAAAAAATATAATTTTGAAAGACATTCAAAACACTTATAACTTCAATATTCAAACAAAAAGTAAAAGCACCGATGTTTATATTTTGAAGATAATTGATGGAAATTTATTAGAAAAAAATGTAGAAAATATTGAGGGAGGTGGTATGGTAGAAAGAAAATCCAGTCGACATATTATTACAAGATTAAGTTTAGATCAATTAGCATCATACTTTCAAAACAGGTTAAAAGTTTATATTCAATTTGAAGGTGATAATGCTTCTAAATATAATTTCGTTTTTGATGATTTCGAAAATTTAGAGGCCTTGAAGGCTCAATTGAATAAAATTGGAATTAGCCTATCTAAACAATCAAAAGATATAGAATATTTTGAAATAAACTAAGCAATCAAGTAGACGGAGTTGAGTCGTAAGCCCACGGTGCGCCTCTCACACCAATGTACGTAAGGGTCTTCCCGCACATGCGGGACTGTTTCATTGGATTATGGGTTGCGTTTTGAGGTAATCGGAAAGCATCGATTCGAACTCTTTTCTTCTTAGTCGTGACAAAATTACGGTAGTGTCAGAATCGGACTTTGGGCAACCACCCATCCCCCTTTCCTTGTTCTACTCCATGTATAGTCATGGTCTTGGCGTCCACTCCCTGGTGTGTATCCAAGGATTAAAGACAAAAATTTCCCAAAAAGTTTTAGCCATAAAAAGTGTAAACCATTAGGATGGGGAAAAATCAACGCCTTCCAAATCATATATATTTAATTTTTGGCGTAAAATATCAATATAATAATTTCTTATAGCCCTATCATTGCTGAAAAGAACCGCAATGAAAAAGACACATTCAGTAAAAAATTATTTTCTGTTAATTATTATCTTCTTTGGGTTAATGGAATGCAAGCCCATGGATCTCCGTTCCCCGGAATTAAAGGCCTCCGGGCTGACCGAGGAAAATATGGCAAAAGGGCAAGCACTGCTGAAAGCAGCAGTGGAAGCACAAAACCTTGAAGCCTTGCGCAACCATCAGGTGTACAGCTTACGTGGCAGTGATGAATGGTACAAACAATACGGCATGAACTTCAACCCCTGGCCCGGGGACAATGGGGCCTTGCTGGAATACCAAATGGCATTTGACACTTTTGACAGCCGAGTGAAGTGGCTTGAGGGGGATTTGGAAGAGGAGATTTATGGCATACAATCCTGGCAGGTATATCACAGGGAGACAGGAAAAGAAATAGAAAAAGTAAAGCATAAGAAAATCCGTTTTATGCTCCCGACCATGCACTATTTTATGGAATTGCCTTACCGTCTCTCAAAAGCTCCGATCATCAGTTATATGGGTGAAGAAATTCTCAATGGTATCCCTTATCAAAGAGTGTTTGCCACCTGGGACGGCCCGGAACCCAATCAACATGACCAATACATTCTGTATATCCACCCGGAGACACAGCTAGTGGAAAGGACGACTTATACCATTCGGGACAATTACATGTGGACGCCTAAATACTTTTACGGCACGGCTGTTTTCAGTGATTTCAGGAAAGTGGGCGAGGTGGTGTTTCCTTTCCGGATGGATGTCTACCCCTTTGACCATACGCATAAAAAGAAGGTTCACAGTTTTAGGGTAGAACAAATAGGGCTCGATGATTTTGATCATGAGGTCCTTTATCCTTTTGCTGAACTACCAAGATTAGGAGATCAAAAAACACTCGAAAAATGAAAAATCTAAAAAATGCATTATTGGGAAATGCCATCTTCTCAATCGTGTGTGGCATATTGTTGATTTCATTCCCAGCTTTTTGGGCAGATCAATTCGAACTATCCGTAAGCACCCCATTTTTAATCATCGGACTGGGATTGGTGGTTTTTTCTGCCACTGTATTTTATGAGGCATTCAAACAACGTTGCTGGGCCGTGATTTGGATCATCGTACAGGACATGATTTGGGTCTTGGGAAGCATTATTTTGTTGTTAACCCAGCCCTTTGGGATTGGATTTATTGGAAATTTGATAATATTTCTAATAGCCACTATCGTTTTACTCTTTGGACTTTGGCAGGTTTATGCGCTTCCAGATTCCTATGTAAGGGCGATTTCAACAAATAATAATGTCGAAAAACCTTGATTATATTACAAACATCTATTCTGTCAGATCAAATTTGAGAAATGGGATTTTATAGTCCTATTCCATACTTTCATTTCTATTTTGTTAAAAAATAAATACTGATTTTGTAACATTTCATCCGTTTTCTCATCATTTAACTTTATAGATCAATTTTACAAAACTCTTTATGAATAATCCATCCCAACTCGATATCGGAATTCTTAACTTCTCCCAAAAGGCCAGGCAAAACAATTGGTTATATAGAGGTACACTTGGTCTCCGCTTTCTCCTGTCCATGGCATTTGTTCCTACAGGGCTGGTAAAGCTTTTTGGTTTGCCTTTTTCAAATTTGGGGAATACAAGCACTGTCGGATTGTTTTTTGACATGCTGCTTTCCACTGGGGTGTATTGGCAGTTTCTTAGAGGAATGCAGGTTTTGGCAGGCGTTCTGGTCATGTACAGCAGAACGCTGACAATTGGGAGTATCATTTTCACAGGAATCATGATAAACATTTTGTTCATAACGATTGGGGTAGGGTTTGGAAATACAGCTTATTTGGCTTTTATGATGGTATTGGGATGCCTTTGGCTTTGCTTTTGGGAGTGGGGGAAATTAAGAATCTTGTTTTTGGATTCTGTTCCGGTTCTTTCCAAATTAGAAGAATCCCATTCAAATGCTGTCGGATTAACAGCTGTTGAAAAAATAGTTTATGGTATCGGTTATGGCTGCGGCATTTTATTTTTTGGAATGACAAGGGGACTGAAATTACCATCTGGGACAGAAA
>JBGTEN010000107.1:0-2737 GCA_041747755.1 Arenibacter sp. | reverse complement strand
AATAGGGAAATTTCCTGACGCCAACATTGGAGATGCGGTAAAGCGTATTCCCGGTATTACCATGCAAGTAGACCAAGGTGAGGCAAGAAATATAATCGTTCGTGGTTTATCTCCTCAATTAAACTCAGTTACTTTAAATGGCAGTAGAATACCTTCTGCAGAAGGCGATAACCGTAATATTCAAATGGACTTAATTCCGTCGGATATGATTCAGTCCATAGAAGTAAGCAAAGCTGTTACACCGGATAAGGATGCAGATGCTCTAGGTGGTGCCGTTAACTTAATAACCCGTACCGCACCCCAAGGATTTCGACTTTCAACCAACTTAGGCTCAGGTATTAACTTTATTACAAATAAGCGAATCCTAAATGGGTCAGTATTATTGGGAGACCGTACCAAGGACGGTAAGTTTGGATGGATGGTTTCCGGGGTAATTAATGATAATGATTTTGGATCTGATAATGTGGAGGCCGAATGGACCGATGAATTTGCTTTCTTTAATGGAGAAGAAGAAGAAGAAATTGACGTTGATCCTTATACAAACGTTTCGGAGATTCGTAAATATTTAGTGCAAAGAATTAGGAGAAGCTTTTCTGCCAATATGGATTATCAGATCAACAATAACAACAAGCTCTATTTTAAGAGCATGTACAACTGGAGAGATGATCGGGAAAACCGATTTGTACTGGCTCAGGAAATTCTTGATGCTGAGGATATTGAAGAAGGAGATTTTACTATAACGAATGGCGTACCAACTCGCTTTCCTGTTGAGGTTTCCAGAGAAACAAAGGGTGGTATTGATGGAGGGAGAACCGACAATAGACGATTAGAGGACCAACGTATGCAAAATTACACCCTTGGAGGTGACCACCTTTTCGGATCTCTAAAAATGAATTGGATGGGTTCCTATGCCAAAGCTTCTGAAGAACGACTGAACGAGCGCTATGCAAATTTTGTTTCTGAATATATTATTGACAATGATAATAGCAATTCAAGATTTCCTTCCTTTTCTGCAGCCAATCCTGCTGACGAAAATAACCTAGCGAATTTTGAATTTGATTTCCTCACGGAAGAAAACCAATATACGGAGGAAGAGGATATCAACTTCTTTGCAGATTTTGAACTTCCAGCGGATTTTTTTGGCAAGGGAGATGGGATACTAAAGTTTGGAGCACGAGGTCGTTTTAAAAACAAAGTCCGCGATAACAATTTTTTTGAGTTCGATTTGGAAGATACTTTCCCGAATCTAGGAGCTATCCCCACTAAAAACTACACAGATTCTAATTTTCTGGCGGGTAGTCAATACAGAGTTGGCACTTTTGGAGATGAAGTCTGGCTGGGAAGTTTAGATTTAACAACAGGAGGAGAATCGGTTCCAGATGAATTCTTAAGAGATAACTTTGAAGCAAAAGAAGATGTTTGGGCAGGATATGTTATGGCCAATCAGAAATTAACCGACAAATTAGGGGTATTGTTTGGGTTGCGACTAGAAAACACCAAGATTACAGCAACAGGAAATCAAATTGAGGAAGAAGAAAATGTATTAGGCAAAGTTACGGAAGAGAGCTCCTACACTAATATTTTGCCAGGAGTACATTTTAAGTATGACGTAACAGATCGTACAATAATCCGTTTAGCTTGGACCAATACTTTGGCAAGACCCAATTATATCGATTTGACGCCTACGATTGATGTGGTATTGAGCGATGGAGAAATTTTTCAAGGGAATCCCGAACTCAATCCAACCACGTCTATGAACTTTGACCTTATGGCTGAACATTATTATGATAATGTGGGTATCATATCAGGTGGACTATTTTACAAAAACATTAAAGATTTTGTGTACACTTTTATTAGTCTAACTAGTGATGATACTTTTGGTCCCGGCACCACAGGTTTTGAACTTACACAACCGTTGAACGGAGATAGTGCATCGATATTTGGTGCGGAATTCTCCTTTCAGCGACAATTAGATTTTCTTCCCGGTTTTGCAAGAAATTTTAGTATTTACGCCAACTATACCTATTTGACATCTAGTGCTAATGGTATTCGAAATGAGGATGGTGACGAGCGCGAAGATTTAGGATTACCGAATACAGCACCAAATATGTTCAACGGGTCGTTGGGTTATGCTGCCAAACGGTTTAGCTCACGATTATCAGCTAACTTCTCGGATGCTTACGTAGATGAAATTGGTGGACGAGCTTTTGAAGATCGTTATTACGATCAGCAGTTTTTTCTGGACTTTAATGCAACCTATGCAATTTCTAATAATTTTACAATCTATGCTGACTTAAACAATATTACCAATCAACCTTTGCGTTACTTTCAAGGGGTTCGCTCAAGAACACAACAGATGGAATATTACAATAGAAGACTAACATTTGGGCTTAAATACGACTTATTCAAAAAAAGATAGTTGAATATAAGTACAAAGACCCTTTATATTTATTTCCAACCAATGTAGCTTAAAATAAAAACAAATGAACAAATTTTTTACAGTAGTATGTTTCTCAGGTTTACTGTTTTCTTGTAAACAAGATAAACTCCCTGCGATATTACCGGATATTATTACCGAAAGCACCCTAAACGATACGGACGACCCTGCTATCTGGATAAACAAAGAAAACCCGGAGCAGAGTATCGTTTTCGGTACAGACAAAGAAACCAATGGAGCTATTTATGCTTTTAATCTGGACGGAAAAATCATAGAAGAAAAGACCCTAAGGAATATGAA
>JBGTEN010000106.1:0-5403 GCA_041747755.1 Arenibacter sp. | reverse complement strand
ACCACGCCCATTTCACCTGCCACCACCTTCCCGGTATGAAGGGCAGCTTTAAAGCTCGGAGCCATTCCATACCGTTGTAGATAATACGTTTCCCTTCTGGCCATTTTCTCCCGCATCCTAAAATAACACTCAAGGGCATCGGCGCTATTGCCGAACGCCCGTTTAGGCGACCAGGTGACAGTGACTTCATCGCCCACATATTGGTAAATAACGCCCTTGGAGTTTAGGATGGGATCCGTGATATCCTTAAAGAAATCACGTACAAAATCGAAGAAGCGGATATGGCCCAACTTTTCTGCGATGCCGGTAGAATCGCTGATATCTACAAAGAGAACTACCCGCGCCACTTCATTGGCAATGTGGTAGCGCCCCAGCAACAGGGAAAGAAAGGTACCGGGGCCATATTTTTCATACACCTTAAGCCCAAGCAGCGTGAGGACAACAATAAGCATCCAGGTGATAATATTGCGAAGGGCATACGGGTCCAACAGCAGCAAACCTACCGCCGCCGCAAAGGGTTCCCTACTCGATGTTATTTGCTCCCGATAATAGAAAAAATAGGATACCAGACTATTTAGGGTGAGTATAAACACAAAAAAGAAGACCGTGTTCACTACCAGGAAGACCCCATAACGTGCATTTCTAAGGTGTTCATTGAGGTAGAACGTAAGAAGGCTACCGCCCAAGAGCCCGCCTACAGCCGGACCAAGCAAGTTGATGAGCACAAAATGTGGAAGTGATAGGCCTTGGGGTACCAGAAAAACAAATTTGTCTGTAGTAGGGTCGTAAGTCACGCATTTGTATAAGGCCAGGAATGCCCCGCACAGTACCCAGAACAAGGTAATAAGTAATACCTGATACAACTGAATCCTGATTTTGGGACTGATGGGCATTGGCAAAGGTTAGCTGCACTAAGTTACATAAAATCTCTTTTGAAATGTAGGGCTGCAACAGCGGTTTTCGGCTCAGAAAGAACGCGAAAATCAAAATAAATTCGGTATTTATTTCCTTTTAAGAAACTACTAAAACGCTATGAACGGCAGTAGAAACAAAAAATAAAGGCTAAGGTTTGGGTCCCTTTAAAATAAAAGTATTACATTTTGGGTACGTATGGAAAACCAATTTGATGCTATTGTTATTGGATCTGGAATCTCAGGAGGTTGGGCCGCCAAAGAGCTTTGTGAACAAGGCTTAAAAACCTTGGTTTTAGAGCGAGGTAGAGATGTAAAACATATAAAAAATTACCCTACCATGGCCAAGAATCCATGGGATTTTGAATATAGAGGCCGCATGCCCAGAGATTTTTATCAAGAAAATCCACTAATTACTAAGGCGGCAGGGTTTGGAGAAGATACGGCTCATTTCTTTATCAAAGATGCAGATCATCCCTATGTTCAAAAACGTCCGTTTGATTGGATTCGGGGCTATCAAGTGGGTGGTAAATCTTTGATTTGGGGACGGGCCTGTCAGCGCTGGAGTGATTATGAGTTCAAAGGCCCTAAAAAACATGCTTATGGAATCGAATGGCCAATTGATTATAATGACATTGCCTCTTGGTATTCTCATGTAGAAGAATTTATTGGTGTATGTGGAAATAAGGACGGCATCGAAGCGATGCCAGATGGTGAATTTTTACCTCCCTTTGAGCTTAATTGTGTGGAAGAACATATGCAGCTTACACTGAAGCAACATTTTCCCGGAAGACATTTAGTTCAGGGGCGATGGGCACAACTTAGCGAACCCAAGCCCATCCATTTGGACCAAGGCCGGGGTAAGTGCCAATGCCGAAATTTATGTATGCGGGGTTGCCCTTTTGGGGGCTATTTTAGTTCTAATACCGCTACGTTGCCGTGGGCTGAAAGAACGGGTAATCTCACAATGAGACCATTTTCAGTTGTACATTCCATACGCTATGACGAAGCCTCCGGCAAGGCCAGCGGGGTAAAAGTAATTGATACAAACACCAAAGAGGAGATTATTTATAATGCCAGAATAATCTTTGTAAATGCATCAGCACTGAACTCTAATTTAATATTACTTAATTCAAAGTCAGCGCGTTTTCCTAATGGCTTGGGGAACGACAATGACCTTTTGGGAAGATATATTGGCTTTCATAACTACAGAGCGGGTGCCGGGGGCAAAATTGATGGTTTTGAGGATAAATATTTCTATGGAAAGAATCCTACGGAATGTATCATAGCGAACTATCGTAACTTAAAAGAGCAGGATACCGATTTTGTTGGGGGATATACGATTTTCACAGGAGGGTATCGTCATAGAACGGCAGAAGTGCCCGATAGTGAAGCACAAATAGGAGCTGACTTTAAACACCAACTGAGCAAGCCGGGCGATTGGCGCATTTACATGTACATGCAAGGGGAAACCATTCCTAAAGCCTCGAACAGAGTTTATCTAAGTCCTGATAAAATGGATGATTGGGGCATCCCATTACTGGTGACCGATGTTGGGTATGATGACAATGACGAAAAAATGGTCATGGATTTTCTGCAAGAAAGCCGTAAAATGCTTTTAAAAGCTGGCTGTACAGATTTGTATTCCTATGATAACAAACAAGCCCCCGGCTTAGATATTCATGAAATGGGCGGTGTGAGAATGGGTAAGGACCCCAAAACGTCACTTTTGAATGAATTTAATCAACTCCATGGCTGTAAGAATGTTTTTGTTACCGATGGCGCCTGCATGACCAGTACAGGGAATCAAAGCCCTTCTATTCTGTACATGGCACTTACCGCCAGAGCAGCAACCTATGCTGTAGCGCAATTTAAAAAAGGTGTTTTATAACCAATTAAATAGTTAACTATGGATAAGAAAGTTGGGGTAGGACTAATTGGTTCGCAGTTTATATCAAGCATCCATGCTGATGCTTTAAGCAGGGTTCGGGATGCAGAAGTTCTGGCAGTAATGTCGCCTTCTGAGGGGCATGCCAGAAGTTTTGCAGAAAAGTTTCAAATTCCCAATCACTTTACTGATCTGGATCAAATGTTAGCTATGAAGGAGATAGATATGGTGGTTATTGGAGCTCCCAACTACCTGCATTGTGAAATCACTTTGAAAATCGCCAAAGCGGGGAAACATGTAGTAGTCGAAAAACCATTTTGCATGAATTTGCAAGAAGCAGATCTAATGATTGCGGCGTGTAAGGAAGCCAAGGTTAAACTCATGTATGCCGAGGAGTTGTGTTTTACACCCAAATATGTGCGTATGAAAGCATTACTTGATCAGGGAGCATTAGGCAAACCTGTTCTTTTTAAGCAGTCAGAAAAACATGATGGACCGCATGCAGATCACTTCTGGGATGTAGAACGGTCCGGAGGTGGCGTTACTATGGACATGGGGTGCCATGCTATTCAGTTCTTTCGTTGGTTGCATCCGGGGAAGGCCATCACATCGGTTTATGCTCATATGATGACGAGCGTGCATACGGATAAAACCAAGGGAGACGATAACGCCATTGTAATCCTAGAATTTGAAGATGGCGTAGTAGGGGTGATGGAAGAAAGTTGGACTAAATTGGGAGGGATGGACGATAAAGCAGAAATACACGGTTCGGAAGGTGTAGCTTATGCCGATGTACTTCAGGGCAATTCCATTCAAACCTACAGTAAAAAAGGAGTTGATTATGCGGTAGAAAAAGCAGGAAATACGATTGGGTGGAGCTATACAATGTATGAAGAAAGTTGGAACTACGGTTTCCCTCAGGAGTTTGAACATTTTGTGGACTGTGTTAAAAATGACAAACAACCCATCGTGACAGGAGAAGATGGCAGGGCGGTTTTAGAAGTAATTTTTGCAGCCTATGCATCGGCGGGGACCGGAAAAAAGGTATTGCTACCATTCAAAACGGATGTCGATAAGCCCTATAAATTATGGAAAAGGTAAGCTTCAAGGGGTATAAATTAAGTATAGGAGTATGGAAAGAAGAAAAGCTTTAAAACTAACAGCAACGGTCCTAGGAGGAAGTATCATTGGCGCTCAGGTATTTTTAGCGGGCTGCACTGTACCAAAGGAAAGAGCAAAACTACTTAAAGAGGATGATGTACCGTTATTGGATGAAATAAGCGAAACCATTCTTCCTAACTCTGAACAATCACCCGGCGCAAAAGCTGCTCAGGTTGGCGCGTTCATGAAATCCATAGTCAATGATTGCTATAGCGCAGAGGAATCAGCCATTTTCATTAAAGGATTGGATATCATTGATAAAGCGGCTAGCTCCGCTTATGACAAAATTTTTCTGGATCTTTCAGCCGAGCAAAGATTGGAATTGCTTTCTACGTTTGTTGTAGATGCAACAAAAAGTAAACTTTCCGATACCCCGCATTTCTTCAGCATGATGAAGGAGTTAACTATTTTGGGATATTTTACTTCAGAACCGGGAGCTACAAAGGCGCTTCGTTATAATCCCATTCCGGGAAGGTTTGAAGGCTGTATCCCGTATCGTGGAGAAACATCCTGGGCGCTATGAAGATACAAAGCTGTAAGAATTACGAACAAATGAGTGCCATGGCTGCGAACATAGTTCTGGCAGAACTAGTAAAGAAAAAAACCCTGCTCCTCTGCGCTCCTACTGGAAATTCCCCTACGGGTATGTACCAATCGCTGGCACAGACTTATCTGCAAGAGCCGGAAATTTTTAATGCGCTTCGTGTGCTAAAACTGGACGAATGGGGTGGACTTTCCGCAGATCATCCCGGCTCTTGTGACTATTATTTACAGAAATACTTACTAGGGCCGCTCAAAATCTCCCGTGATCGGTATGCCGGTTTTAAGCCCAATCCCGAAGATGCAGAAAAAGAATGTGAAAGAGTTCGGCAAATTATTCATCATGAAGCATCCATTGATTTATGCATTCTGGGTTTAGGTAAGAATGGGCATATTGGCTTTAATGAACCTGCGGGATTTTTACAGCCCTATTGTCATGTAGCTCAGCTCTCTGAGGAGTCCAAAAAGCACGGTATGGTGGAAGGAATGGAGCAAAAACCGGAATATGGCATGACTCTGGGGATGAAAGATATTCTATCTGCTAAGCGAATTGTGCTGTTGATTTATGGGAAAGGAAAAGAAAAAGCAGCTTCCATGTTGCTATCGAAAAAAATAACCCCGCAATTTCCTGTTACTTTTCTCTGGCTTCATGCAAATATAGATTGTTTGGTGGTGCAAGATTAGGATTATAAGCACCCTGATAAGAAGTATTTTATTTGCTTTCAAGATGTAAGAAATAAAAAAACATCCTTTTTTGATGAAGTAATTTCCATCAAAAACATTTTCTAATTTAGCACCGCAATACAAAGCTGCTTTATGGTACAATACAATCCCAAAGATTGGATCACCTTTATTTTTAGATTCCACAAGTCCGACACCTTCCGGAAATTAATTCCGATGATG
>JBGTEN010000105.1:0-3427 GCA_041747755.1 Arenibacter sp. | reverse complement strand
ATTATTTTCGGTTAAGCACGAGCCGAATTTTTTAATTTTCTTATTACCTTTCTTTTCAATAAGCCAAATTAAAAAATTTGGCGGACTCGCAAATATACTTTGACTTCGATTAAGCAACTTACTAGCTATGAGTTATATACGCTGTTAGGCGTTCGTTGTTCTTATTTTCAACACGTATATTATACTAGTAGTCTATTATTTTCTATTTTATTGCAAAAATAGGCTGTACTTATTATTTAAAGGTTTTTTTTGCGATTACGGATACGTTTTACCAATAAAAAAGTTAAATAAGAAAAACTTAATAACGCAAGAAGTATTAGAATAATCTTATACTTCATTATAAAACGAGCAATCCAGTAAACACGATCTATTTTCGATAATGTGCCTTTTGCAATTAATGGAGAAGATACTATTTCGCTGTCCAAATACAATGCCATTGGGTTTTTGATAGAAAATTTGAGCCATTGAGGTAATCCTTCGCCATTTGGGTCACCATACTTTGCGAAGTTGGTCCAATATTTTACCATTGCATCAGATAAGCGGTAATCATCTTCATTCCAACCCCATTTATGTTTATCAAGACTACCGAAAACATAGTAAAGATCGCTACCGTGTGCAGCTCCCCAACCGGCTCGGTCAGAATTACTCGGAAAGGGTGGGGTTTTAGCAAATTGATAAACGAATACGTCATTTCCGTTTTCTTCTGACGCAAGCTTTGCCCAAGTCCAAGTGTTCCATTTAAATCGAATGTCGCTTTCAAATGAGATTGCGGCTTTTATTGCTTCATCGTCTGTTTTGCCTGGATCAGGTGCTGTTAGCCACACCAACCACCCGGGGAAATGTTTTTTTAGTTCTTGCTGATACGTTTCTTTCGTAATGTTTAAATCAGAAATAAATTCTTGCCCTTCATCTACTGTATTACCTAATAGAACAGATATCTTATTATTTTCCTTATTCTTAAAAGCATTATAAGGTGGTTGGGTTAGTACATATCCATCAATATTAATGGACGTATGCACAGGAACCTTAATGAGTTCTGCAGCGGGAATATTTCGTAGTTCCTTTAAAGAACTTGCACCTGCCCTTGAAACAAATCGTTCACCGGCTTTTTCGAGTACTTCCAAAGAAAAGCCCTTATCTAATTCTATTGGTTCAAAAAGTCCGCCACTTTGCCCAATGGCTTTATGGAAAAGACCTTTGGTTAATGGTGAAGCAATTAATGCGCTTATAGAAATTGCTCCCGATGACTGACCAAAGACGGTAATGTTGTTCGCGTCTCCACCAAAAGATTCTATGTTTTCTTGAATCCATTGAAGGGTTGCTATCATATCTAATAAACCATAATTACCTGAGCTATTATAAGCTGCTTCTTTTGAAAGTTCAGGATGTGCCAAGAAGCCTAAAGCACCAAGACGGTAGTTTGCAGTAACAACAATAACGTCCTGTTTCGCCAAATTCTCACCAGAATAAATGGGTGTGGAGGCTGAACCATTTACAAGTCCGCCTCCATAAAACCATACCATAACTGGGAGTTTATTACTGTTTGTTTTTTGTGGCTTCCATATATTGAGGTATAAACAATCTTCGCTCATCTCCTCCACAGGGGAATCTTTCGGATACATTCCGATTTGCATACAAATAGGAGAAAATTTATCAGCCATACGTATGCCGTTCCAAGACTTAGAAGGCTTTGGGGCTCGCCATCTCAATTCACCCACAGGAGCGGCTGCAAACGGAATCCCTTTAAATACCTCTATCTCATTTTCAACTACACCTTTTATGACACCCTTCTTAGTTTCAATTTCCTGAGCATTAAGATGGCCTAAACAAAGCAAAAAAAATGCTTTTAAAATAATAATTTTTAGTATAGAATTAGTCATATGCTATTATGTGATTGTTAAATTTTCGTTTTACTACTTACTGAAAGTTATTTAAAATCGTCTCTTGATGTAAATGCTCTGCAATGACGCCTAACGGCTCGGCTATGCGTAGTGCGGGATTTCAAGGCATTTCACTGTCCGTTTACCGTAAAGTTTGTTTAATGTAATTACTTTCATATCAGCACTTAAGCCCGCATTACGTATAGCCATTGTTGCCACCATGTGCTTTTTATTTTATAGTATTTTGGTATTCAATCATTAATTGTGCAAAGCTTTCCGACTTTTCGAAGCTACTTAATGAATAAGCTTCATTTAATCCTGTTGAGCTTGTCAATTCGATTTCTCCGTACTTACAAATTGGAATTTGATAGTTGTCCTTAAATCTTTTGTCAGGGGCTCCATTCTTATTGACTTTAGCCCAAGTATGGTCTATTACAACCGCATCTTTTGGAACTTTTTCTTCTTCAATAAATCTTTGTCCATGAAAATTGAAGTCTAATTCTCTAATGTCTACTAGTCCAAATTTTTTCTGTGCATCAACAATTGCCAAGAAAGCAGGATATATGTATAAGTCTCCACCATTGGCATTTTCAAAATGCAAAGCATCATGTTTGGATTTAATTATGTCAATATTACCAAAGCCAAACTTGACCAATCTACGTGTTACGGAAGATGAAGCGGCAGAACGTGAAGTTTTCTGGTCAACTGCTACAGTTGAAGTTATGTCCCAAATTTTTTCGCAAGTCAACAGAGTTTTATAGCTAGTTAATAAGTTCTGATATTTCTTCTCAATTTGGTCGTCAACATCCATATCTATATTCACGAAACAATTTTCAAGTTGAGTGCTTAAATCAGTCAAATACTCCTTTTTATCCTTTCTATTTTCTTTAAACCATTTTATAAAAAATCCGAAAATCACTAGGTAAGAAAAGACCATCAAAACAGTTGCAACTGTCAATTTAGATTTAGCCTTTTGAATTTCCTTTTTCAAGTCAATTCTTTCTTGATAGCAATCTAGAAGCGTTTTTTTAAGTTCTTGTAGTCCTTGTGTCGTGGTTATTTCAGCTTGTTCAGTTTTGATTGTACCAATTTCTGTATTAGGCACAATTTCGCTTGGGATTTCAATGTCCGCTTGTGGATTTGTTTGCTTTCCCTTTTTTCCACCGCCAATTTTTTGTCTGTCGTACAGTCCTGTCCCTGGAATTCCTGTATTCAGATATGCGCCTTGTTTTCCGAGATTAACACTTGCTCCCGGCACTCCTAGTGTCGTGCTGATACCGGTTTTACTAAAGTTCAGGTATACTCCCGGGAATAGTTTGGCTTTTCTTCTAAATCTCATAGGTTCTTATTTTTTTGCATTGGTGGCAACGCTGGCGGCTATAACCTGTGGCGTGGATTAAACAACTTATTTAGCAAACAAAACCCGATCCAGAGGAAAATCCGTGAGGATTTTCCGAGTGAGCTTTGACAAGCCATTGATTATAGCCTTTGTTGCAGGATGTTTACTGTTACCGCCATTACTCCGCTTTGCTTTTTTTCTTTTTTAT
>JBGTEN010000104.1:0-10482 GCA_041747755.1 Arenibacter sp. | reverse complement strand
AACTGATTAACGCTGACAAGGCATTTGAGGACAAAATATTCGATGGAATACCGGACCCCAACTTTGCGGGAGAGGGTTTAATCTATTCCATGGCCAAACAATCCGGAAAATATGACCAGACATTGCTGTATCCAGCCGAAGATGGTAGATATGAAAAAACAAAAATGGATGACCTTGGCCTTTAACTAGAACAAAAAAAATAAGTGATAAACCTTTTAGCAAATAGGGTGGCAATAACATTGGTTTCGTAAGCAAACTAAAACAAAAGGTGTTCTTCTCTCCTCGACTTTCCAAAGCCTGAATAGTACCACTACAATACTCTCTACTTAAGTAATGCATTAAAATTTGAACTTGTTTTAAATCCCGGTAATCCCTATCCTATAATTTAAAAAGGGAAACCTGCTTAAATCTGTATTTCCTATTACAATTAGGTGCAATCTCTTATTCCAAAAGAAATTAGTACCTGATAATTATCATAGTCTAAGGAATCGGTTTTACCTACATTGTTCCCTATAATTTAAAAAAGTGGCTACGAAATAAGCCATAACAATTTTGGAAACCAATAAAAAATGTTGATTGGGGAATTCCATTCCTGTGCTGAGCGCAGTCGAAGCATGATCTTAAAAAAACAATAAATATTAACAGATGAAACATATTTTGTTACTTACCGATTTTTCCAATAACGCTTGGAATGCGATTATCTATACATCGCAAATTTTTAAAGACCAAAAGTGCACATTTACCATACTTAATTCCTTTGATAGTAGTGTGCCCCATTCAACTGCGGGAATATTATCTGCTCGTATGAATGAGGCGGTTTATGATTCCTTGAAGAAACAGTCTGAAGACGGACTTGAGGCTACTTTACTTAGGTTAGCACAAGAGGCGAATAATACCTTGCATACCTTTGAAACTTTATCAATACATGGAACTTTGCTGGATGTGGTTTTGGGTTTAATAGCGGAGCATACACCAAATTATGTGGTTGTAGGCGCAAAGGGAGAGACTGGTCTACGGGAGGTGACCATGGGGAGTAGTGCCGCTAGTTTAATAGCAAAAGTAATTTGTCCTTTATTAATTATTCCTGAAAATGCCGTCTATAACGGCGTTGGTGAAATAGCATTTTCGACGGATTATGAAATAAATTACTCAGAAAAAGGATTGAAGCCGTTTCTTGAACTTTGTAATGCTACTAAGGCGGAAATTTCAGTTTTCTATGTTAATGAAAATGGTGATAGCTTAGACATCCAAAGGCAAGCAAAACAAAATCAATTAATGCAACTTCTTGTAGATAGAAATCCTAAATTTTTTATGCTTACCGATGTGTCTGTGACCATTGGCGCCCGACTTTTTGTGGAGAGTAGAACCATTAACATGCTTTGCTTAATTGCTAAAAAGCATAATTTTATAACACGGTTTTTCGGCACGTCTCAAACTAAAAGCATTACTCGACAAACACAGATTCCGTTGCTAATTCTTCATAATGATTCATTTTAAAAAATTAATGTCGTAAAAATTAAACACTTCCATATTTTTAGCTCGCAAAATTGGTTTTAAGAGAATGGATTTTCCTAATATTGTTTCTTATTAGAATCCATTTTTTTAATGCCCAAACAACCAAATACTACGCTAATCATTCTTGCTTTTTTCGCTATTTATGTAATTTGGGGATCCACCTATTTACTTAATAAGATTGCAGTTTCAGAACTCGCTCCTTTTATGCTGGCTGCTATTCGATTTATCACTGCGGGGGTACTTATATTTATCATTGCAAAGATTATGGGAATACCATTAGCCATAACTCCAAAGCAATTTAAGAATACCATTATTGCCGGATTTCTGTTTTTAACCTTTGGGAATGGGGTAGTGGTATGGGCCCTTAAGTATGTTGATAGTGGTTTTGCAGCTCTGGAAATTTCGGCACAGCCCTTGGTCATTTTATTGTTAATGCGCATTTTTCAGGGCAAAAAAATAAAACCTATGTCTTTTGTTGGAGTAATCTTAGGTATTATTGGAATATATCTTTTAGTGAGTCAGAAAGAAGTAGTTACTCAAGAAGGTTCTATAATTGGAATGGTGATGATATTTTTCTGCATGCTCAGTTGGGCATATGGTAGTCTTTTTGTTGGTAAAGCAGACTTACCATCCAATTACTTTGTAAATACAGGATATCAAATGGTAACAGGTGGGGTTATGCTCTTGGTTTTCAGTTTGGTTTTTAGGGAAAAATGGTCGTTGCCTAATGAATGGAGCACGGCTGTGCAAGTTTCCATGATTTTATTGATTTTGTTTGGAAGTATCGTTGCTTTTACGTCTTTCAATTACCTCTTAAAAACGGTATCTCCTGAAAAGGTTGCTACCTCCACCTATGTAAACCCTATTGTGGCCCTGTTGCTTGGGTGGTATTTTCTTAAGGAACAAATCTCCGCTCAGTCTATCGTTGCAGCTTCATTGATGCTTACCGGGGTTTACTTTATTAATACAAAGAAAAAGTTGATACTATTTTCACGATTTAGAAGTAATAAAAATAGTGGAGGTTAGTATACGATTTACCATTTCAGTAGTGTAATTTGGTTATAAAATCTTTTCAGTAAAATAATTTTGATATGAAGTATCAATTTAGTGTTGCTTTATTGCTTTTAATTGCGTTATCGAGCTGTAAGGCGCAACAAACAACATCGCTTTTTAATGGTGTAGATCTTAAGGGATGGCATATTGATGTTCCTGAAATGGATACCATTCCGGAAGCAATAAACCCTTTTATTGTGCGAAATGGCATGTTGGTGAGTTTAGGCACACCACAAGGTCATATCATAACTGATGCTGAATATGACAACTTCAGATTGGAAATTGAATACCGATTTGCAGGAGAACCCGGTAATTGTGGCGTACTGGTTTTTGCCTCAACGCCAAGGGCATTGTACAAGATGTTTCCTAAATCCATCGAAGTGCAGATGATGCATGGTAATGCGGGAGATTTTTGGTGCATTGTAGAAGATATCACCGCAGACAATATGGTCGAGCGTCGCGGGCCTAAAGAGAATTGGGGTATTACGGAAGGAAAAGAACGAAGAATCCGGAATTTGACAGACGATTCTGAAAAGCCTTTGGGTGAATGGAACAGTATGACTATTGAATGCCTTAAAAATGAAATAAAGGTATGGCTCAATGGCGATATGGTAAATTACGGTTATAATGCCACTGCAAGTAGAGGTAATATTGCACTTCAAGCCGAAGGGGCCGAAGTAGAATTTCGGAAGGTCAACATCACTCCAATCACTTCTCTAAGTGAAGAACAACCTTAATTTTAGTTATTTAAAGTAAGCCAAATCGTTACGTGACTTCTTCATCAATGAAGTTGTTAAACTTAGACTTATGCATATTCGAAGAAAAGAGTGCCTATCTTTGCAAAGAATATAATCAGTCGACCTCATTTAATAGTACGATTGTACTTTTCTAATCAGAAATGATTAATATAAAACGGAGCAATTTTACTCCGTTAAATCCCATATAATGGCAAACGAAATAAAGGAGCAAAAGGATATTCTGGAGAAGTTGAACATTCATGATTTGAATCCCATGCAGAGGGAGGCCATATCCACAATCAAATCCAATACGAATACGGTTATTCTTTCACCCACCGGCACGGGAAAGACCTTAGCTTTTTTATTACCCCTAATTGATTTTTTAGACCCTACGTCAATTGAAATACAAGCACTTATATTGGTGCCTTCACGGGAATTGGCGCTACAGATAGAGCAAGTAGTTCGGGAAATGGGCTCAGGATACAAAGTAAATGCAGTGTATGGAGGTAGGGCCATGGCCAAAGATAAAATGGAATTAAAGCATTCCCCGGCAATACTGATTGGCACCCCCGGCCGCATTTCCGATCATATTGATAACGGTCGCATAGAAAGAAAATTTATAAAAACCTTAGTTTTAGATGAGTTTGATAAGTCCTTGGAAGTGGGCTTTGAAGATGAGATGAAATTCATTATTGGAGCTTTACCCGCTATCAATAAACGTATTCTTACTTCGGCAACAAGAGCAGTAAGTATTCCAAGTTTTGTGCGATTAAATCAACCGGCTACCATTGATTATTTGGGAGCGACATCCCCTAAACTAACAGTAAAAACCGTGGTTTCCTCACAGAAAAATAAGTTACCTACCCTGTTAAATCTAATCCGGTTTGAAGGAGGACAATCCGGTATTATATTTTGCAATCTTAAGGAAAGTATTCAGGAAGTGAGTAATTTTCTATATGAAAACGGCATTGTCCATGGTTGCTTTCATGGCGATATGGAGCAAAACGATAGAGAACGAACACTTATTAAATTTAGGAATGGCAGTTATCAAATTATGGTGGCGACTGATTTGGCAGCAAGAGGTATCGATATACCTGAATTAAAGTTTATTGTGCATTATGAGCTACCTTTTCAAAAAGACGAATTTACGCATAGAAATGGAAGAACAGCCAGAGTTAATTCCAAAGGAACAGCTTATGTGCTTAAATGGGAAAAGGAAGTATTACCCGATTTTATAAAGAATCCTCCGGTGCAATCCATAGATAAAAAGGAAACCATAAAATCCCCATATTGGCAAACTCTGTTTATATCGGGAGGTAGAAAAGATAAAATATCCAAAGGGGATATTGCCGGACTGTTTTTTAAACAGGGAAATATAAATCAAGATCAACTCGGTGTTATAGAATTAAAACATGATTGTACCTTTGTAGCGGTTCCGGTTGGTATTGCAGCGTCGCTGGCATCACAATTAAACAATACTAAATTGAAGAACAAAAAGGTACGTATTAACCTGATTTAGCTTGTAACCTCCCGTAGCCCAAGGTCTTCGGGAATTAATAATTTTTAATGGAACAAATACAACCCTCTTTTGACGATTTTAAAATTTCACAGCCCTTACGGAATGCCATAAATGATCTCGGTTTTCAGCGGCCTACGCCCATACAATACGAATCTTTTACGGTCATATCAGGCGGAAAAGACATGGTGGGAATTGCCCAAACCGGTACGGGAAAGACCTTTGCCTATTTGTTACCTCTACTTAGTACGTTTTCTTTTTCTAAAGACAGACTTCCACGGATATTGATTTTAGTGCCTACACGGGAGCTAGTGGTGCAACTCGTTGAAGAAATAGAGAAGATTGGAAAATATATATCGATTCAAGCTTTAGGAGTATACGGTGGCACCAATATGAACCGTCAAAAAGAGGCGATTTCGGAAGGTGCGGATATAGTCGTTGCCACTCCCGGGCGCTTGTACGATTTGGTACTTAGTGGGGCATTACGATTAAAATCCATACATAAACTAGTCATTGATGAGGTAGATGTGATGCTCGATTTGGGTTTTCGCTTTCAATTGACCAATATTTTTGAATTACTGCCCGAACGACGTCAGAATATTATGTTTTCAGCTACGATGACAGAGGAGGTAGACGCACTTATTAATGACTTTTTCATTGCCCCTGAAAGGGTTTCCGTAGCGCTAAGCGGAACACCATTAGATAATATTCAACAAGTGTCATATGTGGTACCTAATTTTTATACCAAGGTAAATCTGCTGGTATATTTATTACAAGACTATAAAAAGTACCATAAGGTATTGGTATTTGTTTCTAACAAAAAAAGTGCCGACCGGTTGTTTGAAGCTTTGGAAGAATTTTTTGCTGAAGAACTGTGTCTTATACATTCCAACAAAACGCAGAACTACAGATTACGATCTATTAAACAATTTGATGAAGGTAAAAATAGAATTTTGGTAACCACAGATGTTATGGCACGAGGGCTGGATTTGGACAAAATTTCTCATGTCATTAATTTTGATACTCCTGCGTATCCTGAAAACTACATTCACCGTATTGGCAGAACAGGAAGGGCACAGGAGAAAGGGATATCGCTTTTGTTTTTTACAGAAGAAGAACTGCTCGCTAAGGAGCGTATAGAGGCTTTAATGAACTTTCAAATTCCTATTTTGGAGTTGTCTGAGGAAATAGCGATTTCAAAACGATTAACCCCTGAAGAGCAGCCAAAAAATACAGAACCTAACAATCCGCATAAACTTTCGGGTGAAGTCGCTCCTGGTCCCAGTTTTCATGAGAAATCAGAAAAGAATAAAAAGACCAATTTGGGGAGTAAATACAAACGAACCATTAAAGTAAAATATAAAAAACCAAAAACCAGAGGCGACAAAGACCTGAATAGACGTAAAAAGAAATAGACCTTAAAGTTCCCCTTAGGAATGCTATAGTTGCTTCAACCTCATGTTTCGATATTCAACTTTCATAGGCGGACCAACATGCACCTGAACGCCAAGATGTCCTTCAAAACTCCTGTTAACGGTGTCATTATCAATAACATCACTCATTAATATTCCATTGATATAATGTTGCAACCTATTACCTTTAATAACTAGCCTACATTGATTCCAATCCTCATGTTTAATTTTCGTTTTTAAAGAATCTATATTTCCCAACGATGTCAAAATTTCTCTGCTTTGCCAGGCATTGTTCTTTAAGTTTACTCTAAACGATTCGGCCTTTTCCGGGTTTGGTTGCGAGCTCACATTAACTTTTTCTCCTCTATAAGCTAAAGTCGTTCGCTTTCGTTCTTCATAATTTTGCCCGGTATAGGTATTCTTTCCATCAATATCTGCTTGATAGCCGCGTAGTGCAAAAGGAACACTATCCAAACGTTCACTTCGGTAATTGATACCACTATTCCCGGCTTGCGCAATTCTAAACTCCAATTCCAATTCAAAATCTGCAGGTTGACCGCCTTTCCATATGATAAAAGTGTTTTTATCAAGTAGGGTAGTGGGGGTTACTTCTCCCACCAGATTCCCATTCTCAACACGCCAATAGTTAGGATCGCCCTCCCAATTTTCTAATGACTTACCATCAAAAATGGAAATAAAACCATCATCTTCCAAGATGTCAGTTGGTTGGGTAGTTTCATTTGAAGCTGCTTTCTTATCTCCGCAAGAATAGAGAAAGGGAAGTAGCATTAAACTCAGTAAAATGATAGTGCGATTTGATTTATTGTGAGTCATATTAATTTTCGGTTACAAAAAGTAGAAAATAACTAGTTCCTTCTAAAGTAATGAAAAGATGGCTTCTAATGGCATGAATCGCATAGATTTAAAAATTTAAAATCGAAATAAGATCATTACTGACAACGATTATAATTTCATAATGCGTTGGAACCCATCTGGAATCCGTAAAAAAGATGTACTTTCGCGGCTTATTTGCAAAATTACCCTTATGAAGCGTATTGCTGAATACAAAAAGTTGTTTTCTATCGAAAAAGAGATTGAACTAAAAACACTAAAGTCCACCTATAGGGATTTGGTAAAACAATGGCATCCTGATAAATTTCAGGAAGGCGACCCGCTGCGTGAAGAGGCAGAAATACAAAGTAGAAGAATTATTGATGGTTATCATTTTTTGGTAAGTATGGCACCTGAAACTAAAGCTGCCAATTTAGAAGAATACACTAAGACTATTACAGAATCAGGTATTGCGGATTTTCAACACAAAGGACTTTTATTGGAAGTTACTTTTTTGGATGGTAGTACTTATGAGTATTTTGGGGTGCCAAAAACAATATATGTAAAGCTTATAAATTCCCCAAAACAGAATCGGTTTGCAAAACGAAGTATTTTCAATACCTATCCCTACCGAAAATCAAAACGTTTATTACAGGAAGTGTAAAATGGAGTTTAGGTAGTAATCGTTATACCGTGTTCCGTATACAGTATGCAGTACAACCTAAGTAATGACAATGGGCAGTACGATGTTCAATGTCCAAGTTCAAAGTTTTGTTTCTTGACTCTTTAACTTTTTAACTCTGAACCCATAACTCGAAATGATTTAAAGTCTTCTTTCCTGTTTCCTGTTTCTTGTTTTTGACTCTTGAACTTGCACTTGACCCTTGAACTTTTTAATTTTATACTTAAACCTTAAACCTTAAACCTTAAACCTTAAACCTTAAACCTTAAACCTTAAACCTTAAACCTTAAACCTTAAACCTTAAACCTTAAACCTTAAACCTTAAACCTTAAAAACCTCTTACTTCCCGATATTCATGCGGAAGCAAGAGGTTTCTTTTTTGTTGCTATACAGGATTAATCCAGTCCGCCACGACGATTTCCATCTCGCTGTGCAGGCCACTCCATTTGCTTTCCTGTTCTTGGGTTTAAGGGTAACACGCTTTTTTCTCTGGATGTTTTTTCCGAATCTTCGCTGGCCATATAAGCCATAATCGCAATGAGTGCCACATTGTTCTTTACATCATCAAATACAATTTTATCATAGGTATCCCTATTGGTATGCCAGGTGTAATTAAAATAAGACCAATTCAGGGAACTCATACTAAAGGCGGGCGCCCCGGCTGCCAAAAAAGAAGCATAATCAGAACCACCTCCCGCCGGTGAACCCGGAAAAGTGGTTTCTATATGTTTTTTAATATCCTCCGGAACAGCTTCTAACCATCTGCCCAAATACTCATAAGCATGTAAAAAACCTTGTCCGGTAAGTCGGACAACGCGTCCTGTACCATTATCCTGATTAAAAACGGCTTGCACATTGGCTACGAGTTCAGGATTATCTTTAACATAAGCTCGGGACCCATTTAATCCTTGTTCTTCACTGCCCCATAATCCTATTATAATGGTGCGTTTGGGATTAGGATAGTATTTCTTTAAAATACGTGCGACTTCCATCATGGTAATGGTACCTGTACCGTTATCGGTGGCACCACCCGCCCCATCCCAGGAATCGAAATGGGCAGAAAGCACTATATATTCTTCCGGCCTTTCGCTGCCTTCTATTCTGGCTATGGTATTAAAGGTAGGTACTTCGCCCAGATCGGTTGACTCCGCTACGATTCGTAATTGCGGTTTTTTACCATTTTGTGCCAAACGATATACCAAACCGTAATCTTCCAGAGAAAGATCAATGGTTGGGATTTTTTTGGTCATAGCACCAAATATTTTGTTTGCTCCAAAGCCTTTTGACCAATACGATTTTACGATTCCGGCCGCTCCCGCTTTTTCCAGTGCTTCATCAAGAGTTCGACTGGTATACCCCGTCTTTCTTAAATTAGTTTCAAATGTTTCGGTTTCAACTTCGCGTTCTGCTTTCATTTTTTCAAAGGACTCCGGAGTCGCAAATTCTTCCCAGTTGTAATCCGGTCTTCCGGTGGCTTGGAGCTGATTAACAAGTATCAGCTTGCCTTTGATGCTTTTTGTCCATTCAACAAAACTCAACGAATCTTTTATGTCGGTGGGTAATAAAATAGCTTCCGCAGTAAGCCCTTTTTTGGGAGAGGCAGGACTCCAGGCCAATTGCATGCCTTCCAGGGATTTTACCCTTGGTGAAACCAAATCAATATGAGAAACACCACGTTGCCATCCCTTCCACACGCCAAAAGGCTCGTTGGAGGCGGCGATGTCCCACCCTTTAAATTTCGCTACTGCCCAATCATGCGCTTGCTTCATTTCCGGAGTACCCACCAAACGGGGACCGATGTTGTCTATTAGCTCAAACGCCAATTCTTCCAATTGACTGTTTTCATAGGTTTCAGTCATCACCTGATTAACAAACTCACTATGATCCTTTTCTTGAGCGTTTAATGGCGAAATAAGAAGAAGAATCCCCAACGCACCTAATTGTAAAATTTTTTTCATTTTATTTTTTTTAGTCTTTTCAAATATAGGGGAATTGAACAACTATATAACTTCATGAAAATCAAAAAAAGCGTTTTTCAAAGGAAATCCAGCCGTATTTTATGATAAGTAAAAATTTAAGGAGTGCTCCTAAGAAATAGATAATTGTGGGTATTAAATTTTTCTATTTTAACTAGTTTTCTACAAGTAAGAGAGAGGGAAAATGCTGTTATTTACTACCAATCTAGCATAAAAGGAATTTGAATCACTTCTGTGTCTGCATTTTTTATATTCTAAATGTAGTATTGAAGATATTTTTCTAGATTTGAAAATATCTGAATACTATTTCAAAAAAAACTACTGATTTATGAAAAAACTCTTTGTTCTGTTAATTCTTCCTTTTCTTTCTTGCACAGCTCCTAAATCGTTAACAGCAAAGCCTCATAGTTTTCCAAATCCATTTAATACTAAGAGTCAGCCTATAAACTATCAAACGAAGAAGACATACCTGCTCGCTGGTGTTTCGGTTTCAAATGAATTCCCGGCTGCGAGACTAAATGACTTCCATCAAGAAGAGGATTCCGTTTTTGTTGCCACCATAAGTCCGGAAAATATTCCTATTAATCCAAGTCCGTGGTTCGCTTTTAAAATCTGGTCAGAAAATAAACAAGATATTTATTTGAAATTAAGCTATACAAATAATCATAAACATAGGTATCATCCCAAGTTAAGTAAGGATGGCGAAAGTTGGACCGCAATGGATACCACCTTACTTCGGTTTAATCCGGATAGTACCCAG
>JBGTEN010000103.1:0-2234 GCA_041747755.1 Arenibacter sp. | reverse complement strand
GATAAAGGATAAGAGCGATGAAATTTTACGTTCGTATAACCTGCCGGTAGGTTCACATATTATGGTGGACAATGGTGAAAAAATCAAGGAAGGAAAAATTTTGGTTAAAATACCTAGAAAGTCTGCTAAATCAGGAGATATTACAGGTGGTCTACCAAGAGTAACAGAGCTTTTTGAAGCTCGTAATCCTTCTAATCCTGCAGTTGTTTCTGAAATAGATGGTGTAGTTTCTTTTGGTAAAATTAAGAGAGGTAATCGCGAAATTGTTATTGAATCCAAATTGGGTGAGGTAAAGAGATATTTAGTAAAACTCTCAAACCAAATTCTGGTTCAAGAAAATGATTACGTCCGTGCCGGAATGGCTTTGTCCGATGGTTCTATAACTCCGGAAGATATCTTGGCGATAAAAGGACCATCTGCTGTACAACAGTATTTGGTAAATGAGGTTCAGGAAGTATACAGATTACAAGGTGTTAAAATCAACGATAAGCACTTTGAAGTTGTTGTTAGACAAATGATGCGTAAGGTTAGTATACAGGACCCTGGAGACACTATATTCTTAGAAAATCAGTTGGTACATAAAGATGATTTCATAGAAGAAAATGATGAAATATTTGGAAAGAAAGTAGTTGTAGACGGTGGTGAATCTTTAAATTTAAAACCGGGACAAATTATAACTTCAAGAGAACTCCGAGATGAAAATTCTATTTTGAAAAGATCCGATAAGGTATTAGTTACCGCTAGAGATGCGGTTGCCGCTACTGCCACCCCGGTGCTTCAAGGTATTACCAGAGCATCTTTACAGACGAAATCATTTATCTCTGCGGCATCCTTCCAGGAAACTACAAAAGTGTTAAATGAAGCCGCAGTAGCCGGTAAAATTGATACTTTGGAAGGCTTGAAGGAAAATGTAATTGTAGGTCACAAAATACCTGCAGGTACCGGAATGCGAGAGTATGATACTATCATAGTAGGCTCTAAGGAAGAGTATGATGAGATTATGGCACGTAAGGAAGAGTTGAAGTTTTAGTTCATAAATATGTCTGATAAGGATCAAAACCAAAAACAAATTAATATAGAACTGGATGAAAAAACGGCAGAAGGAATTTATTCCAATCTGGCAATAATAAATCACTCTGTTTCTGAGTTTGTTATTGATTTTATCAGTTTGATGCCCGGTGCTCCAAAAGCCAAGGTAAAGAGTAGAATTGTGTTAACACCGCAGCATGCAAAGAAATTTTTGAAGGCGTTGGGTGATAATGTAAGCCGATTTGAAAAAGCTCACGGTTCTATTAAGGATTATGAACAACCTCCTATACCATTAAACTTTGGACCTACGGGAGAAGCGTAAAAATAAAAAACCCATGAACATCGTTCATGGGTTTTTTATTTTCCGTTTACTTCACCACTACTATTCAAATTCGGAGGTAAAATGCAGTTTAACAGACGGATATTTTTGTTGCGTCATTTGTAATGAAAATGGGGAATCGGCCAAAAAAACCAACTGCCCTCTTTTGTCCTTCGCTAAAAATTTTTGTTTAACTCTTAAAAACTCTTTAAATTCTTCGCTGTTCTTATCTTTTGGAGCTATCCAGCAGGCTTTATAAACAGCAAAATTTTCATAAGTACATTTGGCACTGTATTCATGTTCTAATCGGTGTTGAATAACTTCAAATTGTAGAGCTCCCACGGTACCAATAACTTTTCTGTTGTTAATTTCTAATGTAAACAACTGTGCAACGCCTTCATCCATAAGCTGATCTATTCCCTTACTGAGTTGTTTGGCTTTCATGGGATCTGCGTTGTTAATATATCTAAAATGCTCAGGAGAAAAATTGGGTATGCCCTTGTAGTTAAGAATTTCTCCTTCAGTAAGTGTATCTCCAATTTTGAAGTTTCCTGTGTCGTGAAGACCAACAATATCTCCGGGATACGAGATATCCACAATCTCCTTTTTCTCCGCAAAAAAGGCGTTAGGGCTTGCAAATTTTAGTTTTTTATTTTGTCGCACATGTAAATAAGGCTTATTGCGTTCAAAGGTTCCTGAAACCACTTTAACAAAGGCCAATCTATCTCTATGTTTAGGGTCCATATTGGCGTGTATTTTAAAAACAAATCCACTCAAATTTTTTTCATTTGCTTCTACCAAACGTTCTTCTGCTTTTTTTGCCCTTGGAGAGGGAGCAATCTCTATAAAGCAATCAAGAAGTTCTCTTACCCCAAAATTGTTTAAT
>JBGTEN010000102.1:0-2162 GCA_041747755.1 Arenibacter sp. | reverse complement strand
CGGAGCCTAATTTTTAATTTCGCAGGTAATTTAAAAAGGTAACCCAATTTGGGTTACCTTTTTGTTGATATGGAAGGTATTTAATTTATTGAACAGGAATTAATTCCTTTTGAATGACTCCCTTCATAAAGTCTATTTGATTCCATGCTTTTCGTGTAAAATCAAAAAGACTTAAGCTTCTATCAAGATTCTGATTCTCATAGGAAACCTTGTAGTATTTATTGTTTTCCAAATAATCTGTCAATGCCCGTAAACCATGAATAAAAGGCATAAAAATAGCACCTGAGGAAAGATGTTCCAGTTCAACATGGGTCAAAAACGGGCCATTGTTTTGTAATCCTTTAATAAAAGCTGAAAATAGCCTTCGGTTAAATGAAATCTTAGTAAGGTCTTGTTCATCCTCTTTGGCAGGGTTTACAATTGTTCGGATTGCATCTCCAAAATCATAGTAAAAGTAGCCTTTCATAAGCGTATCCAAATCAATCAGGCACAAAGCCTTATTGGTTTCTTTTGAAAACAGAATATTATTTAGTTTGGTATCGTTATGACAGATTCGAAGTGGCAATTCCACTTTTCTTAGATTTTGAAGTTCGTTAATTATCTTCTCTACAAAAATTAAAGCTTCTTCTGCCATCGCCAATTTTTCCGGCTTTGCACTGAGAAAAGCTTTTTTGAATTGGGTATATCGCAAGTCCAAATTATGAAACCCGGGAATGGTATCCACATAAGCATCCAGATTAGATTTACCCAATAGTTGATGAAATTTCCCTACTATCCTTCCTGCCTCAAAAGCGATATTGGGATCTGTAGTTGTGTTATAGGCAATACTAAGATTAATATAGGTCATTAGGCGCCAATACCCATTATCCTTATAAAATGAATCTTTTGTTCTTGTTTTTACTAAAGATATTCTCGAATAATCGGGAGCATCTAATTGTTCCAAGGCAAGATCAATATTTTCCATTAAGCCATCAACATTGTTAAAGACTGTATCGTTGATGCGTTGAAGAATATATTTTGGATTGTTAGCATCCAAAACCAAATAAGTGTCGTTTATATAGCCGGCGTTTATGGGGATTAATTGATAGGGTTTTCCTTTCAGGGAAAAATGCTCAAGTATTTGGTTTAATAAATTGTCATCTATAGAATTCATACCTTTTAAGACGATGTCCAAAGAGGAGATCTGTATTCTCCATCTTTTGTCATTTGTGCTAAATCCGAAACTGCATCTTCCCGATCACTTGCATAAGTAACCCCAAACCATTTTCCTGTAGAAGGAATTACTTTTACCACTTTTTCTCCTTTCTGTACCATTTCCTGAATCACAAAAGGAATATAAATTTCTCCTTTTTCAAGGTTTTCTCCTTTTTCAATGAAACTCTTTAAATCGTCTTCAATGGTCTTAAATAGCGAAGGTCTACAAATCCAGTAGTTCATACTTACCAACTCCTCTCCTGTATAATCAGTTTGGGAATCGTGATCCACTACCTTATCATTATGCCATTCTAATTGGGTACGTTCTTTTACTGACAATAAAGTACCATTTTCATCTGCTGTGCATACCCCTCGGGAAACAGAACCGTGTTCAGAAAGCGTATCCTTTAGCGTATATCCTACTAAGGCGAAAGCTTCTTCATTTGCTTTTTCCTTTATAAATTCTGCTGCACTTTTAAAAGCGGGTTTACCATAATAGTCGTCGGCATTCAAAACTACAAATGGGGTTTTAATAACCTTTCTCGCTGTCCATACGGCATGGGCAGTACCCCAAGGCTTTTGGCGTTCTCCGGAAAAGGCAACACCTTCAGGGAGGTCTGTTAACTCTTGGGAAAGGACATCGAGCTTAATCTGTTGCGGCAACCTTGCTCTTAAATATTCTTTAGCAAAATCTACATGATCTTTCTTTGTAATCACCACAATATGTTCGAAACCATTCTCCAAGGCATCATAAATACTGAACTCCATTAGAAATTCTTCTCTTGGTCCAATTCCATCAAATTGTTTTAATTTTCCATAGCGGCTCCCGCTGCCGGCCGCCATTAAAAGTAAGGTCATGTCTATTGATTTAGATTCGGTGCAAAATTAGACAATTGTTTAGTATAATAGTATTAGAAGAAACTTTACCTCATAAAAATTGGTTTTTTAACTCCTTATTAATCTAAATA
>JBGTEN010000101.1:0-4367 GCA_041747755.1 Arenibacter sp. | reverse complement strand
GTAAATTTTAATTTTGAAAGCAAAGCATATAAAGAATTATGGGCCGAATTACTTAGTGTTACCCTCTACTGGGTAGAAGAATTTGGTATTGAGATTTTCAGAGTAGACAATCCACACACAAAACCCTATTTTTTCTGGAATTGGCTTATAGCTCAAGTACAAAGTAAGCACCCTAATGTCCTTTTTCTTGCAGAGGCATTTTCCAGACCAAAAGTTATGCAACAATTAGCAAAACAAGGATTTTCACAATCATATACCTATTTTACTTGGCGAGTTAGCAAGCAGGAATTGATTGAATATATGCTAGAACTTACACAAACAGAAATGCGGGAATACTACCGTCCCAATTTCTGGCCAAATACCCCGGACATTAATCCATACCATTTACAGGGATCAAATGAGGCAATGCATCTCTTACGTTATGCACTAGCGGCAACCTTGTGCAGTAATATTGGAATCTATGGACCCGTTTTTGAATATATGATAAGTGATGCCATGCCGGGAAAAGAAGAATATCTCAACTCTGAGAAGTACGAAATAAAACATTGGGACTGGTCTATTCAAAACAAAGTTACCTATATCATTACTAAAATAAATGAGGCAAGACATCAACATGAATCGTTGCAGCAAACCTGGAATATTGAATTTTGCCCGGTAGAAAATAATTACCTTATTGCTTTCTATAAATGGAATGAGGATAAAACCGACGAAACGCTAACCATAATTAATTTGGATTCCCATAATTCCCAGAAAGGCGTTGTTCAACTACCCTTGCAGGCCTTGGGGATACAGCCTGGACATGCGCTTATAATGCATGATGTAATTACGGACAATAGTTATGTATGGCGTAGCGAATGGAACTATGTTGAATTAAATACCGCTTTGCCTTTTCACTTGTTCCACATTAAAAAATAATTATGGCTAAAAAAAAACAGGAACACGACACTGTTGTACAACCCCCCTATTCCTTTAACGTGGCGTGGGAGGAACTTTTGGAAGATAAAAATTTTATTAAAGTATTCCTTTCAGATGTTCTGGAAGATTATATTTTAAAACAGCGCTGGTACGGCGGTAAGTCAAGTAAGTTAAAGTATATTGAACTTCCTGAATATTTCCGTATTCAGCAAAGAGGTGAGCTTTATTATGGGCTGCTCCTTGAAGTTAACTTTGTGGAAGCTTTCTATCAGCATTATTTTTTACCTATCGCCTTTGTTACTGATGAAACCTTTGCCGAAAAAGACCGGATTTTATCCCTTACAATTAACGGCCAAAAAGGATTTTTAATAGATGCCCTTAATTTGGAAGCTTTTCGGAAATTAGTATTTGAAAGGATAATGACTGCGGTTCCTAATGATACCACTAAAGTTCGCTATCATAAAAGTATCTATTTTACAGATACTGAATATATCTCATCCCGATTCATGGGAATGGAGCAAAGCAATACTTCCATCATCATCAACGACAAAACCGTAATCAAATTTTTTAGAAGAATCTATGCTGATAAAAATCCGGATTATGAGATGAGTCGGTTTTTATCGGAACGCAAAGAATACAAAAATACTCCGGCTTATTTGGGAAGTATTAGCATTATTGACAGCGATAATGATAACATTACCATTGCGCTGATGCAAGAATTGGTAGCCAATGAAGGTGATGCCTGGGAATTTATGCTGGGAGAATTAGATAAAGTTTTTGCCAATCTAAAACACAAACACATTCAAATTGGCAAACTCCCAAAAATTGCATTGTTTCAAAGAACCCAAATTAGAGATGTTCCTCCGGAAATTATTGACTGGGCCGGACTCAACATATTTTTAAAACTGCAGACTCTTGCCAGAAGAACTGCCGAAATGCATATTGCATTAGGTTCAGAATTTGAAGACACCTCTTTTACGCCAACTCATTTCAATGGCGATTATGAAGTATGGTTAAAAAACCGCTTGCTATATCAGTTCCAAAATCGTTTAAATATTGTAGAAAATAACCTGCATCGGTTAGATGGGAGAGCTTTAGAGCTGGCTAATGTTTTTTTAGAGCGAAAAAATGAAATTCGTAAGAAGTTCGTAAACTTTGATTGGACAAAATTAAAGGGCGAACGCATTCGGGTGCATGGAGATTATCATTTGGGCCAGGTCTTGGTTCAGGGAGATGATTTCTATTTGTTAGATTTTGAGGGCGAACCGGAAAGCACCATCAGAGACAGAAAGGTAAAGCAACCCCCTTTAAAAGATGTTGCCGGCATGTTCCGGTCTTTTCATTACAGCATTTATGCCACTATTTTTAGCAATGGTGAAAAGTACCCTTACTCTCAAGATGATCTTTTTAAAGCCGGTGAAATTCTTTATCGTTACTTTATTGGCGTATTTTTAGAGACTTATATTTCATTAATTCAAAAACAGAATCTAAATATCGGGTACAATCAGGAACGTATTTTTATCCTTAAATACTGTATGCTGGAAAAAGCGGTTTATGAATTGGGATATGAAATGAATTCTAGGCCACTTTGGGCGGTGATTCCTTTAGAAGGCATTATGAATATAATTAATGAAACCAACTAATATTAAAAATTAAAATATGGGTAAAGTAATACCACACAGTTTGTTTTCTGAGTTCGATATTAATTTGTTTAAAGCAGGAAAGCATTATAGACTGTATGATAAGTTGGGTTCGCACCTCACTGAAGTAGACGGAGAAAAAGGAACCTACTTTGCTGTCTGGGCCCCCACTGCAAAATCTGTGAGTGTTGTAGGCAATTTTAACTACTGGTTAGAAGGTGATCATAAATTGAATGTGCGCTGGGATGGAAGCGGAATTTGGGAAGGTTTTATTCCGGGAATTGACAAGGGTAGTCTGTATAAATACAAAATTCACTCTCATAACAATGATATTAAAACAGAAAAAGCAGATCCATTTGCTCGTTTTTGCGAGCATCCACCTAACACTGCTTCCATAGTTTGGGACGCAGACTATAAATGGAAGGATAAAAAATGGATGGACTACAGGGTAGATAAAAACAGTCTGGACAAGCCTTTTTCGGTTTATGAAGTGCATTTAGGCTCCTGGAAGCGAAAAAGTAACAACGATTTTCTTTCCTATGTAGAACTTGGCGAAGACTTAGTTAAGTATGTCAAGGAAATGAACTTTACCCATGTAGAGTTTATGCCTGTAATGGAGTATCCGTATGATCCTTCTTGGGGCTATCAGCTTACAGGTTACTTTGCCCCTACCTCCCGCTTTGGTAAACCAGAAGATTTTAAACTGCTGGTAGATAAATTGCATCAAAATGACATCGGGGTAATTTTGGATTGGGTACCTTCTCATTTTCCGGAAGATGCCCATGGTCTTGGTTTTTTTGATGGTTCTCACCTGTATGAACATCCGGATAGAAGAAGAGGGTACCATCCCGACTGGAAGAGTCTTATTTTTAATTATGGAAGAAATGAGGTACGTGCGTTTTTAATTAGTAACGCCTTATTTTGGCTAGACCAATACCATGCAGATGCGCTCAGAGTAGATGCCGTTGCTTCTATGCTTTATTTGGATTATTCCCGTGAAGAGGGAGAATGGGAGGCCAATATGTTTGGTAATAATGAAAACTTAGAGGCTATTTCTTTTATTAGGGAGTTGAATGAGGAAGTTTATAGAAGTTTTAGTGGGGTACAAACTATAGCTGAAGAATCCACAGCATTTTCCATGGTTTCCAAACCTGTAAACATTGGTGGCCTCGGTTTTGGAATGAAATGGATGATGGGATGGATGCATGATACGTTGGAATATTTTAAAAAAGAACCTATTTACAGAAGACACCATCAAAACGATCTTACGTTTGGGATGACCTATACCTTTACTGAAAACTTTATGTTACCCTTTTCCCATGATGAAGTAGTTTACGGAAAGCAGTCGCTCTTGTATAAAATGCCGGGCGATGAATGGCAGCGCTTTGCCAATTTACGCTTGCTTTTTGGTTATATGTACACACACCCGGGTACGAAACTTATTTTTATGGGAGGTGAATTTGGGCAGTCTTCCGAATGGAATTTTCAGCAAAGTTTGGATTGGCACTTACTGCAATATAACTTTCATTCCGGAGTGCAGCGACTCATAAAAGATCTAAACACTATTTACAAAGAGTATCCCGCATTGTATGAAAAACAATTTAGTCCGGAAGGGTTTCAATGGATAGATTACGGAGACCATCAAAATTCTGTGCTTACCTATATTAGAAAGGGCCATGATGCCAAAAACGATATTATTGTTGCTTGTAACTTTACGCCCATTCCAAGAGAAAATTATAGAGTAGGGATACACAAGGCCGGTCCGGTTAAAGAAATTTTTAATAGTGACCGGGAAGAATACGGCGGTAGTGG
>JBGTEN010000100.1:0-5943 GCA_041747755.1 Arenibacter sp. | reverse complement strand
GGAGAAAAGGAAAAAGAAAAACTAAACACCAAAGCGTTTAAACGATTAAAAAGTATTAAAGAACATCTGTTTTTTAAAAAGAAATAAAAATAGAGACATGAAAAAATTAGTTTTAGCTTATAGTGGCGGATTGGATACCTCATACTGCGCAAAATTCTTATCTCAAGATATGGGTTACGAAGTGCATGCCGTAAGTGTAAATACAGGAGGTTTTTCTGAAGAGGAAATTGCGACAATACAAGAGAAGGCATTGCAGTTGGGTGCTGCTTCATATACTTCAATTGATGCCGTACAAACCTTTTATGATAAGGTGGTGAAGTATCTTATTTTTGGGAATGTTTTAAAAAATAACACCTATCCCTTATCGGTTAGTGCAGAGCGAATCATTCAGGCTATAGAAATTGTAAATTACGCCAAGCAAGTAGGTGCTACCTATATTGCCCACGGCAGCACAGGTGCAGGAAATGATCAGGTACGTTTCGATATGATTTTTCAAATCATAGCACCGGAAATAGAAATTATAACCCCTATTCGGGATAACAAACTTTCCCGCGAAGCAGAAATTGAATACCTGCAAAAAAATGGAGTGGATTATTCCTGGGAAAAGGCAAAATATTCTATTAATCGTGGTCTGTGGGGAACTTCAGTAGGAGGCACGGAGACCTTAACATCTCATTCCTCTTTACCCGATTCTGCTTACCCAAGCCAGTTAAAGGAATCCAAACCGCTCACGATTACTATAACCTTCAAAAAGGGCGAGCCTGTGGCATTGAATGGTGAAGTGGATTCCCCGGTAAATACCATCATCAAATTAAACGCTCTGGCATCAAAATATGCCATTGGCAGGGATATCCATGTAGGGGATACCATTATTGGGATTAAAGGCCGTGTTGGCTTTGAGGCTCCGGCATCCCTGATTTGCATAAAAGCGCATCATTTATTGGAGAAACATACCCTAAGTAAATGGCAACAGTACCAGAAAGAACAATTAGGTAATTTTTATGGGATGCTCTTGCACGAAGGAAATTATTTGGATGAGGTGATGCGGAACATAGAGGCATTTCTTATGGATACCCAAAAAAATGTTTCAGGAGACGTTTTTGTAACCTTGCACCCATATCGATTTGAACTTAACGGAATAAGTTCAGAACACGATTTGATGAATGCTTCCTTTGGAAGTTATGGCGAAATGAACAAAGGCTGGACTGCGGACGATGCAAAGGGATTTATTAAAATTCTTTCTAATCCCGGGAAAATATACAATCATGTAAACCAAAGCGATGATTAAAGTTGGTATCATTGGAGGCTCAGGATACACGGGGGGTGAATTAATCCGAATATTGCTTAACCATCCACAAGCATCAATCGATTTTGTTTTCAGTACCACAAGGGCTGGAAAGAAAATTCACGCTGCGCATCCCGATCTTTTGGGATTAACAGAATTGGAATTTACAGATACGGTAAATTTAAAGGTAGATGTTGTTTTCTTATGTTTGGGTCATGGCAATTCGACCCAATTTCTTGTGGAGCATCAATTTTCAGCATCCACTAAAGTTATTGATTTAAGCAATGATTTCAGGCTACAAAAGGATGCGGTACATAACGGAAAAGAATTTATTTACGGTCTTCCGGAACTGCAGCGTAATAGGATAGCGAATGCAAACCACATTGCCAATCCGGGTTGCTTTGCCACTGCCATCCAACTGGCACTTTTACCACTGGCAAAAGCACAGTTGCTTCAAAATGAGGTGCATATTAACGCAGTAACAGGAAGTACCGGGGCCGGTGTGGGCCTGACTGAAACTTCTCATTTCAGCTGGCGAAATAACAATGTATCCTGGTACAAGCCCTTTACTCATCAACATTTGGGGGAAATAAATGAAAGTTTACAGTCTTTGCAAAAAGACAGTGGTCCACTATTCTTTATCCCCAATAGGGGGAATTTTCCAAGGGGAATTTTTGTAACTGCATATACCCATTTTAAGGGTTCGGAATCAGAAGCAATTCAGTTGTATCATGATTTCTATGCTGATGCTAAATTTACACAGGTATCGGAAGCAACTATTAATTTAAAACAAGTAGTTAACACCAATCAATGTCATGTTCACTTGCTTAAGCATGGAAATACACTCCTAATTACATCGGCCATTGACAATTTATTGAAAGGAGCATCGGGACAAGCTGTACAGAACATGAATCTAATGTTGGGTTTTGAGGAAACAGAGGGATTACATTTAAAGGCAGGCGTTTTTTAGAGCAGAATAGTATTGAATATTTAGTGATTAGTATTAAGTACAAAGTACTAAGTATTCAAATTTGGGAAATTAGAACGAATTGCAATGGTTTTGAAAACCTTAAAAATTGGAACATTAAATACACTCAATGTATAATATTTATAGAAGAAACTTGGTACTTTTTACTTAGTACGCTTTACTAACTACTAGAATTATGAAATGAGCCATAACAATTTTAGATACAAGGCGAAAATGTTGATTGGCGAATTCCATCTGACATTAAAAAAACAATAAATATCAACAGATGAAAATAGCGATAATCGGTACAGGAAATTTGGGGTTGTCTATTGCAAAGGGAATTTTGCAAAGTAATGGAGCAACTACCATGTATCTTACAAAAAAGAACATTGAAAATATCAGGGAGTTTGAGAATTACGGCAATGTGACTGTAACTTCTGATAACCGAGAGGCCATTGAAAAGTCGGATATCTTAATTTTTGCTGTACAACCCCGTCACTTTCAGCAAATATTGAATGAAGTAAAAGATTTGTTTACAGAAAAACATGTGATTATTTCTACTATCACAGGTTTTAGCATAGAACGTATAGAAGAAACTATTGGGAAAGACTTTCATATTTTGCGGAGCATGCCCAATACCGCCATTTCGGTTGGTAAGTCTATGACCTGCATTTGCTGTAATGAAAAAGGGAAAAAGCGTATTGATTTGGCCAAAGCCATTTTCAACAGAATGGGACATACGATGGAAATTCCGGAAGAACAAATGCAGGCAGCAACCGTAATTTGCGCCAGTGGCATTGCTTTTTGGATGCGTTTAATCAGAGCCACTACCCAAGGCGCCATACAATTGGGATTTGATGCCAAAGAAGCACAGGAATTGGCTATGTTCACCTGTAATGGAGCTGCAGCACTACTAATAGAATCTGATAGTCACCCTGAAAAGGAAATAGATAGAGTAACCACCCCAAAAGGATGCACCATAGAAGGTCTAAATGAAATGGAACACCAAGGACTAAGTTCTTCATTGATTAAAGGATTGGTAGCCTCTTTCGAAAAAATCAATCAAATCAAAAAAACTTAAAAATGAATTTATTTGATGTATATCCCTTATATAATGTAACTCCGGTTTCGGCTGAAGGTGTTGAGGTTACAGATGATAAGGGTCAAAAATATTTAGATTTATACGGGGGACATGCCGTGATTTCCATAGGGCATTCCCATCCACACTATGTAAAGCGGATTAAGGATCAATTGGATAAGATTGGTTTTTATAGCAATGCAGTTCAAAGTCCAATTCAGCAGGAATTAGCCACGAAATTGGGTCAATTATCCGGCTGTGAGCATTACAATCTTTTTTTATGTAACTCCGGGGCGGAAGCGAATGAGAATGCTTTAAAAATGGCATCTTTTATCACAGGTAAATCGAGAATAATCGCTTTTCAGAATAGTTTTCACGGAAGAACTTCTGCAGCCGTAGCGGCAACAGATGATGAAAAAATAAATGCCCCTATCAACAAACAGCAAAAAGTTACTTTTTTGCCTTTTAATGACCTTGACGCTTTTGAGAAGGAAATTAGAAAAGAGGATGTCTGCGGAGTGATTCTGGAAGCTATTCAAGGGGTTGGGGGTTTGGATCAGCCCACAGCCGATTTTTATCAAAAAATAGCAGCACTTTGCAAAGAAAATGAAGTTGTTCTAATTGCTGATGAGGTTCAAGCTGGTTACGGACGTAGTGGAAAATTCTTTGCATTCCAGCATCATGGTATAGAACCGGACATCATCACCATTGCAAAAGGAATGGGTAATGGCTTTCCGGTAGGGGGAGTATTGCTTCACGAAAATATTAAAGCTTCATACGGAATGTTAGGAACCACTTTTGGTGGGAACCATCTCGCCTGTGCCGCTTCTTTGGCCGTTTTAGAGGTTATTGAGGAAGAAGGATTAGTTCAGAATGCTGAAAATATGTTTGACTATGTTTTGGAAAAGGCAAAGGAAATTCCTCAAATTAAACAAGTAAAAGGAAGAGGATTAATGTTTGGACTGGAATTCGATTTTGATGTATCAGATTTAAGAAAAAAGTTAATCTATAATCAGCACATATTTACTGGAGGGGCTAAAGACAAAAAAGTGTTACGGATTTTACCTGCTTTGAATATTTCAAAAGAGCATTTAAACCGGTTTTTTGAAGCCCTTAAAATAGAGTTAGCATGAGTTTAGGGCTAAATATAAATCAGAGAAATGCAGTTTTGAGAAGCATGGCTGCCCGAATCCAAAAGGAGCGGAACGCCATTCTAGTTGCAAATCAAATGGATATGGAAGCCTATCAAGGTGAGGATATCGCTATGCGGGACCGACTTCTTGTTGACCACCACAAAATTGATGGGATGATACAATCTTTGCAGCAGTTGGTGGAAAGTCCGGATCCTCTGGGTATCGAACGCTTTCAATTTACACATGAAAATGGGATGCAAATTTCCAACAAAACAGTACCATTCGGCACCATTTTGATTATTTATGAATCCAGACCAGATGTCACCATCGAAGCTGCCGGGATTGCATTTAAATCGGGCAATAAAATAGTGTTAAAGGGGGGTAAGGAATCTCTAAACAGCAATCTTTTATTAGTTGATTTGTGGCACAAAGCCCTTTCGGAAAATGATATTTCCAGTGACTGGATTTCCTATTTACAGTTCAATAGAGAGGAAACCCAAGCGTATTTAGAGAAGCCACCGCAAAAAATAGATTTAATTGTGCCCAGAGGCGGGGAACAGTTAATTTCCTTTGTGAAACAGCATGCCACCTGTCCGGTTATTGTGAGTGGTAGAGGCAATAATTTTGTCTATGTGGATACCGAAGCAGATTTGGAAATGGCAACTGAGATCATCATGAATGCCAAAACTACGAAAATATCAGCTTGTAATGCATTGGACAAAGTTTTGATAGCTGCGGATATGCCCAGAAAACAACAGTTTCTAAGGCACTTGGTACAGGAATTAAAAAAGGCTGAAGTTGCCATTTTAATGGATAAGGCCTTATCCAGTATTGAAGGGACTTCCCCTATTGAAGATGAAGCCGTATGGTATGAAGAATTTTTGGATTATAAGATAGCACTTGGTCAGGTTCCCGATCTAAGTACAGCAATAGAAACGATAAATAAATACTCCGGCGGACATTCAGCTTCCATTATAACGAGTAATACCGAGAATGCCGGAATTTTTATGGCGGCGGTGGACTCGGCAGCCGTATATCACAATGCTTCAACCCGCTTTACAGATGGGGGACAATTTGGTTTGGGAGGTGAATTGGCAATTGGGACCGACAAGCTACATCAAAGAGGGCCTATTGGCTTGCAACATTTGGTTACTAATAAATGGTATGTTTTTGGAACCGGACAAATAAGATGAATAGAAACGATTGATGAATAAGAAACGCATTTTATTAAAAATAGGTACCAATACCCTGACCAAGGAAACCAATCAGATTTCCAGAGGTAAAATAGAGGATATTGGTCGACAAATAGCAGCATTAAAGGAAGACTACGAATTTATTGTGGTGAGTTCCGGGGCTATAGCTGCAGCAAAGCAATTTGTAAAATTAGAGCACAACGGAAAGGAAATTACCGTTAAACAAGCCCTTGCGGCCATAGGTCAACCCCATTTAATGCGGATGTTTCAGGAGAGTTTCAGGGAAT
>JBGTEN010000099.1:0-18588 GCA_041747755.1 Arenibacter sp. | reverse complement strand
TGTATGAAGTAAAAAATAGAGCGTTAATAGGGAAGCCGGAGACACCTAGGGCCCTAATGGCTCATTTTGTAATCAACATTGGAGGACATGATATTCCAATTCAAAAGCCGGTGGTATATCGTTTTGCAAAGCCCGATAAGGGAGAGTTATACCATTCTTTTGAGGTTCTACCAAAAGCATCTGCGCATATTTCTGAGAAGGTACTAATTTTTTCCAATATAGAATCCAAGCAGATTCCTGTTGAAATAAAAGCATTAGAAAATAACTTAAGAGGAACGGCCAGTTTAAAAATTCCGGCTAATTGGAATGTATCCCCTGAAAAGATTGATTTTGAAATAGCTCAAAAAGGAGATGTCAGCACAGTGTATTTTACACTTAGTCCACCCAAGATGGAAAGTGAAGGCAAAATTATTCCAGTGGTAACAAGTGATGGACAGGAATATACTCAGGAATTAGTAGAAATTAATTATGAGCATATTCCGAAGCAATCCGTTTTAATACCTTCAGAAACCAAAGTGGTACGCCTGAATATTGTAAAAGCCGGTGAACACATAGGATATATTGTTGGAGCAGGGGATAAGGTTCCCGAAAGTTTGGAGCAAATTGGATATAAAGTCAATACAATAGCCCTTTCCGGAATTCAAGAAGAAAGTCTTAAGCAATATGATGCCATTGTTGTTGGCATCAGGGCTTATAATGTGGTGGACGAGCTGAAATACAAACAACGTTTTTTATTGGATTATGTAAAGAACGGTGGTAATCTAATAATACAATACAACACATCCGGTAGAAGGGGCTTGGATTTTGAAAATTTAGCTCCTTATGAAATCCATGTCTCTAGTGACAGGGTAACGGATGAAAATTCGCCTGTGGAAATTTTGGATCAATCTCATTCCTTAGTTAATTTCCCCAACAAGCTTAACAAGCAGGACTTTAATGGTTGGGTCCAGGAACGAGGTTTGTACTTTCCGGACACCTGGGGAAAAGAATTTACCCCAATTCTTGCAATGCAAGATCCTGAGGAATCTCTAAAAAAAGGAAGCCTTTTGGTAGCATCTTATGGTAAGGGTAATTATATTTACACGGGACTAAGTTTTTTTAGGCAATTACCTGAAGGAGTTCCCGGGGCTTATAAACTATTTGCCAATATGATATCTCTGGGTAAAGAACAAGATATAAGAGCAACAAGTAAACGATAAGAATGTTAGACAAACTCATTTGGAAGAAAGAATACACGGTGGTTCTTGTACTTAATACCATTTATATTGTCATTTTCTACTATCTGATGACAGCTTATAGTTGATATGGGTACATTAGACTGGATTATTCTTGCAGGGACGTTAATTTTTATTGTAGGTTATGGTGTTTGGAAAACTAAGGGCAGTAAAGATGTAAACTCCTATGTTCTTGGCGGAAATACGGCTAAGTGGTGGACAATTGGACTTTCAGTCATGGCAACACAAGCCAGCGCTATTACGTTTTTATCCACACCGGGACAGGCATTTCATGATGGTATGGGTTTTGTTCAGTTGTATTTTGGACTACCCTTGGCTATGATTGTTATCTGTGTCATTTTTATCCCTATATATCATAAGCTTAAAGTGTACACCGCTTATGAATTTCTCGAAAAGCGATTTGATTTAAAGACACGATCACTGGCGGCTATTTTGTTTTTAATACAACGCGGATTATCCGCGGGAATCACCATTTTTGCCCCTGCAATTATACTTTCTGCGGTTTTAGGATGGGATTTACGAACTTTAGTGGTTATAATTGGCATTTTAGTCATAATTTATACTGTATCCGGGGGTACTAACGCAGTAAGTGTTACCCAAAAGCAGCAAATGTTCATTATTATGTTGGGAATGTTTATTGCTTTTTTCTTTATTCTTGGCTATTTACCAACAGATATTACATTTGCAAAAGCGCTAAAAACTGCTGGTGCCAGTGGTAAACTCAATATTCTTGACTTCAGCCTTAACACTACCAGCAGATATACTTTTTGGAGCGGTATCACAGGGGGTTTGTTTTTGGCTTTGTCTTATTTTGGAACAGATCAGAGTCAGGTTCAACGCTATTTGTCCGGTTCCTCAGTCAGAGAAAGTCAGTTGGGTCTTATCTTCAATGCAGTCTTAAAAATTCCCATGCAGTTTTTTATTCTTTTAGTTGGGGTCATGGTATTCGTTTTTTATCAGTACAATCCTTCACCATTAAATTTTAATCCGGCAGCCACAAAAGCCATTATGCAGACAACCTATGCTGATGATTACGAGTTGTTGGAGAAAAGTCACAGGGAATTAGAGGTAGAAAAAGTGTTGGCGCAGAACAAGTTTTCTTCGGCACTGGATATTAAAGAGTACGAAACCACTATTGCTGCTAAGGAACAAATCATAGCCATTAACAAAAGAGATAGAAACAATAGGGATGCTGCAAAAGCGCTAATAGCAAAGGCCAATAGTCGTGTTGAAACTAATGATAAGGATTATGTTTTTATTCATTTTATATTAAATTACTTACCCAAAGGTCTCATAGGACTTTTATTAGCAGTAATCCTTTCTGCGGCTATGTCATCAACGGCTTCGGAGCTTAACGCCTTGGGAACCATTACAGCTTTGGATTTGTACAAAAGAAACAGAAAAGGAAACTTTACCCCAAAACACTATGTTAATGTCTCCAAGTTTTTTACTTTAGTTTGGGGTATTATAGCCATTCTAATAGCCTGTTTTGCCAATTTATTCGATAACTTAATTCAATTGGTTAATATTATTGGTTCCATATTTTATGGAAATGTGTTGGGAATCTTTTTGATAGCGTTCTTTTTTAAATTTATCAAAGGAAATGCAGTATTCGTGGCTGCAATTATTACCCAGGTTATTGTTCTTTTTGTGTACTCCTCGGACATTATGTCCTATCTATGGCTCAATGCCTTTGGTTGTGTTTTGGTAATATTACTTTCTTTTTTATTCGAAGCTTTTGAAAGACTTCTGAACAGACCGGTGGGACATGAATAAAAAAACCCACCGTAAAGGTGGGCTTATTTTTCAATAGTTATAATAGGTTATTTTGCTCCCCATTCTTTTAATGAATCCTGATTCATTTTCACATAATCAGCATTTCCTGCTGCTTCAGAACTGGCTAAAGATTTTTTAGCAATTTCAATAGCGCCCTTTTTGTCTCCTGCTTTTGCATAGATAAGAGACTGCTGTCTTAGTTGCCAAAAGGCGGGTTCTTTGGACATAGACATGGATTTATCTATCCACTCCTTAGCTTTTGCTATATCCTTTCCAGCCGCTAAATAATATACTGCTGCGGAATAATAATCATTGGCACTAGGCCCGTTGATAACACCTTCGATTGAAGCCATTACCTCGCTATCTGTACCTACAGTAAATGGAACAGCAACTAAGATATCTCCCCAGGAAATTTCTAAATGAGCTCCATTTTCTAGTACATTGGTAATTGCCAATGTAAAAGACTCTATAGGCAAAGAAGTCTTTACCGGATTAGCCTTAACAATAGCTGCTACTTTACTTGCGTCCCAACTAGCTGGTGTTCCCCAATTTTCAGTGTCAGCGTAAAAATAGATTTCCCAAAGTGCTTCGGATGGTTTTGTAAACAGGGCATAAGAACCTGCTTTTAGTTCTTTTCCTTCTACCATAACATCTTTACTGAATGTAATAATAGAATTTTTGTTAGCCCCGGTTCGCCATATTCTGTCATAGGGAATTAAATTTCCTGCAAGTACTCTTCCTCTCATTGCAGGTCTGGAATACTCTAAGGTCACTTCTGTTAAGCCTACAGTCTGTGTCACTTTTGCTGCCGGACTTGGTGCAGGTGTTAAAATTTGCGCACTTAGTGTGTAAGTCGCAAAAGAAACGCATAAAAACAGTACTATTTTTTTCATTTGATATAGATTTTTTAGATGTTATAAAATTACGTATTTAAAAAATCTAAATAAAATTTTTGGTTGAAGAAAGGAGTCCCTTTAATTTAAAATAAATGGCTTAGAGATGGTTTTTCCTTGCAAATAAAAAGTGAGGTAGTACACCGATTTTTGTAGTGTGGAGATATCAATGGAATTGGCACTGACATCGCTCTCGGAATATTTTGCAATTTGTCGTCCTGAAAGATCAAAAATGGCTCTGCCAAATACTTCCTGATCTGTGTTTAATTCATATTCCAAAATAGAGGAGCCTATTTGACGATACAAAATCAGCTCTTCTTCCGATGTTCCCTCTTCAGGGTTTTCTTCTCCGGGATTTTCTTCATCAGGTTCTTCTTCATCTGGTTCTTCTTCAATGGGAACATTCACTTTAAAAGAAAATAAGCGCGACTCTGAAGTTATTGGCGGATTTGCATTGGTAAATCGTTCCGAAGAGAAAAAATAGGTTGAAGCATCCACAAAGGTAATTCCCTCCACCTGAGCAAAGCCTACATCCAGATTAGTTCGCTCTATTGCTCCACCAAAAATAGCAGTCTGTGTTACCCCATCTACCTTAGTCAAAAATCCGGTCAATAAACGAGAATATCCAATGAGAAACAGCGTTTCGGTTTCAGGGTTATATGTTGCCCCTGTGACCAGTCCATTTACTGCATAGTTCCCTAAATTTTTGGCACTGTGTGAGCCGGCAGTTTTTGGTACACTATAAGCTACTGTGCCTCCGGATTGCCATTGTTTTGTTAGAATGATTAGATCATCGTTCAGTACAAAAAGGGCTTCGGCGTCCCAGTCGTTATTATTTGGGTTACTCTCAAAAATCAACTGATCTTCATACACAAAATCAATACGCTCAGCAGTTACGGATTCAGAAGTAAGGTAAGCCGATTTTAAAATTTTATAAATAGTTAAATCTGTTCTGTTTCCGTTGTTGTTTCCAAAATCGCCTATGTAAATGTAATTTTCATCCTGACTAATATCTTCCCAATCCACATTTTGGGCATTCGTCACTGTTATAGTTCTTGAAATTGCCAATGAAAGAGTATCAATTTCGAATAGCTGGGCTGTATTCCCGGAGTCATTATGGGTAATGATTTTTCCATTAAAAAACAATAAACCGGAACTCTCTGAGACCACTTCAGGCAAATCCCCTATCACTCTTACATTTTGCTGAGTATAAACGTAAGAGAACACAAAAAAGAGAATATAAATGAACTGATTTTTTACCATGTGCTTAAAGTTCTTTGGAAAATTACAAAATACAAAACATCTTCTAAAGGTTAGCTTATACTTTACCTAAAAATCAGACAAAAAGCACTTTATCCAAAATCAAAAAGTCTTATACAACATTTCTAATTTGTTTAACAATAAATATTTTAGGTTAAACAAATTTAACAATACTTTTATACCCATTCTTTTCCGGTCTCTAGCTAGGTCATTTAAAAATAAGTATAGGCAAAGGAAAATATATGTGAAATTTTTATAAAATGAAATTGTATCAATTACACTCCATACAAGCCCTGCCCATTCCACAAGAACGGGCATGGGAATTTCTGTCCAGTCCTGAAAATCTGGCCGTGATTACGCCCCCTCATATGGGTTTTCATATCCTTTCCAGAGACACCAAAAAGATGTTTCCAGGGCAGATTATTCAGTACAATGTTTCTCCCTTTCCTAAGTATACCACACGCTGGGTCACAGAAATTACCCATGTTAAAGAGGGAGAATATTTTGTGGATGAACAGCGCTTTGGACCCTATGCATTGTGGCATCATAAACATTTTTTAAAACCCATTCCCGGCGGCGTGGAGATGGAAGATATTATTGATTATAAAATCCCTTTTGGAATCATCGGCCAGCTTGCCAACAGCCTTATTATTAAAAAGCAACTGCTGACTATTTTCAAATTTAGGGAAACCAAATTAGCAGAATTGTTTGGAAAGGTCGAAGGAATTCCCAACTCGCTTGAATTAAAATCAATCTAAAAAATGAAAAAAAACATACTTTTAATAGGTGGTTCGCATGGTATTGGAAATAGCATAGCCCATGAACTGAACAATACCCATACTATTTATGTAGCTTCTCGCACTCAGGACGGTTTGGAAGACTTAGAAATAAATTATATTCCCTTTGATACGTTAACGGATACTTTAGACCTAGCTCAACTCCCGGACGAACTCCATGGCTTTGTATATTGCCCGGGAAGCATCAATCTAAAACCACTTAAAATGATGGGTTTAGAGACCTTTAAAGAAGATATGGAACTAAACTTTTTTAGTATGGTAAAGGTTGTAAAGCAAGTACTTCCTAAAATGGCCGAAAATGCCAGTTTGGTCTTTTTTAGTACGGTAGCAGTGGGACAAGGAATGCCTTTTCACACCAGCGTTGCTGCTGCAAAAGGAGCCATTGAAGGATTTTCAAAAGCCCTGGCAGCGGAATATGCTCCAAAATTAAGAGTCAACGTCATCGCACCTTCTTTAGTAGATACCCCTTTGTCTGCACGTCTGTTAAATAACGATAAAAAACGGGAAATGATGTCGCAGCGTCACCCTTTAAAAAAAGTCGGACTTCCCGAAGATATTGCCCATATGGCGATCTTTTTACTAAGCGATAAAAGTGCCTGGATGACTGGGCAGATTATTGGGGTTGATGGTGGACTTTCCAGTTTAAAGATGGATTAGATTATGCAATTTCTTACTTTAGGTAGATGAAGAAAAAAGTGTCGGTTTTTTGGTTTCGAAGGGATTTGCGGATTGAGGATAATATAGGCTTATTCCATGCCTTACAAAGTGAATATCCTGTTTTACCAATTTTCATTTTTGATACAGAAATTCTGCATAAACTTCCTAAAGATGACGCCAGAGTAACCTTTATCTATGAAACGCTTCAGAAAATCCATACTAACTTAAAAGAGCATTTTGGTAGCGGTATTGCATTCTATTTTAATACCCCTGAGAAGGTATTTCATCACCTCCTCGAGGTTTATGATATAAAAGTTGTATACACCAATCACGATTATGAGCCCTATGCTCGAGAACGAGATGAACAGATTCGAAACCTACTTTCTACCCATAACATTGATTTTAATACCTATAAGGATCAGGTTATTTTTGAAAAGGATGAAGTCGTCAAAGAGGATCGAGACCCTTATGTGGTCTATACACCCTATATGAGAAAATGGAAAAGTATTTTTATGGCATCTAAAGACATTAAAAATTACGATACCACACCTCTTTTAAAAAAGCTGCTTCAAGACACTGATTTACCAACCGTTTCCTTGTCCGATATGGGTTTCGAATCATCCGCTATTAGTGTTCCGGATTATTTGGTAAGTCCGCAGTTTATAAAAGATTATGAAGCCACCCGTAATTTTCCGGCTTTAGAAAACGGGACATCCCATTTGGGGCCCCACTTGCGTTTTGGCACTGTTTCCATTCGTGCCATGGTTAGAAAAGCCATAGAAGAGAAAAATGAAGTTTTTTGGAATGAGCTGATATGGCGGGAGTTTTTTATGCAAATTCTCTGGCATTATCCACATACTCTAAAGGATGCCTTTAAGCCCAAATACGATCGTATTCTATGGCGAAACAAGGAAGAAGAGTTTGAAAAGTGGAAAAACGGACAAACAGGATATCCACTGGTAGATGCAGGGATGCGTGAATTGAATGCTACCGGTTTTATGCACAATCGGGTGCGTATGCTGGTGGCGAGTTTTCTTTGCAAACACTTATTAATCGATTGGCGTTGGGGAGAAGCCTATTTTGCTGAGAAGTTGTTGGATTATGAAATGAGCAGTAATGTCGGGAATTGGCAATGGGCTGCCGGAAGTGGTGTGGATGCCGCTCCCTACTTTCGAATCTTCAATCCTACAACGCAGGTAGATAAATTTGATAAAGAAGGAAGGTATATCGCCAAATGGGTATCCGATCTTCAGGAACTCACTTATCCTCAACCCATGGTAGACCACAAGATGGCCCGAGAACGTTGCTTAGCCGTATACAAAGAAGCTGTGGGCTAATGGTCGTCGTCTGGTTCAAAAGGGATTTACGGTTATTGGATCATGAACCACTGGTACGTGCAATCGCAACCGGAGAAAACATAGTATTACTTTATGTTTTTGAATCCCTTTGGATGCAAGATGCGCATTACAGTCAAATGCACTTTAATTTTATCAAAGAAAGCCTTTCGGATTTACAAACGCAATTAGCACCTTATCAAACAAAAATACTTGTGGTTGAAGGGGTGATCTTAGAGGTTTTCAATGCGCTGCATGCCATTCAACCCATAACACAACTTTTCTCCCACCAGGAAACCGGCATGAAAATTACATTCGATAGGGATAAAAGTGTGCAACAGTGGTGCGATGAGCATGAGATACAATGGAAGCAAAGTGTCTCGAACGGCATTTTCAGAGGACGCAAAAATCGAAAAGACTGGATGCAGGATTGGTTGACATTTATTAATAGTGACCTACAAAATCCAAATATGCACAAGGGTAAATTTATCCCTTTAATAACCACCCAAAATACCTTGGAACTTCATTTTAAAGTTCCCTCATTACATTCTGAAAGAAATCCTCAGTTTCAAAAAGGAGGCACCAAAACGGCAGTGAAATATCTGCATTCTTTTTTAAAAGATCGGATATCGGGCTATAACAAGCATTACAGTAAACCTTTAACCTCACGATTGCACAGTAGTAGAATTTCGCCTTATCTGGCTTGGGGTAATGTATCGTCCCGACAGGTTTTTCAATATGTAGCCAAGTACAAAATCACCGTCGATAAAAGAAATTTAAATGCCTTTCTTTCCCGCATGCGCTGGCAGGCCCATTTTATTCAAAAATTCGAAATGGAATGGCAAATGGAATTTAAAAGTGTGAATAAGGGCTATCATCAATTTAAAAAAGCAGTTCATCCTGAATGGCAAAAAGCATGGCGCAATGGAAACACAGGAATTCCAATGGTCGATGCTGCTATGCGCTGTTTGGTCGCCACAGGATTTGTCAACTTTAGGTTACGAGCCCTCCTAGCCTCGTTTTTTACTCATCTATTGTGGCAGCCATGGCAGGATTGCACCGAACATCTTGCGCAGCATTTTTTAGATTTTGAACCGGGCATCCATTTTCCCCAACTCAACATGCAATCGGGTGAAACCGGCATCAACACCATTCGCATATACAACCCGGTTAAAAACGGTAAAGACCATGATCCTAAAGGTGAATTTATAAAAAAATGGGTGCCAGAACTCAAAAATATTCCTGATCTATATGTTCATGAGCCATGGAAAATGTCCGCTTTAGAGCAGCAATTCCTAGATTTTTCACTCGGGATAGACTATCCATTTCCTATTATTGATATGGAAACAGCACGTAAATTTGCGGGTGATACCCTATGGAACTACAAAAAAAATGGTAAGGTGAAAACAGAAAGCCAAAGGATTGTGGCAAAACATACGCTAAAAGGCCGCCCAATTTGGGATAATCCCATAAAATAGTTTCCTGCCCATCTGCTATAATTTGCTATCTTTAAAGTGGCTTCCATATCATTTTTAATGAATTGAAATCATTTTAATCTAAGACAGTAGAGAGGTATTGAACATTTCAGTACATCTTATAAATAAAAGAATAAATAAACAGCCGTTACTTTAACTCCTATAAAATTATTGATTTATGAATTCAATGCTCTTTACGAATTGAAGATTGTGTAATTTAATGGGAACTCCCGTATCTTTAGAACATCAATAATACCAAATAACTAACTCAATCTTTTAGAAATGAAAAAATCGACGCTTTTCTTCTTATTATTATTTGTGATGGGGAGTATCTCCGCTCAAAAAATGAGTAAAAATAAAACTGCAGTTATCGCTTCTGTGGAAAAACACAAAGAAGCGCTAATCAAAATCAGCGACTCTGTTTGGGCATTGGCCGAAGTAGCTTTTGAAGAAACGGAATCTTCCCGAATTCTGGCCGATTATGCAGAAAAAAATGGAATGAAAGTAGAACGTGGTGTGGCGGACATCCCGACCGCTTTTGTAGCCACTTATGGATCAGGAAAACCAGTAATCAGTATTTTAGGCGAGTTTGATGCCCTCCCCGGTCTTTCTCAAAAAACGAGTCCGACGAAAAATCCGCTGCAAGAAGGTGCTCCCGGTCATGGCTGTGGACATAATATGTTTGGGACTTCCAGTTTGGGAGCCGCCATCGCCATAAAAGAACTTATGGACGAAGGAAAATTAAAGGGTACTGTTAAGTTTTTGGGCACTCCGGCAGAGGAAAAATACTTTGCCAAGGTATGGATGGTAAAAGCCGGACTTTGGGATGATGTAGACGTCAACGTTAGCTGGCATCCCTCTTCAGGGATTGAAGCTGATGTACAAAGCGGACTTTCCCTAATCGATTTTATTGTAGAATTCCGTGGTCAGGCTGCCCATGCTTCCGGAGATCCCTGGAATGGACGAAGTGCTTCCGATGCTTTGGAACTGTATACCACCGGTATTAATTATTACAGAGAACATATTATGCCTACTACCCGAATGCATTATCATATTCAGGATGGCGGCCAGGTAGTAAATGTAGTGCCGGATTATGCCCGCTTATGGGTGCGGGTACGCGATCCTAAAAGATCTGTTATGCTTCCGGTGTATGAACGTGTAAAGGCTATGGCGGAAGGGGCAGCCATTATGGCTAATGTAGACTATGAAATATCCTTAGTTTCCGGTATTTATGAAATGCTGGTAAACAGAACCGGTGGAGAAATCATGCAAAAAAATCTTGAGTTTTTAGGTCCCATTTCCTATACAGAAGAAGAAACCGCATTCGGAAAAGCCATTCAAAAAGCGACCGGAAAGCCTGAAATAGGAATGGATAGCAAAATCTACCCTTTGAAGGTAACCGAAGAAAATCCGGGTGGTGGCTCAACGGATGTGGCCGATGTTAGCTGGAATGTTCCCAACATTAACTTAGGCGTAACCGTAGCACCTAAAGATACTCCATGGCACTCTTGGGCAGTTGTAGCCTGTGGAGGCATGAGTATAGGTCATAAAGGGATGATTTACGCTGCAAAGGCGATGGGGATGACCATGGTTGACCTTTTTGAAGACCAAAAACTGGTAGAAAAGGTAAAGGCCGAATTTAAGGAACGTAAGGGCGATGAAGTCTACGAGCCAATGATCGATGGGCCACCGCCTATTGGAAAAAAATAAGTAAGGAATTGTAATAGTTGGATTTTGTATTGAGGATTAGAAAAGTTGTCTGTTCGAGTGTTTTTCGAAATGAAATGGAGATAAAACGTATCGAGAACAACCTGTTCTTACATTATAGCCGCTGTTGGTATTTTTCACCAACAGCTCTCAAATTGTTTGTCAAAAACATTAACAATAGCGAATAAAAACAAAGTACAAAACGATTTAAAATACTGCTATGTTTGGATTATTTAAGAAGAAAACGCCGCTTGAAAAGCTACAGGAAAAACATAAACAATTTTTGAAAGAAGCCTTTGACCTTTCTAAAACCAATCGATCTGCCGGTGATAGTAAATATGCGGAGGCAGATGCTGTTCAAAAAGAAATTGACCAACTGTTGAATAAAAGCTGAATGGTTGGTGAAAAAGACCAACAGCTATTCCTATCAATTTTCTATTTTCTATTTTTACAGTTGTAAAAAAACTAAAATGGAATATACACTAATTGATAACGAAGCTGCCAAACGATATGAATTCCATGTCGACGGGCACGTACCTGTAATAGAATATATTAAGGCTCAAGATAAGATTTACCTGACCCATACCGAAGTTCCCTCAGCCCTGGAAGGTAAAGGAATTGCCTCTGCCTTAATCAAAAAAGTGCTAGAAGATATCGATGCCAAAAATCTAACCCTAATTCCCTTATGCCCTTTTGTTGCCGGGTATTTAAAAAATCATCCGGAATGGAAAAGGTTGGTACTGAAAGGGATTAATATAGAGTGATAGAATGGAATCCCTTTAATTCTAGTTATTGAATAAAGTTTTTTCGTATCAGTTCATAAGTTGATGGTAAAAAACACCAACAATGTCGAATCCACCAAAAAATAAATTTTGTAGTGTATACCATTTATCTTTCGGAATACTCGTCCATATTCAAATTTTTATCAAACGGACTCTTAGTAAATGGATATATGGCTTGTTTAAGATAACCTTTCGGATAATTAGCTTCAAGCAGCCCTGTGTCTTTAGGCCATTCATTTTTAGGCAAATAATAGGTGCCGAATAGTTTATCTATAAACGGAAAAATTGTGGCAAAGTTCTTACCATAATATTGGGGATCTTTGCAATGGTGCCAATGGTGGTATTGGGGCGTTGCAAAAATATATTTTAAAAAACCAAAATTAATGCGTGTATTAGAGTGAATCAATACCGCATGAATGGCCATAAAAACAACATAAACGCTAAAAGTTATGGTGGAAAACCCAAAAACATAAAGCGGTACAAAGGCCATGGATCGGGTTACAAAAATATCAACAAAATGCGTTCTAGAGCCGGCCAACCAATCCATGTTTTGGGTGGAGTGGTGAATGGAGTGAAACCGCCACAGATAATGGTGGTTGTGAAAAAATCGATGTGTCCAGTACTGAAAAAAATCAGCAATAAAAAAAGCAAAAAATAACTCAATTAGAAAAGGTAAATTTTGTACCCAAGCATGGATTTCCGATAACCCAATCCAACCAAAAAAGAATTTTGCAGGTTGCTGGGTAATGATACCAAAAAATTGGACTAATAAATGGCTTACCGTAAAATAAACCAAATCCGTTCTCCATTCCTCATGAAATGCTTTCTGTTCTTTTCTTTTAGGAAATACCATTTCTATTGGAACAAAAATAATGGCCATAAGAAATAAATCTAGAAGCAACCAATCTAAGCCAATATACCATTTAGATCCATTTACTTCTGATGGGGAAACTTGAAAACCTCCTATGACAATGGCTAATATGCAAAACACCATACCTATGAGTGCCCATTTTTTCTCCCTGCTCAGCATAAAGCTGATAACACCAAAAATAAAAGATGCTATAATGGTGGATGAAAGTAAAACTTTCATGGATTCCCCGGTATAAATTTCCCTGAATTCTGGCGTGGTTAACCACTCCGGGTACTTAAAGCACAGTACGCCCAAAAAAGCGGAAACACCTAAAAAAACAGAAGTGTATCCACTAATATATCCTTTGCCAAAATCTAAATTTTCTTTTACCTGCATAGACTATTAAATAAAACTTTAAAAATATATATTTTATGTGTTCACAAGATAAATCACATTTAAAAAAGGCTAACGAACATTTTATGGATTTATGATGTTCGGGAAATAGCTTACTGTAGAAGTTACAATTGCCCGTGTTTTTTCCAAACTGCTCTTCGATTCTGCGTAAAAGTCTTACCTTTATTTAAAGGCATTCAGTAGTCAATATTCCAACAAAACTGATAATTTTACCTGAGCATTTCACCAAAAATTTATAAAGTAATGGACAAGATCCCCTCTTTTGGCAGCAGACTCCGTAAAAACATTGTAACTGTACCGGAAGTTATCAATCAGTGTACAGGCATCCGAGTATTTGGGCAGTTACTCAAATCGTTTATCTTTAGTACGGATGTGGCCATCATCCGGAATACCAACGCCAATGCCATCATTGCCGTCTATCCATTTACTCCCCAGCCCATGATTACCCAAGCATTGATACTGGCTTCTGACAAACCTATTTTCTGTGGGGTTGGCGGTGGATTAACCTCAGGAAAACGTTCCGTGGAACTGGCTATTCATGCCGAATTTCAAGGTGCCTTGGGGGTTGTGGTGAATAAACCTACTTCGAATGCGGTTATAGCCAAATTAAAGGAAAAGATAGACATTCCCGTTACCATAACCGTCGTTTCCGAAAAGGATGATTTTAAGGGACGAATTAAAGCCGGGGTAGATATTTTTAACGTTTCCGGAGCTGAAAAAACAGCCGACATAGTAAAACGGATTAGAGATATTGATGATTCCATTGCCATCCTTGCTACCGGCGGTAAAACGGATGAGACCATTATAAAAGCCATTGAAGCGGGTGCCAATGCTATTTCTTTTACACCGCCCTCTACAGGGGAACTATTCCGGGAAGTAATGATTAAATATAGAAATGAGTAAAGAGTAAAGAGTAAAGAGTAAAGAGTAAAGAGTAAAGAGTAAAGAGTGCCTATGAATACATTCCTTTATAACCTCCCTATTTTAATTTTATCCCAGACAAAAAAATGAAATCCATACTTACTATTGGTTTGTTGGTGCTGTCCAATACCTTTATGACGCTGGCCTGGTACGGTCACCTAAAATTTGGCGAACTAAAATGGTTCAATAAACTAGGTCTGGTGTCCATTGTCCTAATCAGCTGGGGTATTGCCTTGTTTGAATATATATTTCAAGTTCCTGCCAACCGAATTGGCTTTAAAGAAAATGGCGGACCTTTTTCGTTAGTTGAATTAAAGGTGATACAAGAGGTGATAACGCTGGTTGTGTTTACGGGTTTCACTTTAATTGTATTTAAAAATGAGACCTTTAGGTGGAATCATGCGGTAGGATTTATATTTTTAATCCTAGCCGTCTATTTCATTTTTAAAAAGTAAATTTTATATTTTAAGTCACCCTTCATCACCCATTCTCCTTAAGCAAAGTGTGCGGTTAACAGCTTATTGTTTATATTAGCACTCCTTACTAAACAGCTTAATTAAAACCATACTAATTCAATAATGAAAAAAATAGTACTACTACTTTGCCTAGGACATTTTGCTTTTATGAGTGCGCAGTCGTTTGATTTTGTAATTGACCATTCGTCCTTAATTGTTAATCAATTGGAAAAAACAGGCGATTTTTACGCCAAGGTAATGGGGCTCGAGGAGATTCCACATCCGGCTAAGTCTCCAGGATTTCGATGGTTTACTATTCAGGGAAATTCCCAATTGCACCTCATTTACAAGGATACCGTGGTGATGAAAAAGCATAAATCCATGCACCTCTGTCTGTCCACACAAAAACTAGATGCCTTTATAGAAAATCTTAATCAACACCAAATTCCTTATGAAGATTGGCCTGGAAAACCGAATGCGGTAACCTTGAGAGCAGATGGTGTAAAACAGATTTATATTCAGGATCCGGAAGGCTATTGGATTGAAATTAACGATGCCGTACATTAGGTTAGGATAGCTAAGCCTCTTATAGTATCATTTAAAAAAATTGTTATGTCAGCACACATAAAACAAATTTATCCCCTTGGATTTCCTTGGAAAACCGAGGATCCCTTTCTATTTTGCGTTTATCACTTGGATCATTTTCCTAAAGGGAATGATGAAATGGGTCCGGCTACCTCTTTGGAGGGCCGAGCATTGGGAAATGATTTTGTGGTAAAAGATGGCTGGCGCATGTATCACGGTCATACGGTTCCGGGGTTTCCTGCTCATCCCCATTGTGGTTTTGAAACCGTAACTATTGTCAATAAGGGATTCTGTGACCATTCAGATTCTTTAGGGGCTGCGGGACGTTTCGGTCAGGGCGATGTACAGTGGATGACCGCCGGCAGTGGCGTGCAACATTGTGAGATGTTTCCACTATTAAAGAAAGAGGCAAATAACACGCTGGAGCTTTTTCAAATTTGGTTAAACTTACCCAAGGTTAATAAATTTGTAGATCCCCACTTCGCCATGCTTTGGCATGAGGACATTCCGGTAATTCAATCAGATAATGCCACAGTAAAGGTGGTAGCAGGATCCTATTTGGGTACGGATGCCTTACCTCCCGCACCCGATTCCTGGGCCACAACCAAGGAAAACGAGGTCGCCATTTGGAATATTACAATAAAGAAAAATGCTACTTTCGTAGTACCAAAAGCAGCTCAGGGTGTAAACCGCAACCTTTATTTTTATGAAGGTAAGGACCTCATCATTGCAGGTAAAACTATACCGGTACAGCATGGTGTTTCCGTTTCTGCTACAGAGGATATTGAAATTCAAAGTGGAGAAGAAGACATACATCTACTTTTATTACAGGGAAAACCAATTAAAGAACCTGTCGCAACTTATGGCCCGTTTGTGATGAACACTCAGGAAGAAATACAAAAGGTAATGCAAAATTTTAGAATCACCCAGTTCGGTGGCTGGCCATGGCGCCATCCGGACAACGTTCATCCAAGAGAAAAAGGGCGATTTGCAAAATATCCGGATGGAACGGTTATTGAAAAGTAAATGACCCTTTCCGACTTTCGATTGGTTTTTGATTTTGGTCTATTGGTCCTTATTTGGATGGTGCAGGTTATTATCTACCCAGGATTTACGTATTATAATTCGACTGATTTAGTTAAATGGCATTCATGCTATACGAAACGTATTTCCTATGTAGTGATTCCCCTAATGTTGGTTCAGCTAACTTTAGGACTATGGGAAGCTTTCTGTTGCCCCTCAACCTACACGCTGGGCGCCTTATTTTTAATTTTAGCCGTGTGGTTACTTACTTTTAGAATTTTTGTACCCATGCATCAAAAAATAGCAGAAGGACAAACCGGCAGTACATTTTTGCATAGTTTAATCTCCAAGAATTGGCTTCGGACATTTCTATGGACTTTGATTTTTGTTTGGACATGGGTTCAAAAACAAACAGGAGCCCTATAAATTTACTATCTTAGGACAGTACTAAAAATAAGAGATTCCACCCATCATTTTAAAAGTTTATTTAAATAACCTAAACACCATGAAGAATAGCATTTCCAGAAGAAAAGCCTTATCAACAAGTCTTAAAGTTTCTCTTGCAGCAGTTAGTGGCTATGCCCTTTTTCCCAATGCACTAAATGCATCACCAACTCCTCGACAAGAGAAATCAGATAAATTACCTATTAGAATTAGTTTAAACACGTCAACCCTATTGCATTACAAACTTCCCGTCGATGTACAAATAGATATGGTAGCCGATGCAGGTTTTGATGGCATTGAACTTTGGATGAGCGATATAAAAGCTTTTTTAGAGAAAGGAGGCAGTACCACGGAATTAAAGGAAAAATTACAAGCAAGAAATCTTGTTTTGGAAAATATAATTGGATTTTCAAAATGGTGTAGTGACGATTCTGAAGAACGCAAAATTGCTCTGACCCAATTGCGAGAGGAAATGATAATTACCGCAGGTTTAGGAGGTGCTTTTATAGCTGCCCCGGTACAGGGTATAACTTCTTTAGATCCTTTAAAAATGGATGAATATGCTCAACGCTTTAAAGCCATATTGGAATTAGGTGATGAAACCGGTGTCACCCCGGTGATAGAGCTTTGGGGTATGGGGGCGTTACATAAGGTGGCCGACTGTGCCCAAATTACAATCTCCACCGGACATCCTAAAGCTACTATGTTACTGGATTTCTATCATGTTTACCGCGGAGGAAATCACTGGAATACTATTGATATTATCAACGGAAAAAAATTACCCGTAATCCACATGAATGATTATCCGGCAACGCCTGCTTATAATCTTTTAAAAGATGCAGATCGGGTATTACCGGGCGAAGGGGTTTGTCCGTTTGATATGGTGATCCCCAAATTATATAATGCCGGGTTTAGAGGCGGATTCTCCGTTGAACTCTTTAACAAAGGCTATTGGGAAAGCATGGATGCTAAAACGCTCTTAAAACATAGTTATGAAAAGACCTATAGCGTGGTGCGAAAGGCACTTGAAAATGTTAGTTAATTTTGTATTTAATTGAATATCAAAAATCTGTAATCCCGTCTGTCTACAAAAGAACAGCTAACCCTATACCGTTTTAATCCATGAAAAGAAGAAATTTTATTGAAAAATCTGCCCTATTTGGAGCAGCTGCCGTGATTCCATTTCCGGGGTATTCCCTATATGAGAAATCCAATTATAAATTGGGCCTACAACTTTTTAGCATTAACAAAGACATGAATAGCGATGCACTTGGTACATTAAAAGCTGTAAAAGCAATGGGGTATGAAGATTTTGAAATCTATGGGTTTGATCCTGAAAAGGGAACGTTTTACGGACATCCCGCTTCAAGTTTTAAGAATATGTTAAATGATTTGGAATTCACCGCCTCCAGCGGGCATTTTGGATTTTCCCCTTTTCTTATGCAAGGAGACGATGCATTAAAACGTTTTGTGGATCAGTGCATAGCCGGAGCCCATACTTTGGGATTAAAGTACATTACCTGGCCATGGTTAGCTCCGGAACAGCGCACTCTGGATAGTTTTAAATTACTTTCCAAAAAGCTAAACACTATTGGTGAACAAGTTACAGCCGCCGGCCTCGGATTTGCATACCACAACCATGATTTTGAATTTATTGAGCACAATGGAGAAACAGGTTATGATATCATACTAAAAGAAACCGACCCGGCATTAGTAAAACTACAAATGGATTTGTTCTGGGTAATACATTCTTCCAAACGTAGCCCGAAGGAACTCGTTGCAGAGCAACCTGGACGCTATGTAATGTGGCATATTAAGGATATGGACAATGTAACCCGGGATTATACTGAATTGGGCAATGGTTCAATTGATTACACAAAAGTACTTCCCGATCCAGTTACTTCCGGACTGGAATTCTATTATTTGGAACAAGGCGGTAATTTTGCGGTTAATGCAATGAAAAGTGCGGCCGACAGCGTG
>JBGTEN010000098.1:0-6878 GCA_041747755.1 Arenibacter sp. | reverse complement strand
ACCGGGGGAATTGCTATTCCAAAATTATTAGAAGAATTAGGGGTTGAGGTTGTGAAATTGTATTGTGAACCTAATGGGCATTTTCCGCATAATCCGGAACCTTTAAAAGAACACCTAGGTGATATTTGTAAACTGGTAGTTGAAGAAAAGGCAGATTTTGGTATTGTCGTGGATCCGGATGTAGACCGTTTAGCTTTTATTACCAATGAAGGAGAGATGTTCGGAGAAGAGTACACCTTGGTAGCTTGTGCAGATTATGTTTTAGGAAAGACGAAAGGAAATACTGTTTCTAACTTATCGTCTTCAAGAGCCCTTCGGGATATTACTGAAAAACATGGCGGAAGCTACGAAGCAGCCGCTGTTGGTGAAGTAAACGTAGTGACAAAAATGAAGACTAATAAGGCTATTATTGGCGGCGAAGGGAACGGTGGAATCATCTATCCCGAAAGTCATTACGGAAGGGATTCTTTAGTCGGTTCTGCTTTATTTTTGATGTTGATGGCAGAGCGAGGAGGCACAGTACAAGAACTTCGGGATAGTTATCCAAGTTATTTTATGAGTAAAAAGAAGATAGAATTAACCCCGGGATTGGATGTGGATGGTATTTTAATTGCCATGGCAGAAAAGTATGTAAATGAAGAGGTATCCACCATTGATGGGGTAAAAATAGACTTCGCAGAGAATTGGGTACATCTGCGTAAATCTAACACTGAACCCATAATTCGCATTTATACGGAAGCCAAAAGTCAGCTTGAAGCCTATACGTTGGCGGATAAGATTATTGGAGAAATAAAAGATGTTGCCGGATTATAATTACTGATTATAAATGCATTTAATAATTACAAAAACGCTTCCGGAACTTTATTTCGGTGTTTCCATCGTTTATGGGTCCAGAGATAATACTCCGGCCGTTCTGTAATCTGGCGCTCTGTCTCTCGTAAAAACCGATCGGTAATGAAGTTAGGTGCTGTTGTTTTACCCGAAAGGGTAATTGGAATAAATTCTGCTGCATAATATCCTCGCTTTACTTTGGAAACCTTTAAAAAAACCACAGCTAAATCCAGTTTTCTGGCCAATGATTCGGCTCCATTATAAATAGGAACCTTGATACCCATAAATTCACTCCAATACTGAGCTCTATGGACTTGAGGAGATTGATCACTTACCATACCATAGGTAGCCTTTATACCCATTTGTTCATTGCGCACAACCACTTTCACTGTTTCGTTCTGTGTTATTGGGGTTGTATTCCATTTGGCCCGCATTTTCTTGATTAATTGATCAAAATACTTGTTTCCAATTTTTTGGTAAACTGCATACCCTTTGGAGTTCACATAGTTATTAATACTTACATTCCATTCCCAATTGGCGTAATGAGAACAGACAATAAGAATACTTTTAGATTTTTCTATTTCCTGCAAAACCTCAATATTGAGTACCTTATATCTTTCTTTAATATCTTCTTTGGAAAGGTTGAAGGTTTTTACCATTTCCAAAAACATATCGCACATGTGTCTGTAAAATTTCACCATAATAATATTACGTTCAGTGAGACTCTTATTTGGAAATACTAAGCTTAAATTAGCCGAAACTATACTTTTACGGTATCCAACAATATGATAAACCATAAAGAAAACCAAATCTGAAAAAAAATAAAAAAGTCTGTAAGGAAGAATAGAAATCAGCCACAAAAAAGGATACGCCAGAATAAATACGAATAACTGCATGCCATAAAAATATGGCAAATATAGCTATATTTGAATTTACAAATAAGCACCTATTTCATGTACAATCTTCATCTTGTGACTATAGCCATTGTTGCTGCCAATCTACTAGTTTCCATAAAAGGATTTAATGACCCAATTTTTTTCGAACGCTATAAGTTTGGTATCGGGCCTATTCAGGCCGGGCAAAAGGAGCGTATGCTTACCTCCGGCTTTTTACATGTAGATCTTACCCATCTCTTTTTTAACATGTTTACACTCTATTTTTTCGCTAATGTGGTAATTAACCATTTCAGTTCAGGTAAGTTCATACTAATTTATTTTGTGAGTTTGTTGGCCGGAAGTCTTTTAGCGCTGTTTTTTCATAAAAATGAACCCTATTACAGCGCTGTTGGTGCAAGTGGGGCAGTAACCGGTATTTTGTATGCCGCCATTTTATTACAACCCAACATGCAATTAGGCATCATGTTTATACCTATTCCGCTACCTGCCTACGTTTTAGGCATAGGCTATTTACTATATTCCATTTATGGTATGAAAAGTCGAATTGGGAATATTGGCCATACCGCGCATTTTGGGGGAGCTATAGGTGGCTATGCTATGACTTTACTTCTTAAACCTAGCTTAATTGTTACTGATACCCTTATGGTACTGCTTCTTGCCATTCCTATTGTAATTCTTTTTGTCTTGGAAAAAATGGGCAAATTATAAACCAATTTGCAAATTCTACAGTTTAAAAATTCAACTCTTATATCAAAAAAAATAGGTTTAAATATATTTTTTTTAGGATTAAGTCGTTTTAGTAGCAACCAAATCTATTAAAGCATCTACTTATCATGAAGAAAATTCCCCAACTTTTATTAGTTGCTATAGGACTTCTTGTATCCTGTAATGACGAAACAATTGTTTTTGAAAATCCCCAAGGAGATATTCGATTAGAAACAAATCAGCAAATTTTAGACAATAGTATTAGGTACGATAATTCAGGAGTACTGGGCGTTAGCGAACAGGAAAAAGTCTCAGGAAAATGGAGCAAAAGTGGTTCAAATGATGTAGCCGGAAATTATCCTTTAACGCTGGTAGCTCAAATAAATCCGCCATCATTTGCAGGTGGAGAAAATTTAACCGCTTCACATGTCCATTTAGAAGGTGACTATGCCTACGTATCCTACAATACGGTAGAAGATGGTTATGCCGGAGGTGTTGACATTATTAATGTTAGCGATCCTCATAATCCTATTATAAGCGCAAGACTTTATTATTTGAATGCAGATGTAAACTCTCTTAAATATGACTCTGGCTATGTTTATGCAGTTGGAGGCGTTGATGCCGAGCTTTCTGTTCGGGCCACGTCTAACGCTTTTATTGCAAAAATTCCGGTTTCTTCAGGAAGGTTTAATATTGATGCTATTACTTATGCCTTTCAGCAAGGCTTTGTAAGTACTGATGTTGAGACCACTGCAACTACTGTTTTGGTTACGAGTGGCCAGGATGGTTCTTTGACTATTTACAATAAAAACAAGTTGGAAATTATACAAGAAATTCCATTTTCAGATTTACGCTCTATCGCCTTAAAGGATAATAAAATAGCCATGTTAGATGGCAGCAAAGGAATTATTAAACTTGATGAAAATTATAGTACTACCGGTAGTATTTCAATTGACTCAGATTTTGGAATTGCCAAAAGAACCATTGACTTTCTTGGAGATAATATTATTGTTTCAGAAGGAGCTAAAGGAGCAGGTATTTATAACTTTGCAACTGGAACTTTGCAGGAGCATCTTCCCATTTTAATTAATCCTTCAAATGTAGCAAGTCAGGATATTGTAACCAATGCCATTGCAGCTAACGAAAATATACTGTTTATGGCTAATGGAGGTGCTGGTTTAAGCTTATCCGAAAATGAAGCTAATAATGCCGATGTAGTTGGTATTCTTGAACTGGAAGGTTCTATAAATTATGTGGCATCTAAAAAAGATTATGTTTTTGCCGCTTCCGGTAAAAAAGGATTACAAATTGTAAAGCTCAATAAACCCAGCGAAAGCTTAGTAAACAGATGCGGCACACTTACAACATATCAGGGAAGCGCAAACCTTAATGTTAATACAGGGCAGTCCCTGGCTTACAAGGGCTCTAAAAGTTTTAACACCATTAATGTGAATGGGAGTCTATTACTTTGCGGTTCATGGACCACAAATAATACTGTAAACATTAACAGCAATGGTCTATTTGAAATGAATGGCACGCTGGTAGTTGCTAAAAATAATAACAGAAGGAATTTTAGTATTAATCAAGGAGCCACCTTAAAGGTAGAAGGAAACCTAACGGTTTATGGAGATTTAGTTTTAAACAATGGTGCAACTATAGAATTTATTGGAGAAGATTCCGTAGTTAATATATTTGGTGCTGTTAGAAAATCTGGAGATGTCGTAATTAAAGGGAACTTTAGAGACGTTCAAAATAAGTTTTAAGAGAACTTAAACGCACAAAAAAGCCCGATACGTCAATGGAGGTATCGGGCTTTGATTTTATTTCCTTTTCTATTGCAGTAGTTCTGCAATTTTCTCTTCTAAAGCAGGACCTCTTAAATCTTTGGCAATTATTACCCCACTCTCATCCAAAATAAAGGTTGCAGGTATTGCCTCCACGTTATATAACTTTGCAATTTTATCATCAAAATATGCCAAATTAGAAATATGATGCCAAGCTAGTCCATCATCTGCAATTGCTTTGTGCCAATCTTCTTCATTTTTATCCAAAGAGACGCCAATAATATTCAATCCTTTTTCGTGGTATTTGTTGTAAACGTTTACCACATTCGGATTTTCGGCACGACAAGGTCTACACCAAGCAGCCCAGAAATCGATTATGGTAACCTTGCCTGTAGCCTGACTTAAAGCTAAAAGATCACCGGTAGGAGTAGGTCCCGAAAACTCCGGTGCCTTATTACCTATAGATGTACTCTTGTTTTTATTTAATTTTTCTTGTATCAGTTTTCCCGCGGTTGTCTCCTTAATCTCAGGAGATAGGGCTTCATACATTTCGTTAATCTCATTCTCAGGTAATGCTTTGGAAGACAAAGCTCTGTCTAAAAGTAAGGCAGAAATTAATCCATTAGGATTGTTCTTAATGTAATTAATTTCAAAATTCTTGTACTCTTCCTGCAATTCTACAAACTCATCGCGCAAAGATCTCATCGCCACAGTATCCCTAGAGGCATTTGCTATTTGAAGATCGTTATTTATAGACATTGCCCGGTTTGAAATTTCCTGAGACTGTTCCATATAATCCAGAAATATCTCGTTTTGCAGAGTTCCTGTTACTTTTGCCAACCCAAGACTGTCTTTCTGCGCATCAAACTTAATCTTGCCATTTTCAAGGATTACTGTGGCATATCCTCCAACTTTATCCAAAAAGATGTAATGCATCTCAGGAAGATTGGCAACCCCTTTAAAAACAAATTTTCCTTCTGTGATGGTTGTGCTGTCAACATCAACAGGCTGGTTCATTTCGCCCACTTTTCTTAAAAAAACCTTTGTTCCGTCTTCAACCTCCCCTGTAAGATTTGCTTCAATAGTATAACCATCCGGCTTTGAATTGCACGCAACAATAAAAATTAGCACTATTCCTGCCAAAAGTAAATTTTTCATTTTTTTCTGTTTCCCGCAAATGTATGTATATCTGCCTTAAAAAAAAAGTCCGAAATACATTGCTGTATCCCGAACTAAATTTTCTTGTACGCTTATTTAAAACTGGTACCGAATACCCAAAGCAATATCAAAATTAAAATTATTTGAAAAATTCTTATAGCCTACTAATCCCAATTCAGGTCTAAAATCCAGTGACAGCAATAATGGAATATTAAAGTTATATTCAACCCCTATATCTCCGGCAGCAAATACAAATAAACCACCGTCCGGCTCAAACGGCTCGTTGCCGCCTTGGCCAGGTCTATCAGCAAAACTAACACTACCCAATCCACCCCCAACACCATAGTACCAATTAAACCCACCCTCAATAGGCAACACCCATTGGTAAATGCCGGTTAGTTTAAAGGCATCAAAGTTCCTGCTATCACGCCACCCTAAATCCACCTCTAGTCTATTGCTTCTTGAAAGGGCGGTTTGGTATGAAATTTCGGCACCAAAACCATCGCTATCACCTAAGCGAAGTCCGAGCGCATGTTTTGAGATTTCTTGAGCACCAGCGGATGCGGTGGCAATAAATGCAATAATTAATAACAGTTTACTCATTTTCATATGTTTCTATTTTAATTATAAAATTAATTATGTGATTCTTCAATAAAACTTAAATTTGTTCCCAAAATTGTTCCCAATTGGATAAAGATACTTTAAAAGAACTACATGAAGTGCTCGAAGGAGATCTTTATGAAGACAAGCTTAGTACAACCTTGTATGCCACTGATGCCTCCGTTTACAGAAAAATTCCCATGGCGGTGGCATTTCCTAAAACCATAGATGATATAAGGCACCTTATTCTTTTTGCAAATAAAAATAAGGTCGGACTTATACCAAGAACTGCGGGGACATCATTGGCCGGACAATGCGTTGGAGATGGTATCGTCGTGGATGTATCTAAACATTTTACAAAAATTCTAAATTTAGATTTAGAAAAGAAACAAGTTACTATACAACCGGGTGTGATAAGAGATGAGTTGAATCAATTCCTTGCACCCCACGGACTTTTTTTTGGACCCAATACTTCTACCTCTAACAGATGTATGATAGGAGGTATGGTCGGTAATAACTCCTCTGGAACAACCTCAATTCAATATGGGGTAACTCGCGATAAGGTTGTTGCTATGAATGTCATACTTGCAGATGGTACTCTGGTTACTTTTAAGGCGGTATCGCAGAACGAGTTCCTTGAAAAAAAAGGGCTCCCAACACTTGAAGGAGTTATTTATAAAAACATATATAATGAATTAATAAATAAAGAAATACAGGACGAAATACGAAAGGAATTTCCAAAACCTGAAATTCACAGAAGAAATACCGGTTATGCAGTAGATGAACTACTAAAATCCTCTGTTTTTGGTGGTTCAGAAGACTTTAACCTTTGTAAATTACTCAGTGGCAGTGAGGGCACCTTGGCATTTAGTACGGAAATTACCCTTCAACTAGATGTTATCCC
>JBGTEN010000097.1:0-3767 GCA_041747755.1 Arenibacter sp. | reverse complement strand
TTCTCTATCCTCCCATTGAAAGTCGGTTGGAAGAATTCTTTCATCTGCTTTATTGTAACCCAACAGATATAATAAGGTGTGTGCCATATCGGCTTGAAATCCAATATTTGGCCGATTTACCTCTTCTAAAGTGTTTAACATGGATTTCCAGCCATGCATACCTCCCCAGCAAATTTCACCTTCAGCAGCCAAAGATTCTCCGTAGTCAGCAGCAATGTCGCAGGCTTCCCGAAACGTTTGAGCAATAAGCTTGGTATTTCCAACGGGATCGTTAGCCCAACTGGCTGGGTCAACAGAAGAATCAATACGGATAATCCCATTGGGGCGTACCCCTAATTCTCTTAATTTCTTGGCAATGACACTTGATTTCCGAACTTGCTCTACAAATTGCTTCCGGTCTTCCTTGGAACCCATTGCAGAACCCCCACCCGTTCCAGTCCAAACCGGAGCGACCAAACTCCCAATTTCCAGGTTATTGGCTAAGGCCTTGTCGGCCATACGCTTTATCCCATCATCAGAAGCATCAATATCCATGTGAGGATCAAAAAGAAAAAGATCGAAACCATCAAACTTAACACCATCTACCTCAGCATTGACAGTGAGTTCAATTATTGTATCCAGAGAAATAGGTGGCTCTGAGTCAGGTCCTTTCCCTACAACACCGGGCCACGAAGCATTGTGAAGCTTGGGATAATTATTTTCTTGCATTACTTCTATTTAAATTTTAGAATTCTTAAAAAAATCAGTAGCAATTACTTATTCTGCAATTAAAGTTACTATATTTTATAAAAACTTAATACTGGAAAGGATAATTGTTAAATTAACTTTTTACAAATCTAAAATAGAATGCTCCCATATTTTTCCTTTATTCTGCTAAAAAGTGATACTTTTTTATCTTAAATTAGCAAGTTTTTACCTAAATAAGGAAATTAATGAGTGGTCCCAATATTGAAAAAACCCTTTCGCCTAAAGAATCATTCGTATTTAAAAATCTTGTTGGACCCTATTTTAATCCAAATTGGCACTTTCACCCTGAGTTTCAGATTTCTTTTATAGCCAAAGGCAAAGGCACCCGTTTTGTTGGGGACCATGTACAAACCTTTCAGGAAGGTGATTTGGTAATGACTGGTCCAAATCTTCCCCATTTATGGCGGAGTGACGATAATTACTTTGAAAAGGGGAGTAAATTGACTACAAGAGGTCTGGTGATTTATTTTGACCATGAGCTCCTGAGTGAATCTTTATTGTCCAAGCAGGAATTTTATTCAATTAATAAATTGGTTGAAAACTCATCTCGCGGTATGGAATTTTTTGGCGAAACGAGGGAGCGAATTAATAAATTATTACTGAAAATAAATCAGGAAAAAGGGTTTCAGCGTATCATTAAGTTGTTCGAAATCATTGATATCTTGGCCAATACAGAAGAATACAATCTTCTTTCCAGTCCCGGTTACACTAATGTTCTAAAAGGAGACGATGCTGAAAGAATGCATAATGTATACGATTATGTAATGACCAATTTTAAAAAAGACATTGCTTTAGAAGAAATCGCAGCCCTGTTAAATATGACTACTACCTCCTTTTGCAGGTACTTTAAACCCCGAGCCAACAAAACCTTTACCCGATTTGTGAACGAAATTCGTATAGGTCATGCTCGCAAATTACTTTTAGAAGATAACTTAAATATCTCGCAAATTAGCTATGAGTGCGGCTACAATACGCTTTCCAATTTTAACAGGCAATTTAAGTCTATTGTACAGATGAGCCCCTATGAATACCGTAAATTGTTTTTGAACATCAAAACAAGTATTTCATAAATTGAGTGAAAGAGCATTTGCAGCAAATGTGAGCTATAAAAACTAACTTTTTATGACAAAAAAGTGTCATTTTTTAGTAGGATATAGGAATTTTGAAATTTCTTTTCGTTTTAAATTTATTAAATTCTAAATTTAGCAGGTAATTTTTTACATTGCTAATAATTTTAAAATACAAATCATACTATTCTAATCAAAAAAAACGCTTTTTTGATAAACCAAGTAAAATGCATTTGTAAATCACATTATCAACAGTTTAAACATCCAAAAAATAAATTAACCAAAAATTAAAAACTAAATCAATGGAAACTACCGACAATCAAGCTGGCGTAAATGGTAAAAGACTATTTTACGGAAGCTGTTTTGCTTTGATTACGACTGCATTTTCTTTCGCTATTGCAGCAGGAATTTTAGATCAACTGAAAACGGAATTAGAATTATCGGCAAGTCAAGCCGGGCTTATAGCCTCCATGTGGTTTTTGGGCTTTCCCATTTCTATGATTATCGGTGGCCTAATATATCACAAAGTTGGGGGAAAGGCGATTATGCAATTTGCCTTTTTTGCACATGCCATTGGCATTATTATGCTCATTTTTTCAGGTAGTTATGTAGGTTTGTTAATGGCAAATTTACTCATAGGTCTAGGAAACGGATGTACTGAGGCGGCCTGTAACCCAATGATAGCGGATGCGTACCAAGGAAACAAAATGAGCAAAATGTTGAATCGTTTTCATATGTGGTTTCCGGGGGGTATCGCCATAGGAAGTTTACTTTCCGGATTTATGACAGATACTTTAGGGATATTAGGACGTAATCAGGTCTGGTTATTATTAATTCCGACCATAATATATGCGGTCTTATTTTTTGGACAATCTTGGCCTAAGGCAAAAGTTCAGGAAGCTGCTACCATTTCCGGTAACTTAAAAGCAATGGTCACCCCGTTATTTATTTTTATTGCATTTTGCATGGCCTTAACCGCTATTTCCGAATTTGGCCCCAATCAATGGGTAGGTCTTATACTGGCTAAAAGTGGCGCCCATCCCATGATAATACTGGCATTAACAGCCGGATTAATGGCAGTAGCGAGATATTTTGGTGGCGATATGGTAAAGAAATTTGACCAAGTTGGGGTACTGCTAGGTTCGGCAATTCTAGCAACTTTGGGTATATACTTATTTAGTACTCAAACGGGGGCTATGGCATATGTAGCGGCTATATTTTTTGCCTTAGGAATTGCCTATTTTTGGCCAAACATGATTGGCTTTGTTGCGGCTAAAATACCTAAAAGTGGTGCCTTGGGCATGTCTATTATTGGAGCCATCGGAATGTTTATGAACGGATTACTTCAGCCCATCATTGGCGGTTGGATAGATAGTGACAGAGAAGCAGCGGCAGCAACCGGTCTTACAGGGGATGAATTGATATTGGTTTCCGGGCAAAATACTTTAGAGAAACTGACCTTGTTTCCTGGGATATTAATCATACTTTTTACCATTCTTTACTTCTGGATGAAAAAACGCAAGCCTGAAACTGAAGTAGCAACCGCTGGGCATTAAAATAGCATTTGGATTTAGTTAAATCCTCCTTCTTTAAGCAGAATGGTGTTATAAATTCTATAATTGTATATCTATGAAAATAGGCATGAACATGCTCCTTTGGACCAACCATGTTACAGAGGAGCATTATCATATTATTGAAGACCTGCAAGAGGTGGGATATGATGGTGTTGAGTTGTTTCTCGGAGAAGGTCATGAAGCACACTACTCAAAGTTGGGCAACCATTTTTCCAATATTAATATGGGGGTAACTTGTGTGGCTGCCTTGGCTCCTGAAGAAAATATAGCCAATCCTAATAAAAAAATTCGAGAAGCAGGTTTTGAAAAGCTAAGATGGTCCATTGATATGGCAGCGGCGGCTAACGGAGAAGTTATTTGCGGTCCATTTCATTCTTCA
>JBGTEN010000096.1:0-4601 GCA_041747755.1 Arenibacter sp. | reverse complement strand
AAAACAAGGACTATGAGCAAATTGGAAACCATTACAGAAATGATCGTAAACGAAATGGAACGTTTTGAAAAGAACGTGGGCACCATGCAACATCTTTTGGACAAAATCGTGTCTACAAAAGTGGAGTTCAACCTCCGTCCTATGGAAGAAAAAATGAAGGAATTTGAACGTTTGATAGCGTCCGAGCAATGGAAAAGGGAAGAGTTCCTGAAGAAGTTTCAGAAACAGGAGGGCTATGATCGGATCCGGAATGGGATATTTTTAGGAATGGTCATCTTTGCTTTTGTATTGGCTTTGCTTGCCTACCGCACTGCTAACAATGTAACCACCACTTATAAAGAGGGTCGTGAGCAAGGCATACAAGACTATCAAAGACATATGGAAAGCTTTTTTGATGAAAATCCTAAAGTAAGGGAGGTGTATGAAGGATGGGAAATGAAGGGGTCAAAATGAAGGCTTTTATACTTTTGAACTGTCCTATTTTTGGGAATGCTTACAAATTGGTTAGTCGGTTATAAAATTCTAAAATAGGTATTTTTTTTCAGTTGTCATTTGAGAAGAACATTCGGATGTAGTATTTTTAATGCATTTAGGAGAAGATTAAGCCTAGACAATTACATGCTTTAACAAGATTTTTTTAATTTGACCGATTATAATTTTGTTTTTAGCTTTTATCTTACTCAAATCTTATTTATACACTTTTATTGAGGTGGAGAATTGTCCTCTCTTTAGTAAACTGAAACATGACCACATTTTCAATAGGTTTTGCAACATTTAACCTAATTTTTCACTTATAAGTGAAATTTTTTAATACATTTACAGACCAATGAATGGGATAGTACGCCTTAAACATATTGCAGATTACCAAAAAGTCTGTTACTATTCCGTTGTGTTGGACAAAGAGGATGAACCCATTGAAACGGCAGATTCTTTGTTTGAAAACTTTATAACCATACATACCGCTGAGAACTTAGAAAAACTGAATCATATCCTTTCATGGTTGACAGAAATAGGTAACAAATATGGAGCTCAAAACAATTATTTTAGAGACGAACAATATCAAGGAGAAGCTGTGGGGCTTCCGCCATACGCAATGGGTCGCCCACCCGTGTATACTGAAGATGGTGAAACAACACCCAATAATTTAAGGTTGTATTGTCATCGTTTGAATTCCAACGTGGTGATACTTTTTGCTGGAGCCATTAAAACACAAGATAAAGCGCATGAATGCCCAAACGTAAAAGAACATTTCTTATTAGCAAATCGACTCACAAATATTATAGATCAAGCATTTAGAGATAAAGAAATCATATGGAATCATAATGATACAGACATTGATTATCACGAAGATTTGATTTTATACTATTAAAACAAAACATGAAAAAGAACAAAAATAACATTATCGGCGATTGGTTAGCCAAGAATGGCAACCCGGAAATTGATAGAATGGTCAAGCATAATTTGGCCATTGCAACTAAAGTTGCCCATATTTTAAAGGAGAAAGGTATTGGGAAAAGTGAATTTGCCGAAAAAATGGGTAAATCACCCTCAGAAGTCAGTAAATGGTTGAGTGGCACCCATAATTTTACAGTAAAAACAATTGCTAAAATAGAGCATGTTTTGGGAGAAGAGGTAATACATGTGGAGAAAGAGTACAAATATGTTCACTTCTACATAACAAAATCTAAGGAAGCAGAAACACCAACTAAGTATAGTTTTATGTCTGGCTATGCCAGCTAATTATGGTAAGAAAAGATCAGAATCCTATTGACCCAGAGAAGATTCATTTAGCACAGATAGAATCTTTGGAAGTGTCCATTTCAGATTTGGACGAACCATTTATGATAAATGAGTCCATTGATATGAAAGTAGGGCATATCAGTGCACATAATATTGAAGACAAGCGGTTTATGTTAGGGTTGGATGTTATACTAAGATTAAATGGAAGGCAACCTGAAAAGTTGGCTCGTTTTCTCTATAAATTTCACTTCACGATAGACAACCTAGAGCAAATGTATAACCTAAAAGAAGATGGCAGTGCATTATTTAATAAACAATTTGTTGCAACCTTAGCAGGTATATCATATTCAACGCTAAGAGGTATTATTTTCGAAAAGCTATTAAATTCTTCTTGGGGCTCGGTAACTGTTCCGGTAGTTAATCCTCACAAAATTTTAGAAAATTGGATAGAACTAAAAAAGTAGCTTAAATAAAAAAAGGGATAAAGTAGCTTGTTTTCATGGGTTGTTTAAGTTTAGGTTAGTTGGTATATTTTACATCAAACCGGCCATCGGTAATTTTAATTTCTTTACCATCGTTGTCCAACACCGTAAATTCAAAAGTGCCGGAAAGAATAAAGTTTTGAGGATCATGATGGGTAATTGTTAATGACCCAGGCTTCTCATTAGTCGTGGACTTATCCAGGATATCATTAACGAGGGGGGCAATAAAAATTGCACTAAACTTCCCATCAGCTTCAGATATTAGGGGATATTTTATTTCATCAACTGAATCAAGTCTACTACCTATCAAATTAATCTCTATACCATCATTATTTGCAGAGCTAACAACTAAAGTAAATTTTCCATCAATATTCTGATTAAAAGCATTAAGTCTGTTAATTCCAAAATCCTTTGGCAAAAAAACCTTCCCATCCACTAAACAACCAAAAGTTTGTGCTCCTATTTGGGTTGCGGGAGGTAGGGCATCTACGGGATTTACTGGCATATCATCATCATTCTTGCAGGATGAGTTTAATAGGATAAGCATGGAGATTAAAATTGTAGTTTTCATATGTTTTTTAAGTTTAGGTTAATTTGTATATTTTACATCAAAGCGGCCATCGGTAATTTTAATTTCTTTACCATCGTTGTCCAAAACAGTAAATTCAAAAGTGCCTGAAATAATAAATTCTTGTTCATCAAAACGAGTAATAGTTAAACGACCTGGTTTTGAATCCAAGGTCCAAGCCCTAAGTTCTAAACCTCCATCAAGAAGGAAAAATCCCGAAAAAAATCCTGAATTTTCCGTTCCTAAAACATATTCTCTGGTAGTAATGGGGTCGACATCTAAAGCTTGAATACCTATAGACAGACTAGGCGATTCATTTCTCCTTCCTCCTCGGATAACTGATGTATGCTTACCCCGAACAAATTGATAAAACGCACTTGGCGTTCCATTTCCAAACTTATCTGGAAAAAACGGCTTCCCATCCACAAGACAGCCAAAGGTGTGCGCACCTATCTGTGTTGCCGGAGGTAGTGCATCTACTGGGTTTTCTGGGGCATTATCGTCATCCTTACATGATGTGTTAAAAAGGATAAGCAGGGAGATTAAAATTGTAGTTTTCATTTGGCTTCATTTGTTTTCTTTTTTTAATTAGTATAATTTAAGTCAAATCGGCCATCGGTAATTTTAATTTCTTTACCATCGTTGTCCAGGACGGTAAATTCAAAAGTGCCAGAGATAATGAATTGTTGTTCATCAAAACGGGTAATGGTCAGTTTCCCAGGTTCTGAATCTAGTGTCCATACTCTTAATTCTAATCCTGCATCAAGGAGATAATATCCAGCAAAAAATCCAGAATTTTCAGTACCAAGTACATAGTCTTTCGTGGTAAGAGATTCAATATCTTGGGCACCTAAACCCACTGTAATCCATGGATCCGCAGCTCTTCTTGTAGCCGAGATTCCTAAAGTAAAAAAGCCATTAATATTTTGATAAAAGGCACTTGGCGTTCCTGATCCAAATCTATCTGGAAAAAAAGGCTTCCCATCCACAAGACAACCAAAGGTCTGCGCACCTATCTGGGTGGCAGGTGGTAGAGCGTCTACGGGATTTACCGGGCTATTATCATCATTCTTGCAGGCTATTAAGACAATAAAAGACCACAAAAACAACAGAATTTTTACTTTTTTCAAAGGTTAAGATTTAATTATTTAGAAAAATTGCATTTAATACAAAATAGGATGGTATAGTGCATTTAAGACAAAAGAGCAATGGCTAGGGCCATGTGGTTTGCAGAATCTGCTTTACAACATAAAGCATTTTATCGTGTGCAGGTAGGACTTTTATAGTATGCCCATGAAGTAAGAATTTTAATTATAATAAAAATAGTTAATTCTTACAGATAATATATTTTGTAAACGTTAAATAATTAACATTTCATCGATTTTAAATCAAGCCTCTTATATTCTCTCAAACCATTTTTAAAATAATAACAACTCGCATGCCTCATCTATTACCGAGTTATCTAATTCTTTTAAATAAGCTTGTGTAACAGCGAGGCTCTTATGACCCATAGACTCGCTGATGATATCCGTGGCCACTCCTTTTTGTTTAAGACAGTTGGCAAAAGTGTGTCGGGCTACATAACTAGAAAGATTGGTATCAATTTCGCAATGAAAAGCAATTTCCTTTAAATCCTTATTATATTGTCTGCTGGTTTTGTGCTTTCTGTGTTCAATTTGAATCGGGGTCATTTCATCTTTAAGAAGAAGAGGAAAAACATATTTTGTGCCATTCCTATTAGCATATAGATATTCCAGAATTTCTGCAACCGGTGGTAAAATGGTAATATTAAAACTGCCTTTGGATTTAGA
>JBGTEN010000095.1:0-2117 GCA_041747755.1 Arenibacter sp. | reverse complement strand
GCCTAAAAATCTAAAATCATTAAATTTTTGGTACACCTATTTTTCCTAATTTTACAAAAACAGCCGGCTTGGATTTTTTAAATTTTCTGGAATTTAGAATTACAGACGTAATAGATATTTTTTTAGTAGCTGTGCTACTATACTATATTTATAAGTTAGTACGGGGTACTGTAGCCATAAATATTTTCATTGGTATTGTAATTGTCTGGGCGCTTTGGAAACTTACAGAGTTGCTCCAAATGAAAATGATAAGCAGTATGGTAGGCGGTTTTATGAATATTGGCCTTATCGCTTTAATTGTTGTTTTTCAGCAAGAAATTCGCAAGTTTCTCTTAATGATAGGATCTACCAACTTTTCCAACAAAAGAAATTTTGTACGTCATTTTAAATTTTTAAGACGGGAAGAAGAAACCTCAAATGTGAATATCAATGCTATTTTAGCGGCCTGTGAAAAAATGGCCGCATCCAAAACCGGCGCACTCCTTATATTTGAACGCAGTAATTCGCTGGAATTTGTAAAATCTACCGGGGACAAAATGAATATTGAAATAACCCAACCCATCATTGAAAGTATTTTTTATAAAAACAGTCCCTTGCATGATGGTGCAGTAGTAATTGAAAATAACAGCATAGTTGCCACGCGGGTAATTTTACCGGTTTCACATGAAAAAGTAATTCCACACCGCTTTGGATTGCGCCATAGAGCTGCTGTTGCCATTACAGAAAGAACAGATGCCTTGGCTTTAGTGGTAAGTGAAGAAACCGGACTTGTTTCCTATGTTAAAAATGGGGAATTTGTGCTTTTTGAGAATCTGGAAGACCTGGAAAATACCATCAGAGAAGACCTTATTTAACCCTATGGAATGTAAAAACTGTAATCTTTCGCTACACGAAAATGATAATTACTGTAATGATTGTGGGGCAAAAGTAATCCGTAACCGACTCACCTTTAAAAATTTATGGGAAGAGTTTATAGAAAAATTCCTGAATGTAGACAATACTTTTTTGAAAACCTTTACGCATCTCCTTACCAAACCTGAAGTAGTTATTGTAGGTTTTATTGATGGTGTGCGAAGGAAGTACATGAACCCCGTAAATTATATAGCCATTGCGCTTACCTTGACGGGAATTCTTATCTTTTTTATGAAGAAAACCTTTCCGGAAGGCATCGATTTTAATCAATTTGGTGCACAAGTATACACTGCGGAAACTTCAAAAAAGTTAACTGATTTTATATTCGCTTTTTACTCCTTAATTTCACTCCTCTTCATTCCTGTTTTAGCAGTCTCCGCCTGTTTATCATTCAATAAGAAGAAGTTTGTTTTTACAGAACACATCATTAGCTTTATCTACATTCAGGCGCAATACAGTTTATTCACATTTCCTATAACCCTACTCGTTCTCTTTCTTGCCCCTGAACGATATATGCAATTTTCTTTATTCTTTATTTTAGTAATGCTGTTATATGCCTTGTATGTTATGAAAAGGATGTCAGGGCTAAAAAGAGGCGATTTTTTACTTAATTCTATTATTTTTATAATGCTGTTTAGCGTCGGCTACTTCGCCATAAGTGTTTTTCAATTTATTTTGTTATTTCTTACGGGAACATTGACACTTCAGGATTTTGTGCCACAAGCTTAAGCTTAGGCTACCTCTTCAGCAAGAAACTGCGCTTCGTACAAATTTCTATAATAGCCGCCTTTTTTTAGTAGTTCTTTATGCGTTCCGGTTTCTAAAATTTTTCCGGCATCCATCACCAAAATTTTGTTGGCCTTTTTTATCGTTGCCAGGCGGTGAGCAATAATTATTGAGGTTCTACCTTCTGTTATTTTTTCAGTTGCCTTTTGAATAAGCTGCTCAGAGTAAGTGTCTACCGAAGAAGTAGCCTCATCCAGTACCAAAATACTAGGGTTGGTGACATAGGCTCTTAAGAAGGCAATGAGCTGGCGCTGCCCACTGGACAACATACCGCCTCTTTCTTTTACATTGTATTGATAGCCTCCGGGTAAACTTTCTATAAACTCATGTACCCCTATTTGTTGGGCCGCTTTTTCTATTGTAGCTAAGGTAATGGACGGGTCTTTGAGTGAAATATTATTGGCGATGGTATCTGCAAA
>JBGTEN010000094.1:0-6180 GCA_041747755.1 Arenibacter sp. | reverse complement strand
AATAACTAAGCGTTCGTGTGGTCGGTACGGCCTAACATGAACGCAGTGTTGACTGAACCGGTTCTTGGTCGGTTTGCCTATATGGGTATTGATCTGTTTTCTTGTGGGTTTTAGGGATGGCCTGTTGACCTGTGTAGCGCTGCTCTTTAGTAACACATTCAGCTTTTTACTGTAAATCCTACTTCGCGAATGTCATTGACCGTAATATTTTAATGATTTTTCCCGAAATCCCTTTGGTAAGGCCATAGGCATCCCATTACGCTTTTCGGGAGCTGTTTTAGGTATTATTTGTTTTCTTGTCCTTTGAGTTTTTCCAACCAATATGCCGGTGGTCCACGTGCCGTAAAAATGGCAAGAGTAATCAGTTTTCCTTTCCTGCATTTGGGGCAGGTGCGGTGTTGTAGCGGTCTTTTTTCTTTTAGTCGCACGGGTTTAAGGGTTTTCCTTAACTCATCAATAGCGGTTTTCTTATGGTAGGAACTTAAGAATCCGTAATGGCGTATACGCACAAAACCCTTCGGTAGAATGTGAAGAGAAAACCGCCTTATGAACTCGGCATCATTTAAACGCAGTAAGGATTTCCTTCCCCCGTGACGGTAGTCCTTTACGGAAAAAGTAACACCTAGATTATCCAGATTCTTTATCCGATGGTTGCTTATGGCAATCTTGTGGGTATAACGGCCAAGATATTCTACCACTTGGGCAGGGCCCAAAAATGGACGCTTGCAGTAGACTACCCAATCCTTTTTAAACAGGCTTTTGCAAAATTCAAAAAGCAGTTCCTTTTTCAGACTTTTCCGCAGCCCGCCTACAAACTGAGCCCTGAATACCTTGCTCATTGCCTTTACAGGAAACAGGTATTTTCCTTTGTTCCTGGCGGATTTCCATTTGCCCGATCTTGAGATCCCACCTCCCGGAACAATGCAGTGCAGATGTGGATGCAAGGATAAATTCTGGCCCCAAGTATGCAGTATGGCAATCATTCCCGAATTGGCGCCCAAGAACTTATCATTGGATGAAAAACCTTTGATTGTTTGCCAAGCCGTTTTGAACAATAAATTATACACCAGCTCCGGTCGGTGAAAACAAAGACGGTTAAGTTCCTGCGGTATGGTGAACACCACATGGAAGTAAGGCACATGGAGCAGTTCTTCTTCCCTTGCCCTTATCCATTGTTCGCTTTTGTGTCCCTGGCACTTGGGACAGTGGCGGTTTCGGCAACTGTTATAGCTGAGGTGTAGACGATCACAGGAAGGATCATTACATTGGTCTATGTGTCCGCCCAAAGCTGCTGTTCGACATTTGCGCAAAGCGTGCAGGGTCCTTACCTGCCAAGTGTTGTAAGCATAATTGGAGAGCACTTCCTTATTTCGTTCCAATACCTCGGCCACTTCATAAGCAGCAGATATCACCGCTATTTTTCGTAAAGCCGATCCAAAGGGCTGAACGGCTTTTGCCTACCCAATTGTGCCACATGAAGGTAGGTAAGCGTAGTCTGGATATCTGCATGGCCCAGAAGCTCCTTAACACTCATAATATCCAACCCCATTTCTAATAGATGGGTGGCATAGCTGTGGCGAAGGCTATGGGTGGTAATCTCTTTTTGTATCCCGCTGTGTTTGCGGGCTTCCCGAACAATCCATTGTACACCCATTGCCGATAGCGCAACTGGTTTACCTTCCCTGTCGTTGCCATTAAAACACCAAATGACAGGATTTTCTGCACAGATGTACCTTTTCAGTCCACGGATTTGTATTTCTGATAAAGGGACATAGCGATCCTTTCTTCCCTTTCCCTGTCGGATGTGGAGCATCCTTCTATCAAAATCCAGATCTTTGAGCTGCAGATTGCGAAGTTCAAAGCAGCGCAGTCCACAGCCATAGAGCATGGCCAGTACAAGGCGGTGTTTTAGAAGCTTGGGGGTTTTAAGTAATTGTTTTACCTCACTACAGCTTAGTACCACCGGAAGTTTCTTGGGCCGTTCAATGCTGGGAAGAACAACCTGCTTTTCTTTCATACCGTAGATACGGTAGGCATACCGAAGACCATAAACAGTATGCTTAAAGAAACTGTCCGATGGTGTTTTATGCTGGGATTTTAGAACGTGTAGGTAATCAAGAATTTGTTCTTCATCGAGTTCAAGCGGATTGCATTTGAAGTGAAGCGCGGTGTGCGCCAAACATCTGGCGTAGTTGGTAAGGGTACTTTGACTTTTACCGGAAAGTTCTACCGAACGCTTTAATTTGAGGTACAATTCTTCAAACTCCGCAACAGATTTACATGCCCTCTCAATGAGGGTACTACTTTTTTTTCATAACTTTCAAATTATAATTAGAGATACTTAAAGGTAGTGAATAGTGATGTAAACCATCCCTTGAAGCTACCTTTAGGTTTAGTTCAATACTAACTATACATCATAAGCATGATCTTAAGTAATAACAATCAAATCTATTTTATCAATTTTTGTTTCACGGGGAAAAGATTAAAATATACTTATTCCTTTGTACTTTTCTTTTTGTTTTCTTTCTCCTTTGCACAAGATAAAATTACCGTTACCGGAAAAATATTAGCTTCTGATACTAATGAGCCTTTGACTGGAGCATTGATTTTAGTTACTTCTTTACAAAGTCACTCAGGTACAACAGCAGACAACGATGGTAATTTTAAAATAACATTGCCCGTAGGAACTCACACGGTTCTAATCTCTTTTCTGGGATATGAATCCAAGGAAATAGCAATTAGTACAAATAATCCAGATATCGGAATTATCCTTTTATCCATAAGCGGTATTAGTCTGAATGAAATTATTGTAAGCGCATCCGCTAAAAATTTCAGTAGAAATTTTAAAGGTTCCAATTTTAGAATCAATCCGGAAACCATTAAAAATACAAACCCACTAAGTACGGAAGAATTACTTCGCAAAATACCCGGAGTGAATATTGTCGGCGATATGGGACTATCTAACCGCCCAAATATTAGTATTCGCGGATCTTGGGGTAGACGCTCCCAAAAGGTGTTATTACTCGAAGATGGTTCTCCCTTAGCACCAGCACCTTATATTGCTCCCGGTACTTATTATAATCCGGTGAGTGATCGGGTTACTTCCATTGAGGTAAATAAAGGTGCTGATATATTAAAGTATGGTCCCAATAATATGTATGGAGCCATCAATTACGTCACAGCCTTACCACCACAAAAACCAGAGTTTAGACTAAAACTGGCCGGAGGGGAGCGTGGTTACCGAACAGCACTCGCTTCTTATGGGGGAACCTGGAAAAATCTAGGGGCTTTGGTTGAAGGTGTTTATAAAAAATTTGATGGTTTTACAGATAATTCATCAATTGATGTCCTCAATCTTAATGCCAAGCTATTTGCGAAATTATCCAATAGTCAGTCACTTTATTTTAAAATTAGCAGTCAATACGAAGACAATCAGGCTTCTCTAAGTGCCCTCACCCCATTTACTTTTAAAACCGATCCCACACAAAATCCGTTTGATGCAGACCGCTTTACTATGAGGCGATATGGTTTAGACATTATTCACAAATGGCTTTTAAATGAGAAATCCAGTCTTACCTCAAAATTATATGCATCCGATTTTCAAAGGGATTGGTGGCGACAAATTAATACTAAAATTTTAGCTAATGATGTCAGAACCTATCTTGGGGAGGAACGCTTTTCTGACCGCTATAGTTATCTCGAAGGGCAAAATACCACCACTGAAGATTATGTAAGGGTGGGAAGAATTCAAAACGATACAGAAAGCACTACTAATAGCAGATGGGCTTTTACAGTGTCGGGTATTGAAGAACGCTTTACCACAGATTGGCAGACAGGAAACAACCCCCATCATTTGGACGTCGGACTAAAATTACATCAGGAAACCTATACAGACCGCTTTTTAGTAGCCAATACTTCCAGATGGGCTCGAAGTGGAGATACCACAACGGATAGATATTATTATTTATGGGCCGCTTCGGGTTATATTAGAAACGAATTTAATGTAGGAAATTTGAGTTTTACACCTATAGCACGTCTTGAACATATCGACATGTACCGACAAGATGTTCTACAATTGGCCCAAAATCCGGATTTAATTAATGATAATCAAGGAAAACATGGAAGTATAAATACCGTTTTTTTACCGGGAACTACACTTGCTTATAAATTGCCAGAAAACGAATTTTATTCAAGTGTATACAAGGGATTTATTGCCCCTTCAAAAGTTTTTGGTTTTTTTACAGAAAGAGATGGAGTTTTGGCCAACCCTTTTGAAGCAGAAGACGTAAATGTTACCCCTGAATTGAGCGTAAACTCGGAAATAGGATGGCGTGGAAGTCTACTGAAAAATGCCATCAACGGCCAAATTACATTTTTCAATATTCGCGTAAACAATTTTATTGCAGGAGGTGAAACCGAAATTTTCAGAGAGCCTGGAAAAATGAACATAAAAGGATTGGAGGCAGGACTTGACTTTAGACTACTGAACTTCATCTCTAAACACAGCCTGCGATGGTACACCAATTTCACCTTTTTGAATTCCAAAGTCCTAAATGGTACATTACAGGATACAGATCTTTTCGGTCCAGTGATTCACAGCACAGCTACAAGAAATGAGTTTATTCAGCAAGTAAATACCAATCGGCAAGCATATACATTATATACACAAACCGCTGACGGAGAAGCAGTAATCGAAAACCCAATAATAAATGAATCCGAATTTGCATCTATTAGTCGGGCCCTTATTCAAATGGGTAATAACAATGGAAAAAAAGCCCAAGCCCCCTATACGCCAAAAATCAACTTAACCACAGGGGTGGATTATGTCTTTAACGATTTTAAAGCAGGTGTTTCAGGGAATTATGTAGGGTCGCAATATACCGAATTTTTTAATTTTGAGGCAGAATCAGCAGATGGAGCAGTTGGAAAATTACCGTCCTTCTTTACTCTGGATGCCTATTTTAATTATAGCTTCACGATAGACAATACCACTAATATAAATTTCTTTGTCAACGGTAAAAATCTGACTAACACTATTTATAAAGCATCTAGATTGAACAGAGCGGGTTCAGGAATTTTTCCGGGTGGCTTCCGCCAATTGATATTTGGAGTTAGTATGCAGATTTAAGATTAGCCCCCTACCAATCAATAGGTCTATAATCCTTTAGAAATTTACCGCACCAAAATGTTCCTGTATTGATACTATCAATTAGCGGGTCTAAAACTCTGGCAGCTCCATCCACGATATCTAAAGGAGGTTGAAAATCGTGTAATTCTTCCTTTCTTTTGGAAAGTTCAACAGGGTCCTCATCTGTAACCCAACCTGTATCAACTGCGTTCATGTAAATCCCATCCTTGGCAAAATCAGAAGCGGCTGTATGAGTCATCATATTTAAAGCGGCTTTAGCCATGTTGGTATGCGGATGCCTATCTTCTTTATGAAATCTATGAAACTTACCTTCCATCGCAGAAACATTGATAATTTGCTTTTTCCCGGTAGGTTCTTTCCGCATCAATTTTGAAAGCCGATTACATAGTACAAAAGGTGCCACAGCATTTACCAATTGAACTTCTATCATTTCCGCGGTTTCTATTTCACCCAATTTTAAACGCCAGCTGTTGGTTTTTCTTAGGTCCACTTGCTGCAAATCTGCATCCAATTGTCCCTCAGGAAAAACTTCTTTGGCCGAAAGAGAACTATCAAAACTATAAGGTATCTGAGATAATTTTGCCGAAGCCCGGATACCAATTCCCGGTTCTGGAGCGTGCCAGGTTACAGGTAAAGTATTATTCTGATTTTTTGAAGTATTGTTTGAAAGTGATTTTAATTCCTTCAAACAAAAGTGATGACTTTCTAAAATTTCCTGTGCATTGGGAGGTAAAGCTTCTAAAGGTGTCTCTTCGTTTTTCATTAAATGCTGATAAAATCCAGACGGTCTCCGTACAGTTTGCGCAGCATTATTGATAAGTATATCCAATCGATGGTATTGCTGCTCTATAAAATTACAGAAAATTTCGACACTCGGAATATGTCTCAAGTCCAAACCATGGACCTTAAGTCGATGTCCCCAAACATGAAAATCCTCTTCCCGCGAAAACCGAAGGGCAGCATCAACAGGAAAACGTGTAGTGGCGATTACGGTGGCGCCTGACCGAAGTAGAATAAGCACAATATGATAG
>JBGTEN010000093.1:0-7093 GCA_041747755.1 Arenibacter sp. | reverse complement strand
TTTTTCCAATGAGAATGCACTTTTTCAGATGCACGAAAAGGAGCGATGGTATCTTCTTCGTCATGAACCAAAAGTCCCTTTTTTGAATTTTTTTGCACAAACTTAGCAGTTGAAAAATCCGGAATTCTGAAATTATACTTCTCGAAGAAAAAATTGTCCAACCCTTCCAGAACTTTCGTATTGAATTGCAAAAGGTTTTGATAATGTTCCATTATATCCGAAAGATCTGAGGGAGACCCTAAAGTAACTATTTTTTCTACAAAGCCGCTAGGATGTAGATGTTGATGATAAAGTGTGGTCATTCCGCCCATGGAATGGCCAATTAGATATTTTGGAGTGTACCGTTCTACGAGCAATTGAATACATTGTGCGTATAGCGGGACATTTAAAATAGTTCCTGAGGAATTACCGTGACCGGGAGCATCAAATGCAATGATGTTGTACCCTTCTTCTTGCAAAAAACCAATAAGATTGCGCCATCGGAAAACATTACTTTCCCAACCGTGCATGAGAAGTACGGTTTCTTTCTCACCCTGCCATTGGTACGTTTGCAAGCGATTTTCGCTAAGATGTAACACTTCACTTTTTGCGTCATTAAGGTAGTTCTCTTGATGAGGTAGCACTTTTCCTTTTCTGGGGGTGCAAAATAGTTTAAAGGCCTTTTCTGCAGCTAGGTTCGGAGAAAAGGTTGCCAAACTATTAAAATATGCACCATAGGCCAGGGGGAGGTACTTTTTTATTATTTTATTCATACTCAAAATAATGATAACTTTTTGTAACTTACTCTTTATTAAAAACTAAATGTACTTTATTTATAATTAGTACAAAAGAGGTTAAAAAATAGAAATCAAGTATGGAATGGGAAACTATCGCTGATAATCAGAAGGTTACTATAGCAAAAAAAATAAAAAAAATGTTTGGGCATATAGACCCCAGAAACCCACCGGAAGTCTGTCCTATTCGGGATGTTATGGCCTTGGCTTCTGATAAATGGAGTATTCTCATTGTTTTGTATTTGGGGTATTTTCCCGTACTGCGTTTTAATCAACTTAAAAAATATGTGTACGGAATTTCTAACAAAATGCTAAGTGAGCGACTTAAATTTCTAGAAATGGATGGGTATTTATCCCGAACAATGTATCCGGAAGTGCCAATTAGAGTGGAGTATCAACTCACCGATTTTGGACATTCGTACCTTCAAAAGCTATTGGAATTAACTGAATGGATCACCAAATACACCGATACAATTGTTGCTAATAGACAAAGGCACTCCAAATAGTTCTGCAAGCCTAGCTCATCTCGGTAAGCTTTTACTCCCAACCCATCATAACATATTTTATCTTGGCGGCATCCGGAATTTGTACCGCTTCTACATTGGTGCTACTGGCATAACGCAGGCTAGGTGGTAGCTCTTTTTTATCTATCGTAAAGTAAAGATCACTATCTTTTAAGAAGATCACTACATTGTTCATGGAAGTAACTATTTTCTTAATTTCGTAGTTATCCTTAATGTCCTTAAAGGTACTTTTTAAGCCTACACCTTTATCTGTAACAAAGCGCGGATCTAAAATACGAATATTCTCAACTCTAGGAATACTATCGGTTGTCGGGGTGAGGGTCAAAAGATGTTTACCCCCTTTTTCATAAACTCTTATTTTTTTTGTATTGACACCCAACTGTATCTGTGTAGTGTCTTTAACAATAGAATCCAAAGCATAAATACTGTCTAGCTGTTTAAAATTTGCTGTCCGACTAATTTTACCAACAGCGTCTGCAGTTATCAGGAAGGAAGTATCTTTTTCTTTTTGACAAGACATAAAAAATGCTCCCATAATTATAATAGAAGCGATATATGTATTTTTCATAGTTTATTTCATCACTTTTTGAAGTATACCCAACATTCCACGTATAAAAGTTGCACTAGTCAATACTTTTACAACCGGATTCGTGCCACTTCTTCTTCGGGTAGATGTGGTTCTCGTGGGTGCGGTTCTTTGCGAGGTAGGGATCTTCTGCCTCTGCTCTTCTTCTATACGTTCTATTTTTGCATTTAAAATTTCATAGGCACTTTCCCTGTCTATGACTTCGTTATATTTTCGAATTAGCTTAGATTGGTTTATTACTGTCCTCAATTCGTCATCTGTAAGTATGTCCATTCTGCTCATGGGAGCTCTAAGCATTGTCGCTGCCAAAGGGGTTGGCCTTCCTTTTTCATCTAAAGCAGAGATTAAGGCTTCTCCTGTGCCTAGAGCCGTAAGTATTTCACTGGTATTGTAAAACAAGGAGGTTGGATAGTTTTCTGCCGTTAATTTAATGGCTTTTCTATCTTTTGCTGTAAAAGCTCTCAAAGCATGCTGCACTTTTAAGCCCAATTGGGCCAATACGGCATCCGGTACATCTGTAGGATTCTGAGTTACAAAATAGAGTCCCACGCCCTTAGAGCGAATTAACTTCACAATATTTTCTATTTGATTGAGTAAGGCTTTAGATGCTTCATTAAAAATTAGATGAGCTTCATCTATAAATAGAATCAGTTTTGGTACATCACTATCGCCTTGTTCCGGAAAAGTGGAATAAATTTCAGCCAGTAAGCTAAGCATGAAAGTAGAAAAAAGTTTGGGACGATCTTGAATATCTGTTAATCTTAGAATGTTGATATATCCTTTTCCACTACTATCAATTCGCACCAAATCATCTACTTCAAACGATTTTTCTCCAAAAAACAATTCAGCTCCCTGCGACTCTAATTCTATGATTTTTCGCAGGATAGTTCCGGCTGAACTGGTATTAATTCTGCCATAGCTTTTTTCAAATTCTTCTTTTCCGGCTTCTGTACTATACTGTAAAACTTTTTTAAAATCTTTAAGGTCTAGTAAGGGTAATTTTTTGTCATCACAATACTTAAAGACCACTGCTACAATGCCTTCTTGCGCCTGAGAGAGGTCTAAAATTCTCGAGAAAAGAACCGGACCAAATTCGGATACCGTAGCTCTGAGTTTAACGCCGTCTTGTTCGGATAAGGACAAGATTTCAACAGGAAAACCTTTTGATTCAAAGGCTAATCCAATCTTTTCATGGCGTTCCAAAATTTTCGGATTTACGGGTCCAGGTAAAGCAAGACCACTTAAATCGCCTTTTAGATCCATTAACAGAACAGGTATGCCCTTATCGGATAGGTTTTCTGCAATAACCTGAAGCGTTTTGGTCTTTCCCGTACCTGTGGCTCCTGCAATTAAGCCGTGTCGGTTTAAAGTCTTAAGCGGAATTTTTACATAGGCGTTAGTTATGGTTTCTCCGTCCATAATTGCGGCACCCATAGTAATAAAATCTCCCTTGGTGGCGTAGCCCTCTTCAATATGGGCAAAGAAAGCATCTTTGGTGCTCATGCGCTTTATTTTTTGATAAAAATAGGGTAATTTTAAGCAACAAAAAAAATGATTTCTCAATTTGAATCCTTCTACTAAAGCTTTTTTATATATGAATACTAAAATCTACTTTTTGGGTCTACTTCTTTTTATTTTGTTTACCCCGGCAAAAGCTCAGGAGGTATCGGGAATTATTTTTCATCCTTCTCACGAGCCCAATAAACAAAATACTCCCTATAGTGATGCCGTGCAAGTGGGTAATCTCTACTTTCTTGCGGGACAAATAGGGATGGATAATAGCACAAGAACTCTTGTAAATGGAGGGTTGGTTGCGGAAACAGAACAGACGATAAAAAATATTGAAGCGGTTTTGAAGCACCATGGATTAACACTGGACAATGTGGTAAAATGTACTGTAATTTTAAGCACTATGGACGACTTTGCAGCTTTTAATCAAATATACTCCCGGTACTTTACCAAAAAGCCTGCACGCACTACTTTTGCTGCAAGTGGCATTGCTGCAAATGGTAAGGTAGAGATAGATGTTATTGCTATGGAGGATTAATATTAGTAGATAGATAAACATAATTGCCCTTTTTACTATATGGATATGCTTTTTTCTATCTTTGCCCAATGGGTAAAGATGAAGTAGAAAAGTTGGTAAATAAAGGTGAAATGCTTCCGTTAATGGAGGAATTTTATACCATTCAGGGTGAAGGTTTTTATAAAGGTACGGCAGCATATTTTATTAGGGTTGGAGGCTGTGATGTGGGTTGTCACTGGTGCGATGTTAAAGAAAGCTGGAACGCGGAAACTCATCCTCCAACAGCCATTTCTGCCATTGTCGAAAATGCGGCAAAACATTCTGATACCATTGTGGTTACTGGAGGTGAACCGCTGACATGGGATATGGGACCCCTAACTACTGCCCTAAAGGAAAAAAATTTACTAACCCATATTGAGACTTCCGGGGCTTATCCGCTCTCAGGAAAATGGGATTGGATTTGTCTTTCTCCAAAGAAGAACAAACTCCCTGTTGGCGATATTTATCAAAAAGCGCACGAACTTAAGGTCATTGTTTTTAATAAGCACGATTTTATTTTTGCAGAAGAACAGGCAGCACAGGTTGGTACAAACTGTATCCTTTATTTACAACCGGAATGGAGTGTTCGTGAAAAAGTGGTTCCTTGGATTGTAGACTACGTGATGAAAAATCCGAAATGGAAAGTTTCCCTACAAACGCATAAATACCTGAATATTCCGTAAAATTAGCCGTGTCGGAAGTCCAAAGATTCCAAGATTTTTTTGAAGGGTTTTTTAAATGAATTAGTCGATTAGTCGAAGGGCGTAAGTTTAAGATTGAATTTGAACTTTTTACACTTCAAAACTCAAGATTTAAAACTTAAAAATCACCTTCCGCCATTTGCTCTTAAATCTGCAAGGCATTCGGCGTCCAAGTCTGGAGCCGCCATTCCTTTTGAAGCTCTGTTTTCAAGATATTTTCGCATCCCGGTACCAAATTGAAGTTCAGCACGCATTAAACAACCAGCGGTAGTGCAGTGATTCTCTGCCTCAGGATCCTCGTGGTTCGTTAATGCAGGCGTTCCCAGATCTACCAGTCCAAATAAGTGTCCAAATTCATGGTTCAGCGTAGCTGTTTCTACATCGGCAACTGATATCAAAGCACTTCTTGCTGCCAATCTTCTTATAGTTCTTTCGTAAATAACCATGGAGGTGTTTCGGTAGACAGCACCTAAAGTTACAATATTACTATCTTCATCATCTCCATCAGATGGAGCATCTGTAAAATAGATGTATATGGCAAGGGTTTTTCCGGAATTATAGGCAGTTCTATTTTTGGTTTCCAAATTGGCAATGGCCTGGACAGAGAGGTTTTCTTCATTAGGAGAGGGCAACTCTTTATAAACCATTTCAATATCTTCTTTAAAGGTATATTGTCTAAGAAATGAAACAAAATTGTCCATTGCGGTCTGAGTAGGCCTAAATCCCGTCACAAAGCCAACTTCAATTACTAACTTATCAAAATTAGTATTAGAAAGGATATCATTCCCGGAGGACCCTGTGGCTCTTAGATTAGCGGATTTATCTAAAGCCGGTGGTGAACCGTCATCCGAGCTGTCTTTGGAGCAGTTGGTGGTAATTCCTAAAAACAACACTACCAAAATTGATACTATGGGCTTCTTCATTGCGTTCTTTTTTGTTTTATAACGGACAAGGTATACTTCTATTATTCAGATAATGTTAGTTGCGCCAAATAATCATAGTGTTCCCCCTCACTAACAAGCTCGCACTCAAAATTATTAGCGTGGGCTGCACGCTGCAGCGTATTATAATCTACGTATAGCCAAGAGAAAGGGTTTTCTTTCACTCCTTTATAACTCATGGTAAAAGCCACCTCCCCATAATAGGTATTCGGATTTGGAATCCAATAACCTCCATCCTCATCTTCTTCAAACATATAAATGATATCACTGGAATCCAATAAAATTTGTCCGTTTGGCTTTAAAAGTAATTTTACGTGCGAAAAAAACCGATTGAAATTACCCAAATTTTCTATGATGCCGATACCATTCATAAGTAGGAGGATAGTATCAAATTTTGTTCCTAAAAAGTCATAGAAATGGCTATGTACCACCTTTTTTAAACCGCGTAAGGTGCAAACTTCAGTAGCACCTTTGGAATAATCCAATGCAGTTACGTCCTGTCCTTTCTCCTGTAAATAAAGCGCATGACTACCGGCTCCACAACCTATATCCAGAATTTTACCAGTGCAAAGGGTAAGAGCTTTTTGTTCTATTGGGGGCATTTCTTTATAGTTGCGAAAAAGATAGGGTAAGGGAATAGCATCTTCCTCATCAAGAGAAGAATAGGTTTTGATATCCTCGGTATAATTACCAAGTTGATAATCCAGTAACGCCTGTCCAAAAATGTCTTTCATGGCTTACATTTGCAATTGCATTACAAATGTCTCACTTTTAAGGCAGACTAAAAAGTGTGGTCAGCTCGCATACAATCAGATAATATGAAAAAGGAAGTAGAGGAGCTCCCTAAGAAGGCTGAACAGAAGCTTAAGGAGAATAAAAAGTTTTTTGCAAAGTTAAAAAAGAAGCCACCTCGGAATCTGGATTTAGTAATGCAAAACATTCATAATGAGGTGTTTTCAAAAACAGATTGTTTGCAATGTGCTAATTGCTGCAAAACTACCGGCCCCCTTTTTACCAACGCGGATATTGAGCGAATTGCCAAATTTTTGAAGATAAAACCACACGTATTTATTACACGGTATTTGAGAATTGATGAAGACCAGGATTACGTATTACAAGGTGTTCCTTGTACTTTTTTAGATGCTGAAAATTATTGCTCAATTTATGAGGTACGACCAAAAGCTTGTCGCGAATTTCCGCATACAAATCGTAGAAATTTTCATCAAATTAGTAGCCTTACACTCAAGAATGTAGCCATTTGTCCGGCTGCCTATAGTATTGTAGAGGAAATGAAGCGGCTTGTAGAGCTCAAATAATATAGCACGCTTTCTTCATGATTATTTTTCAATTTTAAAAAAAAGGTATCTTTATAGGTATGGAAACCATTCTGAATTATTTTGAGACTATTCCATCCGCACACCGAAGCCTTATTTTGGTTTCCGGGATTGCCTTTTTTTGGCTTTTGGAATATGCCGTGCCTTTGTTTAGATTCAACTATAAAAA
>JBGTEN010000092.1:0-5097 GCA_041747755.1 Arenibacter sp. | reverse complement strand
CTTGAAAAATATAAGGGGAACAAGCGAAGTGCTATCCACGGCACCTTATTTCCCAAGATATCCAACCAAAAGCTAAATACCTATTTAAAGGAAATTGCAGATGTTTGCGGGATTAAGAAGAACCTGACCTTTCATATGGCTAGGCATACCTTTGCCACCACAGTGACCTTAAGTAATGGCATGCCCATTGAAACGGTCTCTAAATTGTTGGGACACTCCAAAATAGCTACCACACAGATTTATGCCAAGGTCATAGAGAGAAAAGTAAGTGATGATATGCAACAGCTTAGAATGCGGTTTAATGCGATGTAGGTTTTAGTCCACTACCCATTCCAGCACATTGCCATTCATTTTTGCAAAGCTTCATTTCGGGCAATGAGCTTCATTACAGGTCTTGGACACAATTCCCGGCTTTGGCTTTACAATTCTGCTACTTTATGAGTTTCCGGTTAAGGAAGGCTTCTATTAAGTATAGAAAGGCATACTCCTAGGCCAAAACCGTGAATTAAGTCCGCCAAATCGGAACACCATATCTTAAAACAACGAAATGTTTATTAAAATATTCACAAATATTGAAATTGAAGATTAGTAATAGGTAGTTTATGATAAATGAAAATTTTATGAATAAAGTACATTTTTAAAAGCCCGAACTAAATCGTTGTATTTTGACCGGTTATTGTTTTCCAGATGAACAAGGTTTTGCAGCTTCCATTGAACAGCGGGGAATCTTTCAAAATCGTAGATACTCCAATCAGGTGTTAGACGTTTGAACCCCATTAAGAACTCTTTGTCTTCTTTTGTTAGGGACACTTTTACGGCTTTTATGAGCTGATGTCTGGTCTTCTCAAAATCGTCATAGGAAAACGGGACGTAGCTCATTCCATCAAAATGATTCTCCATAACATGTCTTTGGTCTGTGAGGTTAGGGCTGAGCATTTCGTGAAAAGGACGGTTGCTTCCCAAGAGACAGAGTAAAAAGCCTTTTTTTATTTCATCTGTTAATCCTTCGTTCTCCATTAGATATTTGATGTCGAACAAATCCCTAGGATGTTGCCTGTCCAGAGCAGCACATATTTTGCCCCCATAGAGTTGGCTTAACGGGACTACATCTACAGCGCAGAATGCTGCAAACTCATCCCGGGCTTTTTCACAAAGCATCATTTTCATTGCGCCATCGATTAAACCCCTATTGGCCTGATTGACTTCCAGTTTTATCTGTGCATTTGGGGTTGAGATAAGGAGTTTAAGTATTTTCTCCTGAAGGGAAATATGTGTTTCGGGAATTGCAGCTTCGATACGTGATTTTATACGGATTAAGGCATCAACGATATTTTTCATTGAAACATCCCTGTCTTCGATGAATACATAGGTTAAGTCGACATCAACAGATAATCTGGGCATTTCCCTGACGAATAAATTTATGGCTGTACCGCCATGTAAAGCGAAACATTTTTCCTTAGCCACCTCTGGTAACACCCGTAACAAAAGTGATATCTGGGCTTTATATACATTTCTTATCTCCATTACGTTTCCAATTCTTTGGGTACGGTGATATTGTATTTCGGTATATAGACCCCATCATTCAAAAGCGCCCTTTTTCCGCTACCTAAATCTATTTTTTCTGTTTTTATGTAATTGAACCAATTGTGGTTAGCCTTTTCGGCCATATACAAAAACAGTCGCTTTACCTTTACGGAAGTACATTGTTCAAGCAAGGTTTGTACATGGTTTGGCCTTAGGTTGTTCAACCCCTCCATGAGTTCGTAGCTTTCTAAAAACGAATGGATTTTTGGGGTTAAATAGAGACATTCCAAGATAGCCCTTTCCGGGTTTGATATTTTTATGGAAAATGTTTTTTGCTCTACAGGGGACAAATCAATATCAGAGGGAAGGAAAGAGGTGTTTATTTGCTCTATTTTATATCCCCAGTCATGATCTAAAAACCATGTTGGAAGTTTACTGCCACTTTTGCAGAACAGGAATATTTTTTTCACATTTAAGTCCAAATAATGCGCCCTTCCGAGCAGGGATAGGGCTGTTCTTCCCCCAAGATGTACGTTTAACCCTGATTGTTCCTGTAATGCATATAGGGCACCTTGGTACCCCACATCTTCACCGGTCCTTATCATAGCTCCGGAACCTATGGAGGTCAACCAGTTGCTGTCCTTATACTTTCGTAAAAGGTCATGGCTATATCCATGCTCAACAAGCCATGAGGATAGGAACACCACTCCCGATGGTTGGGACTGTAATAAATGGTTTATTTTAGATCCTTTTTTATTACTCATGGTACGAATTTACTATTTTTTTTAAACCAAATCAAAATATTGAGTTTATAAATAATCAAATTTTATTACTCATGGTACTAATTATATGAATATTTTAAACTGTAACCTCTCCCAAAATAGAGCGGCCTTTTTTCTTAAGGACCAATAAACAAGGCTAAATTATATTCTTCCCATTCCAGCACATTGCCACTCCATTCCGCGGGCCTGTCCTGATCACTTCGACGTGACTCAGTACCGGCTTAGCCGAAGGGCTTCATTTCGGGCAATGAGCTTCATTACAGGTCTTGGACACAATTCCCTGTTTTGGCTTTACCATTCTGCTACTTTAGGAGATTCCGGTTTAGGAAGCCTTCTATTAAGTATGGAATGCATACACAATTCTAGGCCAAAACCGTGAATTAAGTCCGCCTAATCGGAACATCATTTCAGCATTTATTGCCATTTCCTGAAATTTAGATTTCACAAATCTGGCTTAAATACCCTTCCAAAGCCCCCATTGCCTCCTTTTTTTGATAGCAAAACAACAATATCCATTCTTGCCCGACGGCATAAACCAGGACCGCAAAAGCGGTCTTTTATTTATACGTCTTACCAAGCCTGAATATTGTACCACCAAAAGCTACAAAAAAGGTATCAACGAGGGCTCTATGGGAAGTAAATCAAAGCAAGCTGACAATAAAATCATCCCCTAATATCCAAAAAAGGAAATGGCACTAAAAAAAATAAAAAAAAGGAAATCACTCAGGATATAATAAGTAAATCACTTTTAATTGTGTTGAAAATAGAAATAACAACTCAGATAACTATCTTTTAAATCACAACAACGGTTGCGCTATTTTGGTAGTACATTTTTTGACAGCTAAACTCCTCAATTCATAAAAATGTAAAATGGCAGTGAAAAAAAGCGTATCTTTTTCCTGCTGTTCTATAGCGCATTTTATCTGTATTGTTTTCCCATTATTTGACTTTCGCTGAAAACGATACCAATCTAAAAAGAACGAATCCGGAACTTTTAGTTCCAAAAAAAAGCAACATGGCAACCTCTTGTTGTTTGAAATTTTTGTCCGCCTCTGGCGGACGTAAAATGAATAGCAAGAGGGTAACCCGCAAGTGCGGGGTTACATTTTATAAAACATTGATTTTCAATAAATTGAAAACAATTTCATTTTTAGGCATCACCGAAATTAGTGCCAAATGTCCTGTAAGGCCCTGAAAATATTGAAGAAATTTACAGTAATCAGTTATTGCGACATAAAAACTAAGGATTTAAATCATTGAAAATCATTTAATTACAAAAAACGAAAATATTATGTCAATTTGCCCTTGCTGTAAATTTTACTAAAAGCCTCTTGAAAGACCTTTAAATGTTATAAAAAACTACTGTAATGGAAACAAACAACCCAAGAAAAAACACTTTCTCGGCCATAAGTATCAACCGCATCACTGCGGAGCGATTTCGGGCCTATTCCAAGACCGTTTCAAAATCACATTCAGAGACGATGGATACCATGATTGACTTTTTTGAAAAGGCGAAAATCTCTCCCAAAAGTCAAGTGATGGTCAGCTTTATAAAATTTCAAAACTACATGATGGGACGGTTGGACTACATAGTGGAATTGCTGCGCTCCATGGAACGGGAACAGTTAAAACCCACCCATGACCTGCTCAAAAGCTTATTCGATGGCACGGAATTAAAAAAGGTGGAGGAACCTGTATTTATCGACCAAACAAACATTAAGATGACCAAAGAGGAATGGGATAGGGCAGAAGAAAAAGTTTCGTTCCAAAAATACCATGACGCTGTAACAGCCAGGGGCAATGACGGGCGCATTTTTTATAAAGTGCTAAATAAAATCAACAAAGTAGAACCGGCTTTTGGTAAAGCGTATTTTAAACTTGAATTGGATTCAGAAGAATTGGATAGCATTCGACAGGAATTAACTAGAAACTAAAAATAATATACCCATTGTACACTGGTACAATGCATAGAATTTATGGGTAACCTCTATTTTACTTTGAAATTACTATATAAATCGGTTAGAATTATTTTAAGATATCCTTTCACTTCTTAATTTGCCGATGTGAGAGCTACCAAGAATCTTTCAGGTAAAATACTTTTTATAATAATGGTAAAATGAGTAACAATCTGACGTTTTTTTAGTTTGTTCGGATCTTCCAATTCATCATTAATTTTGATTATTAACCCCTTTCTTAAGTCAAAATTCAACATTTTTTTTATTGATTTTATCAATTTCGCAAAAAGACAGGTATTTTGGCGAAACAACTTACATTTTAGATATTTTAACAGTCTTTTATTTAACAAGAATTTAATAAAAATACATTTAAATTAAGTTATTGATTATCAAATAAATACAATTTATTATTAACAAATAATTAACATTTAAATAATCTTAAGAAATGTTTTTGGTATTTGAATTTAACATAATTTAATAAGGTAAATTCCTACCAAATGAAGACAAAATTACTTATTTCACTTGCCCTATTTTTTGGATATGTAGCAATCGCCCAGGATAAACTCGTTTTCAGCTACGATACCGCAGGGAATCAGATTCTCCGCAATAGGGTCTGCCTAACCTGTCTACAGGCGGTGATGCCGTCTGCCATTGATTCCATTCCCATAGTAGCTGAAGAAGCAACACTCGATGAGTTTGGCACCTTTAAAATGATTGCTTATCCAAATCCGGTTACCGACCAATTGTATGTGGAGTGGGAGGAGCACCCCGAAAAAAGACCTAACCAATTACTCCTTTTTACTTTGGATGGTAGAAAAGTTATGGATACCCCACTT
>JBGTEN010000091.1:0-8302 GCA_041747755.1 Arenibacter sp. | reverse complement strand
CCAAGCAGACCGGGAAGAGGGGCCACGATTTACGGTAGTAAAGGCACCATTATGCTCGACAGAAATTTTTACAAGCTTTTTGACCTTCAAGGAAACCTAATAAAAGAAGCTATTGAAGGGGCTGAAAGTGCTACAACCAATACCATGGGTGAAGGGGAACTTGATGTAATGCATGTCGCCAACTTTTTTGATGGAATCAGAAAAGACAAATCCCTGCAGGCAGATATCAATGATGCCAGTATATCTACCATGTTATGTCATTTAGGTAATATGGCTCAAGATGCAGGAGAATCATTGAATATAGACACTAAAACGGGAAAAGTGCTCAACAATGAAAAAGCCATGCAAAGCTGGAAAAGAGAATATCAGGAAGGTTGGGAACCAAAATTATAAGCAGGAATGAAAAGAAGGGATTTTGTAATAAAAAGTAGTTTGGCTACCGGTGCTATTGCCTCTTCTGCTTCCGCTTTAGGACAAGTTTTTGGTTCAAAAAATACCGAAAAAGCATTTAAAATTGGTATTATTGGAACAGGAGACCGGGGTTCAGGACTGATTCCTATTATTAATGATATTCCTAATTTTGATGTAGTGGCTTGTTGTGATATCCTTCCGTTTCGTTTGGAGAACGGTTTAAAAAAGTTGAATCAGAATCCAAAAAGCTATTCGGATTACCGAAAACTTTTAGACGATAAAAATTTGGATGCCGTTTTAATTGCAACCCCTTTTGGAACACATTCGAAAATTGCGCAGGATGCAATTGATGCAGGCAAGCATGTCTATTGTGAAAAAACTTTGGCTAAGGGCTATGATGGTATCTCGCAATTAGTGAAGAAAGTACGAGGTTCGGGTCTTATTTTTCAAACCGGGCATCAATACCATAGTTCCCGATTATATAGCCATATCGTGGAATTGATTCAAACCGGAAAAGTAGGCAAAATAGCAGCCATTGAATGCTACTGGAATCGCAATGGGAATTGGAGAAGACCTGTCCCGAATCCTCAATTAGAGCGGGCTATCAATTGGCGTATGTATAATGAGTTATCAGGTGGACTAGTGGCTGAACTATGCTCTCATCAATTGGATTTTTGCAATTGGGTCTTGGATGCCGTCCCTGAAAAAGTAATGGGAATGGGAGGTATTGACTATTGGAAGGATGGAAGGGAAACCTATGATAATGTGCATCTTATATATCTTTACCCAAATGGAGTCAAAGCAAAATTCACTTGTCTCACTTCTAACGCCAATGAAGATTATAAAATAAAAATCATGGGCCATAAAGGTACTCTTATTTTAAATTCGGCCAAGGCCTGGTTCTATCCGGAAGGACAATACAAAAGGGAATTGGGAGAAGTAGATGGTGTATCTGGAGCAACAGCAGCATGGGAGGAAGGAAAAGGTATTCCCATAGAAATGGTCCATGCCGACCCAAGCAAAGATGCCCTTATGGATTTTAGAACTTCTGTATTGCAAAATGAACGACCCATTTCAGATGTTATTGCCGGAGCCAAGGCAGCTATTTGTGTACAAATGGGACTGGACGCAATGAAAAAGAATGAGATTATAACCTGGCCTTCAGAAGACTATTTAAAGTCTTAGAATATGAATCAATTTCTAAAGAGTAACTAATACATCGGTGCATACCGTAGGGTTTAATAATTTATTGCAAATTAACTTCACTATATTTAGCATTTAGAGTAATCATCGGGCTATCGGCAGCCTTCAAATAACCTCCTTTGTAGGTGGTAGTTCTACCATTTTGGGTTTTGGTAAGCTTTAACTTAGATGGGGTATTAAACTCTGAGGCTACCCCAGTATAGGATACTTGAAAAGGCGATTCCGGTAGACCACAATTTAATTCCCCATTTTGTATGCTAATGTCAATTGATGTAAAATCCTTTGCAATAGAATTAACACGCAGGGCACCAAAGTCATTTTGTGCTATAATACTTTTTAATAATTGATCTATAGTTACCTCAGAAGAAGTAGTGTTTAAAATAATATTCCGAACTTTTCGTAAATCTACATGTTCCGAGTAATCTGCTTTTAATTGTCCATAATTCCAGTTCATTACCGTAATAGGAGAATAAGAGGTTATAATATTTGTCATGTCCCCGTCTATGGTATAAGCTAGCAACCTTGCATAGGACAAGGTTGCTTTCATGTTTTTGGTATGCTCTGCCAATTTTACCTCACCATGTCGAACATTCAATTTTAATTTAGTAGACTTTGGCATTTTCACTTTAATCGTCTTTTTAACCTTTAAGTTGCTTTCCTTTCCATCAGATGACCAATAAAAAACATTAGGAGCATCAGAATTGGAATCACTTTTTGACTTTACCACTATTCTCTTCTCTATCTTTTCCTTTTGTTGTTTCTGCATTTCTTTCTGACGTTCTACCATGGCCTCTTGCCTATCTTTCATAGCCTCCTTTCGGGCTTCCAGAGCCATTTTACGCTCCTCACTCATTTCTTTGTGATGCGATTTCATTTCTTCTGTTCTGGCTTTCATTTCCTCACTCCATTCTTCCATTTGCACCTTAAAATCTTCATTGAACGTTTTATCGAATTCCTTTTTCCATTGTTTTAAATATTTTTCTCCATCCTTCTCATAAGCTTCATAATCAAAATTAAATCCGTTCATGGCAACCGGAGGCATTGGCGGCATGGGTGCCATTGCAGGGAAATTTGGAAGTTCCGGAACAGGCGGTATTTCAAGTAAAAAATCCATTTCGGGCATTTCCGGAATTTCAATATGAAAATCTTCCATTCCTGAAAAGGAGTAAGAGGTTGTCCAGGAGTTCTCCCCTTGAGTGCTAATTTCAATTGTTTTACTGTTGCCGACAATTTTCAGTCCATTGTTTTTAAAGTATTTTTCAGCTTCCTCGATAGAAATTCCCTCTATCTCCAAAACGCCTTGTATCTGCACCTCATTTTTATCCCAAGTCTCAAACTCTATATCTGCGTAACTGGTGTTGATATCTAAGACTGCATCCTGATCTACTTTAAAAGTCTCATTATAGGTTTTAGTTTGTTTTTGACCCTGCACAAGCAGACTAATCAAACCCAATGAAATGGGAAGTATTTTAAATACTATTTGTTGTAACTGTTTCATTTTCTGATGATTTTAATTCATTTAACTTATTTTTCAATTTGTGTAATAACTGCAAGCGTAACTGCAAGTTTTTTATTAATGCAGTTATGGTCTGATCATTGGGACCAATGGTGTTTAATTCGCTATTCAATTTTTTATATTCCTGATCAAGGCTTGCTAACTGCTTCATATAACTGTCTACCAAGGCCTTGTTATCTCCCGAAATATCCAATTTTGACAGCTCCAGATTAATGTTGACCACATAATAGTCTTCTACCTTTTTTAGGTCCGGGGAAAGATCCCCAAGGGTAATGGCTTTATCCTCTGAAACAGAGGGCGGTGTATCTACCAGAATAGTATTTTCTATGTTTTCTTTATCATATATATAGTAGATAAGTGTTGCTAAACCAACTAAGAGCACTACACTCGCTGCTACACTCCAATAGACTTGAACTGATTTCCTTTTCTTCGGCAACTCCTTGTCCAATAATTGGGCAAAACGCTCTTTGTGTCCCGGTTTCATCGGAAACCTTTCCACATCTCCTTTTTTAAATAATTCTCTAAGATCCTGTGCCATATCTTTTGTTTTTCAACTCCTCTTTTAATAATCCTTTACCCCGTAACAAACGGGTTCGGCATGCGCTCCCCGATATATTTAATAATTCCGAAATTTCATCATGAGTATAGCCCTCTATCAAAAACAAACGGACCACCAAGCCATACTTTTCCGGCAGTTTATCTATCACCAACCGCACCATATCTATAGTAATTTCGTCAGCTACTGACCAATCATCATCTTCAACCACATGCAAATAGCTTTCATCCAATTCCAATAACTCTTTTTTCCGTCCTTTCAGAAAATCAATACTTTTATTAATTACAATCCGTTTAAGCCAAGCACCAAATGAAACCTCTCCTTTGTATTGATCTATCCGCTGAAATGCCTTTATAAAGGACTCCTGCAAAACATCTTCGGCATCATCGGCGTTTTTTAAAAAGCGCATAGCAACCATAAACATACCGTCACAATATTGTTCATAAAGTGCTAATTGCGCTTTACGGTTATTCGCTTTACACTTTTCTACAAGATCAATTTGAAACATTGGCCGGTTTCATTGGTTGTTTTCAGTTGCTGTTTGTTTAAAGGACGATAGAAATTACCTGATGTTGCAAAAAAAAACTAAATTTTATTTTATCATTCGCAAATACGGCAAACTCAAAATTTTCAACAATCGCACTTAGTGCTATTTTAAGTTTAATATTGATGGAGGAAAGAATATAGAGTTAATGAGGTAAAGGTTTGAATGAATATATTCATTTTTAAAATCAGAAACCGAAACCTTTCGGCTTTGGACTTAAAACTTTACCACAAGAGAAACCCAAAACAATACCCTTATCTAGATTTGATTTACTAATTTAGATTTGGTTAAATAAAAGACTATAAATTCTTAAAAAATTCTAATGAAAATTGCCAAATGGATTCTAATTATAGCTGCAGTGATAGCGGTTTTATTTTATTTTGTTGCCATGCCATATATGCAGGACCAAACAAAAAAGCACAGCCCTCAAAGAACTGCATCATATACAAAAAACGGCTTGGAAGTGGTGGTAAATTATAGCAGTCCATTTAAAAAAGGACGTCAAATTTTTGGAGAATTGGTCCCTTATGGGGAAGTATGGCGTACCGGAGCCAATGAGCCTACAGTATTTACAACAAAGACAGACATTAAAATTATTGATAAAAACCTCCCCGCAGGAACGTATTCTTTATGGACTATTCCTGATGAACAAAGCTGGAAGGTTATCTTTAATAGTGACGTTCCAGATTGGGGTGTTACTTTAAGTAGTGGAGGTAAAGAAACCACTAGAAGTCCCAGTTTTGATGTAGTTAATGTAGAGGTTGCCACCGAGGTTTTATCCAACAGTGCGGAAAGTTTTACTATTTCCTTTGAAAATGATACGCAATTGTATCTTACTTTGGCTTGGGAGCTGACAAAAATCAGCGTTCCTATTAACAAGTAAATTTGAGTCGAAAAAAAAATATTAGTCAAGCAGGAGTTTCTAAAATTAAATCTTTTAGAAAACAGTTTCCTTCTGTAAATATACTCCTTAAAGATCTTTTACAGGGTAATAAGACTGCTTTAGGCAGGGTAATAACCTTGCTGGAGAGCACTAAAAGCACAGATAGGGAAAAGGCCAGAGAAATTATCGATAATTGTTTACTTCCCAACATAAATAGCATCCGAATTGGAATTACTGGGCCTCCCGGTGTTGGAAAAAGTATGTTTATTGAAACCTTTGGAAAAATGCTAACTGCCTTGGGAAACAAAGTAGCGGTATTAGCAATTGATCCTTCCAGCTCACTGACTAAGGGAAGTATTCTTGGAGATAAAACAAGAATGCATGAACTCGTAAAAGATCCGAATGCCTTTGTAAGACCCTCCCCTTCTAGAGAGTTTTTGGGAGGTGTTGCAGAAAATACTAAGGAAACAATACTTGTTTGTGAGGCAGCAGGATACAACATCATACTTATAGAAACGGTTGGTGTAGGACAAAGTGAAATTGTTGTTCACAGTATGGTAGATTTTTTCTTGGTGTTGCAATTGGTTGGAGCAGGTGATGAACTGCAGGGAATTAAGCGAGGTATTATAGAAATGGCAGATGCCATTGCCATAAATAAAGCGGACGGCGACAACCTTCAAAAAGCAAAATTAGCCCAGCGCGAATTTACCAAAGCACTACATCTATTCCCACCGAAAGAAAATGGCTGGATTCCCAAAGTAGTTACCTGCTCTGCTCAAGAGCAATTGGGATTAGTTGAAATTTGGGAAATGATAACCCAATATGTCACAGAGACTACAAATGATGGTACATTTGCTGAAAAACGACAAAATCAGAATACATTTTGGCTACTGCAGACGGTAAATGATAGATTAAAATTGCATTTACAAGAAAACAAAAAGTTAAAAAAACAATTGGAGAAGTTGTTACTAAAAGTAAAGGAAAACAAAGTTTCTCCCTTTAAAGCGGCAGACCTGCTGTTTCAAAGCTATTTAAAGGAACTAAAATAAAAAAACTAAATTTGCTCCATCCATATATTGATTAAATGCAAATTACCACAAGAGACCTCCTTTCTATTGTTGTCCCCTTATATAATGAGGAAGATAATGTTTCCCTTCTTACACAAAGAATACATGAAAGTCTAGTAGGTTACAACTATGAAATTATATACGTAGACGATTTTTCCAAAGATCGCACGCGTAAGGTAGTTAAGGAGATGAAAGATGAAAAAGTCCACCTCCTTGCCCTGAAAAAAAATTATGGCCAGAGTCTGGCCTTGGCTGCCGGAATTGATTATGCCAATGGGGAATATATCATCACTATGGATGGGGATTTGCAAAACGATCCCTCAGATATCCCGCAAATGCTGGCTTATGCGGTTAGTGGCGAATATGATGTAGTCACCGGAATCCGTCAAAAAAGAAAAGATTCTTTGGTTAAAAAAATTCCTTCGAAAATTGCCAATTTTATGGTTCGAAGGGTAACAAAGTTAGATATTAAGGATAATGGTTGTGCACTAAAAGTATTTACAAAAGATATTGCCAAAGACTTGAATCTATACGGGGAAATGCATCGTTTTATTACTCTTCTTGCTCATTTGGAAGGAGCACAGATAAAACAGGTACCGGTAAAACATCACGCCAGAAATGCCGGGGTATCCAAATATGGTTTGGAACGTGTATTTAAGGTAGTAGCCGATATGATGCTTTTATTGTTTATTCGAAAATATTTTCAACGCCCTATTCACCTTTTTGGCATTTTTGGTTTTCTCTTGATTATACTTGGGGTTTTTATCAATATCTATCTCTTAATCGTAAAATTTATGGGAGAAGATATTGGCAACCGACCACTTTTGATATTTGGTTTGATGTTTATATTAGCCGGAATTCAATTGTTTACCATTGGTATTGTTATGGAACTATTGATCCGTACCTATTACGAATCGCAAAACAAAAGACCCTACAGAATTAAAAATATTACCATTGGCGACCAACCTGCGTAAATCGCTCATTACTTTTTTAAAAATTGCTGTTAGTGCGGTTCTTATCTATTTCGTTTTTTCTAAACTCGATATAGGTGAGGTCATTATCATCCTTAAAGAAGCTAACCCTGTTTACCTTCTTTTAGCGTTAGTTTTCTTTGTGCTTTCCAAAGTGATTTCATCCGTTCGACTCAACCTGTATTTTCATCAAATAGAAGTGCTTCTCACGCAAAAAAGTAATATCAAACTCTACCTCTTGGGGATGTTTTACAACCTCTTTCTTCCCGGAGGTATTGGTGGGGATGCGTATAAAGGCTATTTGATTAAGAAAAATTTTGAGGTCTCTACAAAAAAAGTCGTCAGTGTATTGGTTCTGGATCGACTCAGTGGTATGCTACTTTTATTTGTGTATGCCTGTATTTTTGTTCTTTTTATTTCGAATGACTTTATAAAAGAATATCAACTGGTATGGCTACTACTCATACCGCTTAGTATCTCTACTTTTTGGTGGATAAACAAACAGTATTTCGCTTATGTCCTACCTGTTTTTTGGAAATCGTTTTTGTTTGCTGCATGGGTACAATTAGCTCAAATTATCAGTGCTTTTTGCATCCTGAAAGCCTTGAGCATCGATGAACAAATTTTAGCCTATCTATTTATTTTTCTGGTTTCCTCTCTGGTTTCCGTACTCCCCTTAACCATAGGTGGTATCGGGAGTAGAGAAGTAACCTTTTTCTATGGTGCGCTGTGGTTGGGCTTGGACCAAAATATCTCTGTAGGTATCAGTATGCTGTTCTTTTTAATAACCGCTTTTGTCTCCCTTATCGGTATATACTACCATTTAAAAAAACCTGATTTAACTATTCTTTCTCAGGGAGAATAACTTCTTAAAGCCAAAAATTTTTAATGTAGGTGGATTAAATGCATGCGCTCTAACACTCCTTTTCGGGTAGCGGGGTTCAAGAATTTCGCTTGCAAACGGGTAATTCTAAAATCGGCCACGGTTAACTGTTGATCCCAATCAAAACCCTCTTTTTTGAGCTGAGTCAGTTCCGCATCCGTTACATACACCCACATTGCGGTATCCTTATCTATCTTTTCCAAAGAAACAATCTTAACCGGTTCCTGATTATAAAAATCCAAAGACCAGGTATGTCTTGGGGATAATT
>JBGTEN010000090.1:0-34810 GCA_041747755.1 Arenibacter sp. | reverse complement strand
TGATTATAATGCTAAATAATATTCAACATTTTTTCTGTGGCTTTTATAGCGGAAACAGTTTGGTCGGAATCCAGACCTGTTGATGTAAATTCCTTTCCATCTTTTTCCCAAGTAATAATGGTTTCGCACAATGCATCAGAGTTACTTCCAGGGGGAATACGTACAGCGTAATCTATGAGGTTTGGTAAACTCATTTTGCGAGAAACATACAATTTTCGCAGCGCATTCATAAAGGCATCATATTGGCCATCTCCTTGCGCGTGGGCCTCCAACAATTCCCCTTCAAATTCCACAGCAACCGTTGTAGAGGGTTTTAAACCTTTGGAATGGGTAAGTACGTATGACTTTACAATAACTTTCTTTTGGTAAGCATCACTATCTAAAATATCAGAAATGATATAGGGAAGATCTTCTTTAGTTACCCGTTCTTTTTTATCGCCAAGTTCAATGATACGATCAGTAACTTTCTTTAGCTCTTCAGGATTTAACGTCAAACCCAATTCTTGCAGATTTTTTACTATGTTAGCCTTCCCTGATAATTTACCTAATGCATATTTGCGCTTCCTTCCGAAACGTTCCGGTAATAAATTATTAAAGTAAAGATTCATCTTACTGTCGCCGTCAGCATGAATTCCTGCAGTTTGTGTAAATACATTTTCGCCAACAATAGGCTTATTTGCCGGAATACTAAATCCGGTAAAAGTAGAAACCAGCTTACTAACCTTATATAAGGAAGATTCGTTTACATTAATTTTCACATCCGGAAAAAAATCATTTATTACAGCAACTGCGCTTGCCATAGGAGCATTTCCTGCACGCTCTCCCATCCCATTTACGGTAAGGTGCAATCCATGACACCCTGCTTTCACAGCTTCCATTACATTAGCCACTCCCAAATCATAATCATTATGACCATGAAAATCAAAATGCATATGCGGATACCGCTTTACTATTTCTTCAATAAAAGAATAGGTTTCCGAATAAGTAAGAATCCCAAGTGTATCCGGAAGCAAAACTCTTCGAACTGGTTGGGTAGCCAAAAAATCTAAAAACTGGAACACATAAGCTTTTGAATTGCGCATGCCATTACTCCAATCTTCCAGATATATGTTGTTGGTGATTCCTTTTTTTACTGCCGCAGAAAATACAATAGCAATTTCATTAAAATGTTGCTCAGGTGTTTTCTTTAATTGATGTGTTAAATGATTTAATGAGCCTTTTGTTAACAAATTTTGCGTTTTTGCACCTGCCTTTTCCATCCAATCTAAAGAAACACCACCGTCAGTGAAGGTTAACACCTCTATGCGTTCTATGTTACCGGTGGCTGCCGCCCACTCCGTTATCTTTTGAACTGCCTGAAGCTCTCCGTCTGAAACCCGAGCAGAAGCTACTTCAATTCTGTCTACCTTGAGTTCTTCTAAAAGTAACTTTGCTAGAGTAAGTTTTTCTGAAGCAGAAAAAGATACCCCGGAAGTTTGCTCTCCATCCCGGAGCGTGGTATCCATAATTTCAATAGTTCTTCTCTTCATTTTTCAAAATACAATATTAAAGGATTGTTCCGCTTAGCGGATTACTACCAGATCTAAACTAATTTTACAGCGGAGTATTTTCGGCAAATTCCTTAATGGAAGATTTGATATTCAACAAATAATCAATATCATCAAAACCATTGAGCATATTCTCTTTTTTGTAGTTGTTGATGTCAAATTTCTCTGATGCCCCTGTAGACAAAAGGGTTATGGTTTGGCTAGGCAAATCTACCTCCAATTCTGTTTTAGGCTCTGCCTCTATTGTCTTAAAAATGGTTTCAAGGAATGCAGGACTTACCTGAACCGGTAGAACACCTATGTTTAAGCAATTTCCTTTAAAAATATCTGCAAAAAAGCTGGATACTACACATCGGAAACCATAATCATAAATAGCCCAAACAGCATGTTCTCTAGAGGAACCGGAACCAAAATTGTGAGCTCCTACTAATATCTTACCACTGTACTTTGGGTTGTTTAAGACAAATTCAGTCTTTGGAGTATTGTCTTGATTGTATCGCCAATCCCGGAACAAGTTATCTCCAAATCCCTTTCGTTCGGTAGCTTTCAAAAAACGAGCAGGGATAATTTGATCCGTATCTACATTCTCAATTGGAAGTGGTACCGCAGTGGTTCTTAAGGTGTTAAATTTATCGTATGCCATTATTATTCGTTGTTCGTTTATTGTTGTTTGTTTCTGATTTTACTAAAGGCATTTTGAATTATTTCAGAAGGAAAAAAACAAATGCTCTTTACTAATCACCGCACCCAGCGCTATGCTGTTTCCAACTCCATCAACTCTCGAGGATCAGTTACTTTTCCCGTTACGGCGGCGGCGGCGGCGACAAGCGGACTCGCTAAAAGTGTTCTGGAACCGGGTCCTTGTCTACCTTCGAAATTTCTATTAGAAGTGCTTACCGCTAATTTACCGGCAGGCACCTTATCATCATTCATTGCTAAACAAGCAGAACAACCCGGTTCTCGTAATTCAAATCCAGACTCGTGCAAGATGTCCAGAATTCCCTCTTCTCTGATAGCAGTTTCTACCTTATGAGATCCCGGAACCAACCATGCCGTTACATTAGGTGCTTTTTTTCTTCCTTTTACAATAGAAGCAAACGCCCTAAAATCTTCAATTCTGCCGTTGGTACAGCTTCCTAGAAATACAAAATCAATCGGCTTCCCAATCATTGAATCACCTTCATTAAAGGCCATATACTGTAATGACTTTTTATAAGTCGATTCACCACCTTGTACTGTATCTGCGGCCGGAATATCATTAGAAATTCCCATTCCCATTCCGGGATTGGTGCCGTAGGTAATCATCGGTTCTATTACTGAGCCATCAAAAGTCAATTCCTTATCAAACGTCGCTTCCTGATCCGTATATAATGTCTCCCAATACTTCATAGCTCTATCCCAAGCTGCCCCTTTTGGTGTAAACTCACGACCTTTTACATAACTAAACGTTTTTTCGTCAGGAGCTATCATCCCGCCACGAGCACCCATTTCTATACTCAAGTTACAGACCGTCATACGCCCCTCCATAGTCATATTTCGAAAAATTTCTCCTGCATATTCCACAAAATAGCCGGTGGCCCCTGAAGTGGTTAACTGGGAAATAATAAATAAGGCTACATCTTTTGGAGTTACCCCAAAGTTGAGCTTTCCATTTATGGTGATACGCATACTTTTTGGTTTAGGCTGCATAATGCATTGTGTGGCCAAAACCATTTCCACCTCAGAGGTGCCAATTCCAAAAGCAATTGCCCCAAAAGCACCATGGGTTGAGGTATGTGAATCACCACAAACGATGGTAGCACCGGGAAGTGTAATACCGTACTCAGGACCAACAACATGAACGATTCCATTTTTTTCATGCCCTAATCCCCAATAAGAAATACCATGTTCAGCAGCATTTTCTTCTAATGCTTTTAACTGATTTGCAGACAGAGGGTCGGCTACAGGCAAATGTTGGTTGATGGTTGGGGTGTTATGATCAGCCGTAGCAAATGTTTTCTCAGGATGCAAAACTTTTATATTTCTACTCTTCAATCCTAAAAAAGCTACCGGACTGGTAACTTCGTGCACCATATGGCGATCAATGAAGAGCACATCTGGACCGTTTTCTATTTTGTGAACTACATGGGAATCCCAAACTTTATCAAATAGTGTTTTTTTCATTTTTATTGCCATAAACTTTAATTCTGTGCCTTCAATTTTCGTAAATGCAGTTTTTTTTAACAAACTTACTTTACAGCCCGCAAATTTAAAAAAACTAAGTTCGTAATAGCTATTTTTATTCCAAAGAATTACGACGTTCAACCTCAGGTTTTACATATAGCTTTAGTTGATGGATTTGGAGGAGTATAGTCTAATTAACTTACGTAATTCCAAATGTTTTTGTGTTTTAACATTTCTGAATAGGTTTGACGGAGTATTTTATGCTCTTCCAACTGCAACCCCGAATCTTTTTTTAAAATTTCCATGGCGTAGTAACGAGCTGTTTTCAAAATAGCATTGTCTTTTACAATATCCGCAATTTTTAAATTTAACATACCACTTTGTTGGGTACCCATAAGATCTCCGGGGCCTCGTAAACGTAAATCAACTTCTGCAATTTCGAACCCATCATTTGTGCTAACCATGGTTTCCAACCTGGTTTTGGCTTCCGCTGAAAGTTTATGCCCTGTCATCATAATACAATAACTCTGATCTACTCCACGACCTACGCGACCCCTGAGTTGATGCAGTTGAGATAACCCAAAACGCTCGGCACTTTCAATAACCATTACAGAGGCATTGGGTACATTTACACCTACTTCTATTACCGTAGTAGCTACTATAATTTGGGTCTGACCTGAAACAAAACGATTCATTTCATAGTCCTTATCTTCAGGCTTCATTTTACCATGAACTATGGATATTTGATATTCTGGTTGCGGAAAATCTCTTACGATACTTTCATAACCATCCATCAAATCTTTGTAATCCAATACTTCTGACTCTTGAATAAGGGGATAAACTATGTAGATTTGTCTTCCCAAAGCAATCTCCTCTCTTATAAATTGAAATACTTTTAAGCGATTGGTATCATATCGGTGAACTGTTTTTATAGATTTTCTTCCCGGGGGAAGTTCATCAATTACAGAAATATCCAAATCACCATACAAACTCATAGCTAAAGTTCTTGGAATAGGAGTGGCGGTCATCACCAAAATATGAGGTGGAATGTCGTTTTTACGCCAAAGTTTAGCCCGTTGCGCCACTCCAAACCGATGTTGTTCATCTATAATCGCTAATCCTAAATTTTTATACTGAACTTTATCCTCGAGCAAGGCATGTGTACCTATAAGAATATTTAACTCGCCATTTTCAAGTTGCGAATGAATGCTTTTCCGCTCTGCCTTTTTAACCGAACCGGTAAGCAATGCTAATTGTATTCCTATATTCCCTAGTAATTCTTTTAGCCCATTGTAGTGCTGAATAGCCAAAATTTCCGTTGGTGCCATTAAGCAAGCCTGAAATCCATTATCTATCGCCAATAACATAATCATTAAGGCTACAATAGTCTTTCCTGATCCAACATCACCTTGTAAAAGGCGGTTCATTTGTGCATTGCTCCCTAAATCCGCTCTAATTTCCTTGATGACCCTTTTCTGGGCCTCGGTAAGTTCAAAAGGAAGATGATTGGTGTAAAAATCGTTGAATAGGGGACCTACTTTATCAAAAGGATATCCCTTTATTTTTTGTCGTCTCAGCAATTTTTTTGAAATAAGCTGAATTTGAATATAGAATAACTCTTCAAATTTGAGTCTAAACTCGGCTTTCGCCAACAAAGCCTGATTTTTTGGAAAGTGAATATTAAACAAAGCATCTGCTATAGAAATCAATTTTAATTCTGCTAGTAAGTCGGGTGAAAGTGTTTCTGTAAAACCATACTTGATTTCTGCGAAGAGTTGTTGCATCAATTTGTTGATGACACGGTTGGTAATTCCTTTATTGCTTAATTTTTCGGTAGAAGGGTATACCGGTTGCATAAACAAACGCAACCCCTGTTCATGTTCGCTGAGTAATTCCATATCCGGATGCGGCATAGAAAAAGTGCCATTAAACCAATTGGTTCGTCCAAATACAACATAGGGCACATTTAACTTTAAATTTTCACGAATCCATTTTTGTCCACGAAACCAAACCAATTCCATTTGTCCCGTATCATCAACAAAAGTGGCAACCAAACGCTTCCCTGTTTTTTGTTCTACAGTTTTAATATGAATAATCTTTCCAATAATTTGAACGTCAGCACTACTGCGCTGTAAATCACCAATCTTATAATATTGGGTTTTATCTATATAGCGATGGGGAAAGAGATGAAGCAAGTCATCGTAAGTCAAAATACCCAACTCGGTTTGCAGGGATTCTGCCCGACCAGGGCCTACACCTTTTAGATAAACTATAGGAGTTTTAAGGAAATTGCTATTCATTCAACTAAAATAGTGGTAATGCAATACACCTGCAACAACTCAAAATTCTTAATTTGCCTAAAGTTTAGATTTTCTCCGAATATGAAACAATTTGTCTGGTTTGTTTTTTTACAGAGTTTTAGCTTTCTTACTTTTAGCCAGACTCAGAATAACGTAGACTTTATTCAAGCAAAAGCAGCCATAAGTGTAATTCCCGATCATAGAAGTGTAAGGGGTCAGGTTTTATATCAGTTTCATATTCTGGAATCGGTAGATTCTATTTTTCTGGATGCTCAAAACATGCAGTTTTCAGAAGTGAAACTGAATAAGAAAAAGATTAAGTTTTTAAATACTAAAAAAGCTATTGTAATAAAAAATAAATTCAAAAAAGGCAAAACGTACAGTTTAACACTTTCCTATTTGGCTAAACCTCAACAAACGGTCTACTTTATTGGGTGGGATAGCGAGGAAGAAAACAAGCAGATTTGGACGCAGGGACAGGGGAAGTACACCAGTCATTGGCTCCCTAGTTTTGATGATATGAATGAGAAGGTAGAATTTGACCTTAACATTACCGTTGATAAGGAATATCAGGTTGTTGCTAACGGTAAATTAATTAATATAACGGTTGCTGATAGCTTAAAAACGTGGTATTTTGACATGGAAAAACCCATGAGCAGCTATTTACTGGCTTTTGCAATAGGGGATTATGAAAAGAAAACGGCCGCTTCTCTGAGTGGCGTTCCCATTGAGATGTATTACTATCCTTCTGACAGTACGTACTTTGAGCCTACATACCGATATACAGAACAAATTTTTGATTTTATGGAATCGGAGATTGGTGTTCCGTATCTCTGGCAGAATTACAAACAAATTCCTGTCCGGGATTTCCTATATGCCGGGATGGAAAATACGGGAACAACTATATTTTCTGATGCCTACATGATTGATTCAATAGCCTTTATAGATAAAAACTATGTAAATATAAATGCACACGAATTAGCGCACCAATGGTTTGGAAATTTAGTAACGGAGGTAGACGGTAATCACCATTGGCTACATGAAGGATTTGCAACCTATTATGCCTTGTTAGCGGAAAAAGAACTTTTTGGCGAATCTTATTTTTATTGGAAACTGTATGAATCCGCCAATCAGTTGAACACTTTGTCACAGCAGGGACGGGGAGAGGCCCTTACTAATCCGAAAGCGAGTAGTCTTACGTTTTATGAAAAAGGAGCCTGGGCTTTGGTACTCTTAAGATATCTGGTTGGCGATGAAAATTTTAAGCAAGGAATCAAGAATTATTTACTTCAACATCAATTTAAAAATGTAACCATTGCAGACTTCATCACTGAAATTGAAAAAGTAAGTAGCGTCTCACTTGCCCAATTCAATGAAAAGTGGCTTGACAGTTCTGAATTTCCTATGCGTGAGGCAAAGGAATTTCTTATGAAATCTTCTCAGGAAATTTCAGATTTAGTTCAACTCCAACAGGAGCTAATACCAATTACCGGAAATAAAGAGACAGTACTCAAAAGCTATTGGGAAAAATCCAATTCCAACCGATTTAAGAAAGAAATTATTTCGGTCTATAATAAATCCCTCTCCGAGGACTTTCTCCGTAATGCATTCATTACAGAGGATGTGCATGTTCGTCAGGCTTTGGCTATTCAGTTACAGCAAATCCCCGAAAATGTAAAGACAGAGTTTGAGTCGCTTTTAACTGACAAAAGCTATATAACAATAGAAAACGCTTTGTATAAACTGTGGATCCATTTTCCGAATGAAAGAGCAGCTTACCTTGAAAAAACGAAGCATTTGGTAGGCTTTCCCAACAAAAATATTCGTATTCTCTGGCTTACTTTGGCTATTTTAACCAAGGATTATGATATGGGTAATAAATCAGCCTACTTAGAAGAACTCAGAAGTTATACCGCTCCGCACTATTCGTTTGAAATACGGGAAACTGCTTTTCAATATTTGGAGGAGACTTTTGAGTTTACGGATACTAATTTACTAGATCTTATCAATGCAGCTACCCACCATTCCTGGCAATTTAAAAAATTTGCAAGAGATTTAGTAGACAAACTAGTGCTGAATGACAACTACAAAAAAAGAATAAACGCTTTAAAGAAGGAACTAAACGAGGAGGAGCTGCGTTATATAACTACAAAGCTTAGTACTGAATGAGAGCAATGGTCATTTCCGGAGGAGGTAGTAAAGGCGCCTTTGCAGGTGGGGTAGCCCAATATCTTATGGAAGGAGAAGGCCATAATTATGATCTTTTTTTGGGGACATCTACCGGTAGTCTGTTAATTTCTCATTTGGCCCTTCAAAAAATTGAGAAAATAAAATCAGTTTATACATCTGTAAATCAGGATAGTATTTTTAGTAACTGTCCGTTTATCATAACTAAAAAACACGGTGAAGAAAATATAAGTATTCATCATTGGAATGTATTGAAGAATTTTTACAGAAAAAGTAAAACTTTTGGGGAAAGTCATAACCTCTTAAATCTAATCACAAATACCCTGACCAAAAAAGAATTTGAACAGCTCAAATCAGGACCAAAAGATATTGTAGTTACAGTGTCTAATCTTTCTTTAAATCAGGTAGAATATGTGTCCATTAACGATTGTACCTATGAAGAATTCTGTGAATGGATTTGGATTTCATGCAATTACACCCCCTTTATGACCCTGGTAAAAAAGAACGGCTGCGAATATGCAGATGGGGGTTTGGGGAGTATGGTACCCATAGAAGAAGCTATTAAAAGAGGGGCTACGGTAATAGATGCAATTATTCTGCAAACAGAAACTACACTCTTCAATAGAATGCCGAGTAAAAATGTCTTCTCTCTATTGACCACTATGTTTGCCTTTATGTTGGACAGAATAGAAGATCAGAATATCCGTATCGGAAAATTTGTAGCAAACCATAATAACGCAATTATCAACTTCTATTTTACGCCAACAGTTCTAACCACCAATTCCCTTATTTTTGATAAAGAAAAAATGACGGCCTGGTGGCAGAGCGGCTATAACTTTGCCAAGTATAAAAGTGCAGAAACAAATCCTATTGGTACAGAATGAGAGCATTGGTTATTAGTGGGGGTGGTAGTAAAGGTGCTTTTGCGGGTGGGGTTGCCCAATACCTAATGGAGGTTGAGAAAAAAGATTATGATATTTTGGTGGGTACCTCCACAGGGAGTTTACTCATTGCTCATTTGGCTTTGGATAAAAGTGCGAAACTGTATGATATTTATACCCGGGTAAAGCAGCGATCAATTTTTAGTTTAAATCCGTTTATAGTCCGTAAAAAGGGCGACCGCGAATATGTAACTATTAATTATTTAAATACGATTCTTCAATTTATAAAAGGGAAAAGAACTTTTGGAGAGAGCAAAGCCCTCCGAAAAACCATAAAAAAGAACTTTACTCCGGAGGAATATAAAGCACTTTTAAAGACAAAAAAAGATGTAATAGTAACGGTTTCTAACCTATCCAAGAACAGGGTAGAGTACAAGTCCATCAGGGATTACAGCTATGAAGAATTTTGTGAGTGGACCTGGATTTCCTGTAATTACATTCCTTTTATGTCGCTTGTAAAAAAAGACGGCTTTGAATATGGCGATGGGGGCTTAGGCTGTGTAATTCCCATTAAAGAGGCTATTGCGAGAGGCGCTACGGAAGTTGATGCCATTATATTGGAAGCAGAAAATATGGAATATACCAAAGTACTGGGTAAAAATCCGTTTTCATTAATGCTTAGTATTTACGGGTTTGTTCTAGACCAAATAGAATACCATAACATTTCTGAGGGTATTCTTGCTGCGGAACACAAGGGTGTTAAACTAAATTTATACTATACGCCAACAAAGCTAACTGAGAATTCTTTGGTGTTTAATAGAAAATTAATGACCAGTTGGTGGCTTCAGGGCTTTAAATATGCCAAAGACAAACATCACGAGGTTGTAACAACACCTACCACAGCGCACTGATTTCCTTTTTTACAAAGGATAGCGCCGTTGCAGAAGGCGATTGTTTGTCCATAGTTTCATTTAGAATATCCTCTCTAAATTTATCAGCGGAGTCGGAGTGGCTCATACCTACTTTTCGGATAACCTGTATCGTAGCACTTTTGGCTGCTTTAATAATATTCCAACATTCATCAGATAAATAAATTTGTTGAGAAAGGTTATGGTCAAACTCACTTTCAATGCTTCTTACCAATAGATTTTCATAGTCATTTTTACTGGTTGAAGTGGGTGCTACTCGCACTACCAGACTCGGAATAGAAATTCGCTCCAAAAACAGCGCCATACGCTCATAAGCTTGTAAACGAATAGGCAATGCACTCTTTTGAGAGTCTTTGTGCAATAAATACCTTCTTCTGCCTTCTTCATTATTGGTATGTAATCGAAAAAAGTAAAAGGCTACGGCACCAGTAACTACAGCAGGTAATAAATAGGCAAATAATTGAAAAATGGTTTCTCCAGTCATTTTTTTGGCTTTGATTATGCGTAAAGAACGAAAGATTTTTTGAAATAGTATTTTATTTCTAAAGCGATTTTTGACCTAACAAAAACCAATTCCATGTTTATTTCTTCAAATCTTCCCGTACCTTAAAGTAAAAAGAATCGTATTTTGGGTGTATTCGAATAATGGTGGCTGTTGATGACCCATTTTTGCCATAAGCGGTAATCCTGGTTGGGGACACACTATGTCTACTTGTCAAATTTTGGGCAATGGCTGCAGCCTGTCTCGCGCTTAAATCCAAGTTATCTGCTCCCCCATTTTGGGTTTCGATAGTAATAACTGCATCACCGGTGGCATTGAGTACTCTGGCAATTTGCCCTAAGGTAATATCTGCATTTGTGTCCACAGTAAAACTTGTTGCACTAGTACCAAATAACTGATTGGCGGGTAACAACGTGGCTATGGTTCCATTTTCAACACCTACATTGGCATCTTCCCCCAGGACTTTCTTTAGGTTAGTTAATACAATCAATGCAATAGAATCATTATAACTAAACTGATCGGTTATACGCTTCAACTGGGCTTCTTTTGTCTTTAGTGTTTCTAAAGTGCGACCAATATTATCCGTTCTTTGGGCGGAAGCTTCCGTAATAGTATTGAGATTGGTCATTAAAGAGGCATTGATTTTTTGCAATTCTAACGCCTGAGTTTCATTGGCTTCTGCTTTGGCAAGGCTTGTACGCTCATTTTGTCGTGCTTCAGTTAATGACGCCTTAGTGGTAGCCAACTCTGCTCTTAAATTTTCTACTTCTACTAAAAGATCTTTTTTATTTTGAGCACTAATAGCTTGAGAGAAGAACAGCAATACTATTCCAAATGCAATATTTTTCATTATCGTTTTATTTTGTTTTTTGTTTGCAAAGATAAGGGCAAATTTGTTTCCATAAAACAAGGAAAACACCTTCTACTTACAAAGCTAAAATTAGTTGCTACTAAACAATAGTTCACTTAAATCCAAACTTTCCTCCTTTATTTCGCTAAATAATCCAAACTCATCTGGGTCAATGCTTTTACCCCCAACAACATTCCGCTATCATCTATACGGAAATCAGGAGTGTGGTGAGGGAAAGATTCTGTAGTTCCCGGAGTCATCCCCCCTAAAAAGAAGAAAAAACCGGGGACTTCTTTTTGGAAATAAGAAAAATCTTCTGCACCAGTGACTGCTTTTTGGATTTGTACATTTTGCTTTCCGGCCACTTTTTCTATGGAGGGCAGCATTTGAGCAACCAAGGCAGGATCGTTATAGGTTATTTCAGTACTTGTGGTAATCTCTATGGTAGCATCCCCACCAAAAGCCTTAGCTATTGCCGGAACCATTTCCTGCATTCTTCGGGTAACCTGTGCTTGCATATCATAATCCAAGGTTCTGATAGTGCCTATCATTTCGGCGCTTTCCGGGATAATGTTAAAACGAACACCACTAGTAATTTTCCCCACGGTAATCACTGCGGCCTCATTGGTAAGGTTTAATTCCCTGCTAACAATGGTTTGTAATCCGTCTATGATTTTTGCACTAATTAAAATAGGATCAACCCCTGACCAGGGTTGTGAACCGTGACTTTGTTTTCCCTTTACCTGAATTACAAAGCGCTGCGCTGCTGCCATGGTGCCGCCCGACTTATAACGGATTACTCCAACTGGAGTTTGCGAATTAATATGGAGTCCAAAAATAGCATCTACTTTCGGGTTTTGAAGTACCCCTTCTCTTACCATTAATTTTGCTCCCCCTTCTTCACCCTCCGGTGGACCTTCTTCTGCAGGCTGAAAAATAAATTTCACGGTCCCTTTTATTTTGTCTTTGTTTTTAGACAGCACCTCTGCAACACCCATTAAAATGGCAGTGTGCGTATCATGACCACAGGCATGCATAACACCCACCTGCTCGCCTGCAAACTCTGCTACAACGTTAGACTTATAAGGCAAGTCATTTCGTTCAGTAACAGGAAGGGCATCAATATCGGCTCGTAGTGCCACAACCTTCCCGGGTTTATTTCCTTTTAAAATACCAACAACACCGGTATGAGCCACTCCGGTTTGCACTTCAATGCCTAAGGACTTTAAATGGTTGGCAATTTTTTCGGCTGTTTTAAATTCCCTATTTCCTAATTCCGGGTTTTGATGAATGTCCCGTCGCCATTCGATTATTTTTCCTTCAATTGAACTATAATCCTTGTCCAGATTGGATCCCTGACCCAAAACGCAAAAACTGGTTAATAATAATGCGCTTAGTATTATTTTTTTCATAGGAATATATTTAAAATTTGATGAGTTGGTAATTTTCATTTTGAAGTTGAATTAGAGCCGTCATGGCAGATAATGATAATTGGACACCGGGTATGAACTCTTCTTTTGGAAAACCTCTGGCAATAGAAGATTGCCCACACATGATGACTTGTCCCCCTGCATCCATTATAGCTTGAATAAGATTTAAGTTGGGGTTTTCTGTTCCAAATTTCCTGAGATAAGCTGCATGAGAAATAATATCTTTTGAGGCCTTATTATGAATTACTAAAGCTACTTTAAGTTGATTGACCGGAACTCCTGCCTGAGCATGCATATTTAAAAAACGAGCAGCCGTTTCAATAGCAGGGTTTATCATTTCATGGCTTTCCGGACTCTCCATGACATCAAAAACGGCCTTAAAATCCTGATTTAAATCAATTCTAAAATCAGTGTTTTTAATTTTAAAAACGGGACCAAATTCTTTAATAACCGGACCTGCATTTTTTTCCTGCGCATGGCAGACAAACCACCCCAGTAAAAGAAGACTGCCCAAAGAAATAATATTTATTTTTCCCACTTTTACTTTTTACTGCTAAATATAGGCATAACCTATTATAAAGAAATCACTATCCAAATAAAAATAGCTAATCCTAATTATAAAATATGGAATTTTCTATGTAGCAACTTTCTAATGTATAAAAGATAACTTTTGATGCCGATAGTTGCGAAATTAAACCACTTTAGTTTCTTTTAAAGCGCGTATTGTTCATAATTAATAAAATCATGGTTTTTGGATAAGGGGATTAATGTCTAAATTCACCCTCCCTTAAAAACATTTATGGCACTGGAGAAATTTCTTGATGAATTGAATGCAGCTCAAAAGGCTCCTGTACTCCATAAAGACGGGCCTTTAATAGTTATTGCAGGTGCTGGATCCGGTAAGACCCGAGTCCTTACCTATCGTATTGCCCATCTAATGGCACAAGGGGTTGATTCTTTTAATATTCTGGCACTGACTTTCACCAATAAGGCCGCTCGCGAAATGAAAAAGCGTATTGCAAATATTGTCGGAAATTCGGAGGCTAAGAATCTGTGGATGGGTACTTTTCATTCAGTTTTTGCCAAATTACTCCGGTTTGACGGGGATAAATTGGGGTTTCCAAGCAATTTTACCATTTACGACACTCAGGATTCTCAGCGATTGATAGCTTCAATAATAAAAGAAATGGGGCTGGATAAAGACATCTATAAATATAAACAGGTTCAAAATAGAATATCTTCCTATAAAAATAGCCTCATTACCGTTAAGGCTTATTTTAATAATCCTGAGCTTGTAGAGGCCGATGCTATGGCAAAAAGACCAAGACTAGGCGAAATTTATAAAAATTATGTGGATCGTTGCTTTAAAGCAGGAGCAATGGATTTTGATGATTTACTCTTGCGTACAAATGAACTCCTCACACGTTTTCCTGAAGTATTGATGAAATATCAGGATCGGTTTCGCTATATTCTGGTAGATGAGTATCAGGATACCAACCATTCCCAGTATTTAATTGTGAAAGCCTTATCAGACAGATACCAGAATATCTGTGTAGTAGGGGATGATGCCCAAAGTATTTATTCATTTAGAGGGGCTAATATCTCCAACATTTTAAACTTTCAAAAAGATTATGATGGTGTCGCAATGTACAGGCTGGAACAAAATTACCGGTCTACTAACAATATTGTACAAGCGGCAAATAGCATTATTGCAAAAAACAAAAATCAATTGGAAAAAGTGGTATGGACTGCCAATGATGAAGGTGCAGCAATTAAAATTCACCGTAGTCCAACAGATGCCGAAGAAGGCCGTTTTGTGGCGGGTTCCATTTGGGAAAATAGAATGCAGCACCAAATGCCCAATGGCAATTTTGCCGTTTTGTATCGTACCAATTCTCAGTCCCGTGCTATAGAGGATGCGCTTCGCAAGCGCGACATTCCCTATCGTATTTACGGTGGACTCTCCTTCTACCAACGCAAAGAAATAAAAGATGTGCTTTCTTATCTACGTCTGGTTATTAATCCTAAAGATGAAGAAGCTTTAATACGCATTATTAATTTTCCGGCTCGTGGAATTGGGCAAACTACAATTGATAGATTAACGGTAACGGCCAATCAGTACAATCGGTCCATTTTTGAAATAATCGAAAATCTGGGAAAAATCGATTTAAAAATCAATTCGTCCACAAAAACGAAACTGGAAGATTTTGTAAACATGATTAAGAGTTTTCAGATCATGAATCAAAACAGTGATGCCTTTTCTTTAGCAGAACATGTTTCTAAAAAAACCGGTATTCTCCTGGAATTTAAAAAAGATGGTACTCCTGAGGGCATTGCCCGCATGGAAAATATTGAAGAATTGCTTAACGGTATCAAGGACTTTGTTGAAGGACAAAAAGAAGTGGCAGACAGTAAAGGAGATCTTGCCGAGTTTTTGGAAGATGTTGCATTAGCAACCGATTTGGATAAGGATACAGGCGATGATGATAGAGTGGCTCTGATGACAATACATTTAGCAAAAGGATTAGAGTTCCCATACGTATATATTGTTGGAATGGAAGAAGATTTATTTCCCTCAGCAATGAGTATGAGTACGCGCAGTGAGTTGGAAGAGGAGCGAAGACTTTTTTATGTTGCCCTTACCAGAGCAGAAAAGCAAGCCTATTTAACATATGCTCAAAACAGATACCGTTGGGGAAAGCTAGTGGATGCAGAACCCAGCCGTTTTATTGAGGAAATCGATGAAAAATATGTAGAAAACTTAACCCCTTTGGATTCCTACCGTTACAAACCAATGATTGATGCCGATATTTTTGGTGAGGTAGATAAAGGCAGGTTACGACAAGAAAAACCAAGTAACGGTTCACCACCAAATCCGCTAAAACCTTCTACAAACCAGATGCGAAAGCTACGGCAGTTGAAACCGGAATTGGCAACGCCAATCGGAAATTCAAATGCCATAGATCCCAAATTAGCAGTTGGTGTTGTAGTTAACCACACACGTTTTGGCCGGGGTAAGGTGTTAAAAATTGAAGGAATAGGAAACGATAAAAAGGCCGAAATACAATTTGACCAAGGTGATATAAAAAATTTGCTGTTGCGCTTTGCTAAACTAGAAGTAATTGAAAATTAAGTTTCTTTGAGCGGATATTACTAACTCACTTAAAGAGAATTAAATTTCGGTTATCCAGAGCTTTAAACGCTATTGTTTTTTTCATTCGAATAAATATCTTTACATTTCACCAATAAACCAAAAAGTTGCCCATGAAATTTACATTTCCGCAAACCACAATCTATTTAATTCTGATATTGGTTTTATCTTGTTCCAAAGAACCAAAAATACCTGTTGAGATTCCCCTTATTGTAAGAGATACAGTAAATGTTGCCGCTAATGCCAAAGAAATTAGAGAACAAACTCCGGCGCGTTTGGCTGAAGGACTTAACCTAACCCTATGGGCTTCTGATTCTTTAGCTCCGGATCCTATAGCTATGTCCATTGATGACAAAGGAGCAGTTTATATTACCAGATCTAAAAGAAAAGGCGCAGGAGAATTTGACATCAGAGGTTATCCCCATTGGATGACGCCTTCCATAAAATTCAAAACAATTGAAGATAGACGGACGTTTCTTCATGAAACATTTGCTCCTGAAAAAAGTGATGAAAATAATTGGTTAAAAGATCTCAATGGTGACGGAGTTCACGATTGGCAAGATTTGGCGGTGGCGAAAAATGAAATATGGAAACTAGAAGATAGTAACGGCGATGGCTTTGCAGATATATCTACCCGAATCCTTAATGATTTTAATGATGAAGTAACAGATGTGGCCAATGCCATTTTAGTACGTAATGAAGATATTTTCCTAGGTGTTGGCCCGGATATGTGGCGATTAAAAGACATGAACGGGGATGGAGTTTTTGAAAATAAAACTTCTATTAGTCATGGTTACAACGTACATATTGGTTTTAGTGGGCATGGTATGTCTGGTGCTATTGAAGGTCCGGATGGAAAAATATACTGGGGAATTGGCGATATGGGCGCCAACATTACCGCGCTAGACGGACAAAAATATGATTACGCCAATCAAGGCGTAATTGTTCGCTCAAACCCGGATGGAAGTAACTTTGAAGTTTTTGCAGCGGGGTTACGAAATACTCATGAATTCGTTTTTGACGAATATGGAAATATTATAACTTCTGATAACGATGGTGATCATATTGGGGAGAGTGAACGACTAGTATATATTGTGGATGGTTCTGATGCAGGATGGAGAATTAATTGGCAGTTTGGTAAATATACTGATCCCAAAAACAACACCTACAAAGTCTGGATGGATGAGGAAATGTACAAACCCCGTTGGGAAGGTCAGGCAGCTTACATTATCCCTCCAATTATGAACTACAAGAATGGACCAACGGGTATGGTCTACAACCCGGGTACCGCTCTAGGTTCCAAATGGAAAAACAATTTCTTTCTAACAGAATTTGTTGGCACCACTTCTGGATCTCACATTTGGTCATTTACACTAAAACCTTCCGGTGCTTCTTTTGAGTTGGATAAGGAAGTAGACGTTATAAGTGGTATTTTACCAACAGGTATTCGTTTTGGACCTGATGGCGCACTATATGTAGCCGATTGGATTAATGGATGGGGAACAAAGAATTATGGGCGCATATGGAAACTGGATGTAGATGTAGCCGAAAACGACCTTAAGTCTGAAAGAATTGAAACAGAGCGTTTAATAAAACTGAATTACACAGAGCAATCCTTAGAAGAATTATACAAATTGCTTTTTTATGATGATATGCGTATACGTCAAAAAGCCCAATTTGAACTCGCAAACAGAGGTAAAAAAGGGGCTAAATTTTTCAATCAGGCCATCAGTCAAAAAGCTAATCAATTAGCGAGAATTCATGGAATTTGGGGTCTCGGTCAGTTGGCTGCCAATGAAAACGACTATGCCGAAACACTCTTACCACTACTGGCTGATTCTGATCCCGAAATAATTGCCCAAGCGGCTAAAATAATTGGGGATGTAGGGTATGCTAATGCCGGAAAAAAACTTATTCCATTGTTGTCGCATACTAATCCCAGAGTGAAATTTTTCGGAGCACAGGCTCTGGGGCGTGTTAAAGAGAAAAGTGCGGTACAGGACCTTCTATCGTTTATTCAAAATAACAATGATGCAGATGTATACTTGCGTCATGCCGGCGTATTGGCATTGGTCCGAATAGGAGACGTTAATCCATTGGTCGCTTTAACTAACAATCCTGAAAAATCGAAACGTTTGGCTGCAGTGCTTGCCTTAAGACGACTAAGAAGTCCGGAAATAGCAAAATTCTTGCAAGATGAAGATGAGTATATTGTTGCCGAAGTGGCAAGAGCCATAAACGATGATACCTCTATTGAAGCTGCATTACCACAGTTAGCAAGAGTTTTAGAAGAAACTCGTTTTACTTCTGAAGCTCTTTTACGCAGAGCAATTAACGCTGCCTTGCGTGTTGGTGGTGAAAAAGAATTGGATTTGCTACTTGCTTATATCAACCGCGAGGGTGTGCCAACTGAACTCAAGGCAGAAGCAATTGCAGCACTGGCAACATGGACAAATCCTTCAGTCTTAGATCGGGTAGATGGTTATTACCGAGGAGAAATAAATCGTGAAGCTTCTCCCGTTATACAAAAGGTTAAGGCAAACATGGATGGCTTTTTAAAAGAAACTAACACAGAAATTATTGTTTCTGTCTCCAAAATGCTTGGAGAATTAGGAATTTCAGAATATAATGAAGTATTAGATAAGTGGATGATTTCTAATAAATCTCCGGAAGTCCGCTCTGCTGCACTAAGGGCATTAAGTAGTTTAAACTATTCCAAAATAGATGCAATTATCAAGCGAGGAATGGAAGATAAAGATCAAAGCGTAAGGACCACCGCCATCGAGTTTATTGGAAAACTGGATATTTCAAAAGAGAAACTCCCGGGAATTGTGATGCCTTTATTCAAAAGTGGTTCTCAAGGGGAACAACAAGAGGTATTGGGAGTTTTGGGGAAAATGCCGTTGGAAAAAAGTGAAAGTATCCTAGATGGACTTATTACACAATTAAACACTAAAAAGCTATCCCCGGCTATTGCTTTAGATTTAATAGAAGCAGTGCACACAAGCAAATCTCAAAACCTTATAGCCAAATTACCTTCTATAGAAACTAATGAAAATACCTTAGAGGCCTATAGTGAAACACTTTATGGGGGTGACCACAGAAGTGGCAGACAATATTTCTTGAACAATGCAGCAGGGCAGTGTGTACGCTGTCATGCTATTGGTGGACAAGGAGGTATTGTTGGTCCATCTTTAGATAATATTGGTAATGTATTAAGTAGGACGGAAATTCTCCAAGCATTAATTGAACCCAGTGCGCGTTTAGCTCCGGGATATGGCACCGTTTCTCTTGAACTCACCGATGGACAAACTGTTGTTGGCATCTTAGCGGAAGAAAAAAAGGATGAATTAATTCTTAAAACTTTCGAAGCAGAACCATTAGATATTCCCTTAGCTAGAATAGCAAAGCGGACTAACATACCCTCAAGTATGCCTGCAATGGGAACCCTAATGTCCAAAAGAGAGCTACGTGACTTGATAGAATTTTTGGCCAACCAGAGGAAGTAACTTCAGAACTTATTCATAAAAAGAACGGAATGTAACCTACATATTATATTCCGTTTTTTTATGCACTTGTTTTTCCTTTAGACCCTTGTCGCAAGTCCAAATGTGTATTACAATTTCACATCAGCAAATAATGCCCTATTTTTGCAGACAAAATTTGTTTCTGATTTATATGGCAGAATTTATAAAAATATATCCTGAAAATCCAAACGCGAAGGAAATAAAAAAAGTGGTAGACATTTTGAGAGCAGGTGGCTTGGTTATCTATCCAACTGACACGGTATATGGTTTAGGCTGCGATATTACCAACACAAGAGCTTTGGAAAAAATTGCACGGATTAAAGGTGTAAAACTAGAAAAAGCCAATTGGTCATTTATTTGTGCGGATCTCAGTAATCTCTCAGATTATGTACGCCAGATAGACACCGCCACATTTAAGATTTTAAAAAGAGCGCTTCCCGGACCATATACCTTTATCCTTCCGGGAAATAATAATCTGCCAAAAGATTTTAAGAAAAAGAAAACCGTTGGGATTCGTATTCCTGATAATTCCATAGCCAAAGCCTTAGTAGAAGGATTGGGCAATCCTATTGTTTCTACCTCTATATATGACGAAGATGAACTTATTGAATATACCACTGACCCGGAGTTAATTTTTGAAAAGTGGGAGAATTTGGTAGATGTGGTTATAGATGGTGGTTACGGTGGCAACATGGCCTCTACGATTATAGACCTGTCTCAAGGTGAACCGGAAATTATCCGTGAAGGGAAGGGTTCCATTGATATATTTTAAAAGGATATAAACAAAAAAACCGCAACGGTTTAAGTTGCGGTTTTTTTACAAGACTAAGGAGATCTTAGTTTATATTTGGATCTTTCATTCCTTCTTCAATCATACTGTAAAATTGATCGATTTTTGGAAGTACTACGATACGTGTTCTACGGTTTTTAGATTTATCAGAAGCAGAAAGCGGAATATATTCGCTTCTTCCGGCAGCCGTCATACGTCTTGGATCTACTTTATAATCATTTTGCAAGATACGAACTACTGAAGTTGCTCTCTTAGTACTTAAATCCCAGTTATCTAAAAGAACACCGCTTCTATATGGAACATTGTCTGTGTGCCCTTCTACCATAAATTCGAAATCCGGTTTATTGTTCACCACTTGGGCTACTTTACCTAAAATTTCCTTTGCTTTAGCGGTTACGTTATAGCTGCCACTGGTAAACAATAATTTATCAGAAATGGATACAAAAACTACACCTTTTTCAACACTAATTTCAATGTCTTGATCGTCTAGGTTTCCAAGAACTCCTTTTAGACTTTGAACAAGTGATAGGTTCACAGAATCTCTTCTTGTAATTGCATTTTGTAGTTTTCTGATAGTTAAATCTTTTTCTTGTAAGCTTTCTAAAGATTTTTCAAGATTTGCAGCACCTTTTGTGGTAAGTGTAGTTAAATTACCCATGTTGTTAATCAGTTCTTGATTATTTGCTCTTAAAAAGGAATTTTGATCCTCCAAGGTTTTCATTCTAGAAGTTGTGGAGGCTTTTTCCTCCAAACAGGTGTTTAGCTTAACAGTTGCCGAATTTAACAAATCTTGCGTTTCTTTTTGTTTTGATTCTAGATCTGCATACTTCTTTTGAGATACACAGGAGGATAACAATAACGCTACTCCGAATAAGCCTAAAAATAATTTTTTCATAATGTATAAGATAAGTTTAAAATTTAAAAGTTTTGCTCGTAATCGTTTGGGTTTATCGTGTCAAAAATATAGAAAAAGCTTGCTTACATCCTAGTGATTTCGTTAATCTTTTACTAAAACGTTAAAATTCTTTATCTGATGTACGAAATAGGACCATACTATGGACTTTACAACATAATAATTTAAAGTAAAATTTGTGCGCTCTCTTTTACGATACATCGTACTAAAATTCTTATAAAAACTAAGATGCGCCCTTAAAATAGCAAGACTGTGCTTAAATCTAAGTTGAAAGATAAACCTGAAAAACGCTACACCATCTAAAAGTAGCCTTGTAAAAACAATAGGAAAAGCCTTCTTTCGAGGTAAGTTTTTTGTTATTGAAAATAGGGAGTTTCTAAAATTTAAATATGTTTTCTTTGGATTCATGTTGCTAAGTGTAGAACCTCCTAAATGATACACTTTTGATGCCCCAGAATAATAAACCTTAAACCCTTTATTTTTTGCTCTCCAACATAAATCTACTTCTTCCTGATGCGCAAAATAGTCTTCATCAAAACCGCTTAAGTTCCAAAAAATTTCACTTTTGATAAACATACAGGCTCCTGTAGCCCAAAAAATTTCTGTAAAATCGTTATATTGCCCTTTATCCCTTTCCAAAGTTTGGAAAATTCTACCGCGGCAAAATGGGTAGCCTAATTTATCCAGAAAACCTCCTGCAGCCCCGGCATATTCAAAATATTCCGGATTTAGCAAATCTAAAATCTTTGGTTGCACAATAGCTGCGTCCGGAACTTCAGCAAAAATTTTTGCAATTGGTTCAAGCCAATTTTCAGTAACTTCAACATCTGAGTTCAATAAACAAAAAATATCTGCATCTACATGCTTTAATGCCTCATTATAACCCTTGGCAAAACCGCCGTTGGTCAAATTTTGAATTATTTTGATATCCGGATAGTGACTTTGAACAAAAGCAACCGACTGATCTGTAGAGGCATTATCAGCCACGTAAATTGCTGCCCCATTAGAATATTGGGTAACAGAGGGCAGATAATTTTCTAAAAGTACCTGACCGTTCCAATTTAATATGACAATTGCTATTTTCAAAACGGAAGCAAATTAACGGCTAAAATCAGGAATATGGTCTAAAAAAGTATATTTTTCTTCTTCAAAGTTCATTTGACAGTAAAAATGATCCAATCCATTGGTGACCATTAAATAATTGGATTTCAGTGCCAAATTATATCTGGCAATTTGGTCAAACACCATTTGTGTAATTTTAATTTCAGGGGATTTACATTCCACCAGGAGATATATAGAACCATCGGAATTAAAAATAACGATATCATAGCGCTTCTTAAGTTGATTAATTGTAAGTTCTTTCTCCACATTCACTAGACTAACAGGATAGTTCTTATCAAAAATAAGTTGATGAACAACATGCTGTCTTACCCATTCTTCTGGTTGAAGTGAAACAAATTTTTTACGAATAAGATCAAAAATAAGGATCTTATTTTCGCTATTTTTGAACCTGAAGGTATAGGGGGGAAAGTTTAACGGTCTCATTTATGTATGCGCAATTACCTCGAATTAATCAGCACTTTGCTCCTGATTATTTTGGAACTAAGCTCAAATATACCACTTGAATAGACTACAATCCAAAACTCATGAATTTTTCCTAATGGACGAAGTAAAACAAATTGTTACCGATATTCAAAATAAGAAAATTAAACCTGTCTACCTATTAACAGGGGAGGAGCCATATTATATTGATAAAATAGCCGAGCATATTGAAACCACTGTTCTAACTCCAGAGGAGCGAGAGTTTAATCAGATGGTGCTTTATGGTAAAGATGTAAGTATAGACGATATTGTTTCGAATGCAAAACGATATCCTATGATGGCTGAAAAACAGATTATCATCGTAAAGGAAGCGCAACATCTTTCTAAAACAATAGAGGATTTAAGTAATTATGTTGAGAATCCTCAGCCCTCAACTGTTTTGGTAATCTGCTACAAGTACACAAAACTGGACAAAAGGAAGAAACTTTATAAGTCGGTTCAGAAGTACGGAGTTTTATTTGAAAGCAAAAAACTTTTTGAAAATCAGGTGTCTGATTGGATTCGAAAAGTTTTACAAGGTAAAGGATATGGCATCACCCCTAAAGCAGCTATGCTTTTGGTAGAATTTTTAGGAACTGACCTGAGTAAAATAAGTAAAGAGCTCGAAAAATTAGAGTTAGTACTACCTCCAAAAAGCGAAATATCTCCAAGCGATATTGAAGAAAATATCGGGATAAGCAAAGACTATAATAATTTTGAGCTTAAGAAAGCAATAGGGGAGCGCGACGTTTTAAAAGCCACAAGAATTATTACCTATTTTGCTCAAAACCCAAAAGACAATCCGCTTGTTTTAACAATTACACTCCTGCATTCCTTCTTTACCCAACTGCTTCAATTTCATGGTCTTTCAGACCATTCATCTAAAAATGTAGCCCGAGTTTTAGGTATCAATCCTTTCTTTGTATCGGAATACCAAATTGCTGCAAAGAACTACTCAATGAAAAGAGTAAGCCAAATTGTGGCTACCTTACGAGAGTTGGATGTTAAAAGTAAAGGGGTAGGGGCAAATCTATCCCAAGCCGATTTGTTAAAAGAACTCCTTGTAAAAATTATCTGATTTACTTTTTGTCTATACTGTATTTTCCAGGACCTAAGAGCATAATAAGTACAAAGAAAGTTAAAAACAAAAAGGCGTGTTCCTTCACATTAAACGGATCTTTTGCATGAACAATAAACCCGGCAACCGCCATGGTAATTGCAGCCGGTACGGCAGCCCAACGTGTCTTAAAACCTATTATGAGCAAAATAGGGCATAACACTTCCCCGATAACGGCAAGAAACAAGGAAGGTGTTTCTCCGATACCAATGGGATCTGCAAATTGAAAATCACCATTAATTAATTTTAGAAATTTTGGTATGCCATGGGTAAGAAGAAATACTGAAGGAACAATACGCAGCAGCGCAAGGGCAATATCATTTTTGGGGGAGCTTTTCATTTAAATATGGTTTGAAGTTTAGTTAAAAGTAATACTAATTTTTAAAAAATTTAAGATGCTGCGATAAAAACAACCATCAATAGCTGCTCTTCAGCTAAACAGAATAGGCTTAAAGTTACCGCAGTTTTGGATAATCTGTAGGGTTAGCTTCATGCATTATATCATATATTTTTTCAAAAACATCTTCTGCATTTGGCTTTGAAAAATAATCCCCATCCGTAGCATAGGCAGGTCTGTGGGCTTTGGCGGTTAGGGTTTGAGGAGCACTGTCCAAATAAAGATAAGCCCCTTGTTTTTCAATAATTTCATGAATTAGGTAGGCGGAGCAGCCTCCGGGAACATCCTCGTCTACTACCAAAAGGCGGTTTGTTTTTTGAACACTCTTAAGCACATCGTGATTTATATCAAAAGGCAATAAGCTTTGGGCATCAATTACCTCAACATCAATACCTAAGTCCTTCAATTCTTGGGCGACCTGTACCACAATTCGCAAGGTTGATCCATACGAAACCACAGTAATATCTGTTCCCTTCTTTACTGTTTCCACAACCCCAATAGGTGTGCAGAGTGCCCCCAAATTGTTGGGTAGGGCTTCTTTTAACCGATACCCATTTAAACTTTCAATTACTAAAGCAGGCTCATCACTTTTTAAAAGCGTATTGTAAAATCCTGCAGCTTTGGTCATGTTTCTTGGGACCAAGATATACATTCCCCGAAGCAAATGTATAAATCCGCCCATTTGAGATCCTGAATGCCAAATACCCTCTAATCGATGGCCTCTTGTCCTAACAATTAAAGGCGCTTTTTGCTTCCCTACCGTTCTGTATAGTAGTGTTGCTAAATCATCACTTAACGTTTGTAAACAGTACAACACATAATCCAAATATTGAATTTCTGCAATAGGGCGAAGACCCCGTAATGCCAAGCCTATTCCTTGCCCTATAATAGTTGATTCCCTTATACCGGTATCTGCAACGCGCAATTCTCCATATTTTTTTTGTAATCCCTCCAAACCTTGGTTTACATCACCAATTGCCCCGCTATCCTCACCAAAAATCAAAAGTTCAGGATACATACTAAACAATTTATCAAAATTGTCCCTTAATATCAATCGCCCATCTACTTGAGGAGCATCCATAGAATATCGAGGTTTTATTTCCGGTATGCTAGTTGCCTTATTGGGTTGTTCGCTGTATAAATAGGCGCTAAAGGCAGGTTGATACTTATTAATAAAGTCTGTTACCCATTTCAGCAAAGCCGTCTTTTCAGGATTGTTCTCCTCCAAAACATACCGCAGTGCTCTTCTGGCCTTTGAAGCCAAATCCTTTTTATTAGGCTCCTCGATAGCAATAAGATCATTTTTAATTTTAGCGATAAAACTTCGGTTGGGGCTATTAGTTCCCAAATTTTCCAACAAGGTAATCAGATCCTTTTTTATTTGTTTATGAGAGTCTAAAAACTCAGCCCAAGCTTCTTTTTTAGCATTACTTACATCTTTCTTAATTGTTTTTTCCAGAGATTTTAAATACTCTTCAGTAGCAATTCCCGTTTCCAAGATCCACGCTCTAAAACGCTTATTACAATCATTTTCTTTCTCCCATTCCAAACGTTCTTCACTCTTATATCTTTCATGTGATCCGGAAGTGGAATGTCCTTGGGGTTGTGTTAATTCTGTAACGTGAATAATCACCGGAACATGTTCCTCTCTTGCAATGTAAGAGGCATTTTCATACGTATGAATCAGGGCGGTATAATCCCAACCTTTTACCTTGAAAATTTCGTATCCAAAGTGCTCTTCATCACGTTGAAAGCCAACTAAAATTTTTGAAATATCTTCCTTAGTAGTTTGATATTTTGCAGGAACTGAAATGCCATACTCATCGTCCCAAATACTAATAACCATAGGAACTTGAAGTACCCCGCCGGCATTTACGGTTTCAAAAAATAGTCCTTCACTCGTACTAGCATTACCAATAGTTCCCCATGCAATTTCGTTGCCGTTATTAGAAAATTTACTGGCATCAATATCTTTTAGGTTTCGATAAATTTTTGAGGCTTGTGCAAGACCAAGTAATCTGGGCATCTGTGCAGCAGTAGGTGAAATATCTGAACTACTGTTTTTTTGATTTATGAGGTTTTTCCAGGATCCATCTTCATTGAGGCTGTAGGTTAAAAAGTGTCCTCCCATCTGCCGACCCGCACTCATAGGTTCCTTTTCTATATCCGTGGTAGCATAAAGGCCATGAAAAAAATCTTTGGAAGTTAGTCCCCCAATAGCCATCATAAATGTTTGATCCCTGTAATACCCACTTCTAAAATCTCCATCTTCAAATGAGCGTGCCATGGCTAACTGCGGTAACTCTTTCCCATCTCCAAAAATACCGAACTTTGCCTTTCCAGTGAGCACTTCCCGCCGTCCCAATAAACTGCATTCCCTACTGGTAAATGCTATTTCGTAGTCCCTGAGAATTTGAGTCTGAAAATCATCAAAAGATATATCATTGCTGGTTTTGGGCTCTAATTTCATGTGTCTATTTCAATTTGCTTTTAGCGGGCACATGCAACGCCCATATTATGCTTAAGTGTGTCCTAGAAAACTTTGACCAAGGGCGTTTCATGTAATGCTTACCGGTTTAAGCAAAAGTATCAAAATTGAATGGTTTTCGCAATATAAGCGTTAAGATGTGCTTATCGATTTATTAAAAAGTACGTGATTTTAATTGTTTCTGTTAGAAATTTCTCAATTAAAGAATTATTTATTGAGAATGTATTAACCACTTAAAACCATTTGCGGTTGAACAAGCCCAATAGTGTTTTAGGGCTTAGAGTAACTATAAAGCGTATCTTTTCATCATAGTTAGGCTGTGAAATCTCCCATCCGTTATTGGAGTACAACGGAAAATAAAGTTCAAAATAATCCGTAACCAAATTCAATCGTATACCTGAATCATAAACAAATCGCGCGTCTTCCCCTTTGTTCTTCATAAAGCCCATGTCACCATAAAACTCTATCCACCGCCAGATATTTGCACTTGCGTTTACGGTGGTCATCCAATCGTTCGCAAAAGGATTGTTTAATTTAGATTTAAAGCCTCCTTCTGCAATTATGATTTGCTGACTGTATACACCCGAGGATTCTGACCTCCCCAAATAACTATAATCGAAAAGGTAATCTGTGGGTCTGTCCAAGGCAAAACTGAAAAAATCGGAATTGGTATTATTTCTTAGAAACTTTCCTGCAAAAAACCTAAAGTTAAATTGTCTGTTGTTTTCAAACAATTTTCTATACTCTAAATCAAAAGCCAACTTAGTAAAATTACTTGCTTGCTGACCATCAAGAAACCACGAAAAATAATCAATTATCCCATTATTGGAATTTATAAACCTGGCATTAAAGACACTGTAGTCCGGATCAGTTTCCAATGTTAAGTTTTCGTCTATTGTTCGGGAAACATTTACATGTCTCAAGGTTAAAAATTTACGCTTATTGGAAATTAAATCATCTGGTCGCCAACCCAAACTAATAGATGGTGTAATTGTGGTATATCTGGAGTTTACTTGAAAATGAGATGTAGATGCTCTAAGTGCATAATTAGAAACAAAAAGACCACTTGTTCCATGGAAAAGCTGATAGTTTAAACGGGCAAAGCCAACCAATGCTTTTTGATTTGTTGCGTATGTAGGTGCAATATCAAAGATAAAAGGGCGCTGTAAAAGGGTTTTGTTGGTCAATCTAAGTCCGGGAGAGAGACCATCATAAATATTAAAATTCATTATGGGCATATAAAAAATCTGCTCATAATAGGGATTTTCCGCATCCTTAAGGAACTGAAATTTTAGTTTTTTATTGCTGGAAAGAAATCCATTCAGTGATTTCCAATTATCCCGTTGATTAAACTCAGGGATTTTTTGATCATAATTCAAAACAAGTCTATCTTCACCATTTCTTGGAATGGTAAATAGCTTCTCATCAACAATGTTGGATAACCAATATTTAGAAACTACGGAATCCTTTTGCAGTCCAAAAAGGGATATCGGAACATTGGTACCCTCTTTATTTCGTATGCGGACTGTCAACGAATCTTCTGTCTTTTCTACTTTTTTTATCTTAAAATCTATTTGCCTACTAGTGGACACATAATCATCAAAAAACCAATCGATTTCTTTTTCTGTATTCTGGGCCATAAACTCCCTAAAATCTTCACTGCGAACCGGTTTCAGTTTAAATGTATTGGCGAAGGTTTTCAAGTTAGCTTCTATACGTTCTTTTCCCATGAAATCAGCTAAATATGCAATTCCTAATCCCGCTTTAAACCGGTTTGCGATTTTATGATTATACTTTATCAAAGAATCTCCAGAGGTAACTAAAGACTGATCTGTATTTCTCCTAGCGGAGATCATATATAACAACGCATATTGATCGTTAAAATGCATTTGAGCTAGGTGAAAACCCCTGATGCCCCATATGTTGGAAAGATTACCTAATAATTTTTGATTTGGGTAGTATTTTTCAACAAATGCTATCATTAAATAATTTGAAATAGCATCTGAAATCCATTTTTCTTTTCTTGGATTTAAAAATAAGGTTTCACGTAAATAGCTGTTTAATGCGGTTTTTAAGAATTTCATTTCAAACTGAAATCTTTCTTGATAGGGACGAATAAAAGGTGGTAATTGGTTAATGCCATAAAGCGGATTCTTTGCATAATCCATCTCACTCACAAATAATTGATGGTGCGGGTAATCACCTAGTGTTTCGTAAATAAAATCCCCTATCCTTGTCATTGAAATACCCTTGCTAATTTCATCATATTTAGCTGTTTCAATGTCGGTAACAAAAGTTAGCCTAGGAGTAACATGCTTTGAAAACCTCTTTATTGGACTTAAAATTAGCTCGCAGCTACTCTGCTTAAAACCATTAAGCGTTACCTGCTGACCCTGAGGAAAACTTGTTATGCTGTGGTACTCGTAATTTGAAGCTAAAAACAATTCTTTAGGAAAAATAAAGTTTATTTGAGTTTCAGTAATCCCAGTATACAAATCTTCGAGATTATTGTTGGAGTACAATTGCCATTTTCCTTCATCTGAATAAACCGCAGGAGTAAGGTACCAATCTTTTAAATAAAACTCATTCCTGCTACTGTAACCATAAGGGGTATACTTATTAGGTGGAAGCTTAACGGTATAGGTTAAGAAAATTTTGGCAGATGACCAGGGTAAAAGTGGACTATTAAGGCTTATTCTCAACAAATCACTTCCCGATGTTCTTTCCCAAAGCAAACCAACATAGTCACTATCAACGGCGCTCATAATTTGGGTGCTGCCCCTTTCATTATCCTTTGCCAGATGCAAACTTTTCTTAAACTCTTCTGCAAAACGCTTGGCTAAAGCAGTATTTTTATTAGCATATGAATTGGCCCAATCATTAAAATACAGCACTCCCAAAGTGTCCTTGGTATTGTTTACATAGGTAAATTCTTGTCTGATTTGAATTTCCTTGGTTTCTCCATTTAAATTAGCAGAGATAGCATTAGTATGTTGCCCAAAGACCTCAGTAATGCCTGCTAAAAGCAAAGCTATACTCAAAAAAATAAAGAAATGAAAAGATCTGTAAAGGCGCATGTACAATTAAAAATTTGGACTCAACGTGCGTCCTTTATAAAAAGAATCAATAATTTCTACAACTTCGGTTTCTGTATCTACGATCTTAATGAGATTTAAGTCATTAGGGCTTATATTTCCTGCTTTCAGCATTACCTCTTTTATCCAATCTATGAGGCCTTTCCAAAAATCGGTGCCAACCAAAATAATAGGGAATTTTCCAATTTTGTGTGTTTGTATAAGGGTCATGGCTTCAAATAATTCATCTAAAGTGCCAAACCCTCCGGGCATCACTACAAATCCCTGTGAATACTTCACAAACATCACTTTACGGACAAAGAAATAGTCAAAATCCAAACTTTTATCGGAATCGATATAAGGATTATCATGTTGCTCAAAAGGAAGGTCAATATTTAATCCGACAGAAGTGCCTCCTGCCAAATGTGCACCCTTATTACCGGCCTCCATTATTCCAGGGCCGCCGCCAGTGATAATACCATACCCTGCTTCAGAAACACTTTTGGCAATTTTCACAGCAAGTTCGTAATAGGGATCTTCTTCTGTGGTACGAGCAGAACCAAAAATGGACACGCAGGGACCTATAGCACTCATTTTTTCAAAACCACTGACAAACTCACCCATTATTTTAAAAATGGCCCAAGAATCATTTGTCTTTATTTCATTCCATCCTTTGTGGTGCTGTTCTTTTCTCATTTTAAATCTGTTTAAGCGTACTAGACTTTTTTATCATTTAAATTATTACAGCTTACAGGGCACTACCTAGGTAATTTAAATTTCAACTAAACTTGGTAAACCTAGTTCTTTTCTCAAATATTTAGCTGTATAACTTTTTTTATCTTCTGAAACTTCCTCTGGGGTACCCATAGCAACTATCATTCCACCTCCACGACCACCTTCATATCCGATATCAATTACATAATCTACGGTTTTTATAACATCCAGGTTGTGTTCTATGATAAGAATTGTATTTCCTTTGTTCACCAATTTGTTGAGCACATCCATTAAAACACGTATATCATCAAAATGCAACCCTGTTGTAGGCTCATCCAAGATATAAAAAGTATTTCCGGTATCCCTTTTGGACAGCTCAGTGGCTAATTTTATTCGTTGTGCTTCTCCACCCGACAAGGTTGTAGATTGCTGCCCTAATGAAATATAGCCGAGACCCACATCCTGTACAGTACTTAATTTTCTGTGAATTTTAGGAATATTTTCGAAAAAGTCAACCGACTCATCAATGGTCATTTCCAGAATATCCGAGATTGATTTTCCTTTGAACCTTATTTCCAGAGTTTCTCTGTTAAAGCGTTTTCCGTTACATGTTTCGCATTCTACATAAACATCCGGCAAAAAATTCATTTCTATGACTCGGAGACCACCACCCTGACAGGTTTCGCAGCGACCCCCGGCTACATTAAAGCTGAACCTACCCGGTTTATATCCACGGATAGCCGCCTCCGGACTTTGCGAAAATAAGGTGCGGATTTCACTAAAAACGCCGGTGTATGTCGCAGGGTTAGAACGCGGTGTTCTTCCGATTGGGGATTGATTGATATCTATAACCTTATCTATATGTTCTAACCCCGTAATACTTTTATAAGGCATGGGTTTTTTTACCCCATTAAAGTAATGGGCATTCATGATAGGGTAGAGGGTCTCATTAATTAGCGTAGATTTCCCGCTTCCCGAAACCCCTGTAACACCAATCATCTTACCCAATGGTATTTCTATGGTAACATTTTTTAAATTATTTCCGGTGCAGCCGGTAAGTACTATGGACTTGCCATTTCCTTTTCTTCGCTTTTTTGGAATCTGAATACTACGAACTCCGGTCATATAATCAGCAGTGAGCGTATGGTGTTTTAGCAAATCTTCGGGTTTACCTTCAGAGATAATTTCTCCTCCATGCTTCCCTGCTTTAGGTCCAATATCAATTACATGGTCCGCCCGGGCAATCATATCTTTGTCGTGCTCCACAACCAAAACAGAGTTCCCAATATCGCGAAGTGATTCTAAGGAACTAATTAATCTGTCATTATCTCGCTGATGCAACCCAATACTAGGTTCATCCAAAATGTAGAGGACTCCCACCAATTGGGAACCAATCTGAGTAGCCAAACGAATGCGTTGTGCTTCCCCACCTGAGAGTGATTTAGAGCTGCGTCCAAGCGACAAGTAATCCAACCCAACATCCAGTAAAAACTGTATTCTAGCCCGAATTTCTTTTAGAATTTCTTCCCCTATTTTCACCTGATCCTTACTTAGCTTCTGCTCTATATTGCGGAAGAAAATAGCTAAATCCGTAATATCCAAATTGGATAGTTCCGCAATGTTTTTTTCTGCTATTTTAAAATAAAGTGCTTCCTTTTGTAGTCGAGTTCCCTTACACTCAGGACAACGTACCTTGTCCATAAAGTCTTTTGCCCACCGGGTTATGGCAGTAGAATCTGACTCCGTAAACTGGTTTTTTATAAAATTGGAAATCCCTTCATAGTCTATTTTATATTCGCGTTTTATTCCCAATGTTTTGGAATCTACTTCAAACCGATCTTCTCCTCCATTTAGAATAATATCCAAAGCTTCCTCAGGGATAGTAGCAATAGCATCCGTTAGTTCAAAATTATAGCGTTGGGCAATGGTTTCTATCTGCTTAAATGCCCAGGACTTTTTATATTCGCCTAATGGTGCAATTCCCCCGGCGCTGATGGAAAGATTCTTGTTTGGAAAAATCTTGTCTTCATTTACTTCATAGACATGACCTAAGCCGTTGCAATAAGGGCACATTCCTTTAGGAGAGTTAAAAGAAAACGTATTGGGCTCGGGAACCGGATAACTTATTCCCGTAGTTGGGCACATTAAATCTCGGCTAAAATAACGGGGTTCTGTGGCGCCTTCCTCAAGAACCATGAGCACATTGTCACCACTATACATGGCTGTGTTGATGGTTTCAGAAATGCGCTTATCCAAATCGTCAGAATCAACAACCTTTAAGCGGTCTATAACAATCTCAATATCATGTGTCTTGTACCGGTCTACTTTCATTCCCTTAACGATATCCATGATTTCGCCATTCACCCTAACCTTTAAAAAACCCTGTTTGGCAATTTGCTCGAACAACTCCCGATAGTGACCCTTTCTGGACTTTACCACCGGAGCCAAAATATTTATTTTTTTATCTATGTAATCGTCCTTTATTAGCTGCTTTATTTGCTCATCGCTATAACTCACCATCTTTTCCCCGGTGTTGTAGCTGTAGGCATCTCCAGCTCTGGCAAATAAGAGGCGTAGAAAATCGTAAATTTCAGTAATGGTGCCCACAGTAGAACGGGGTGATTTGGAAGTGGTTTTTTGTTCTATGGCAATTACAGGGGAAAGGCCATCTATTTTATCCACATCCGGGCGTTCCAAACCTCCTAAAAACTGTCTTGCATAGGCCGAAAAGGTTTCGATGTAGCGTCGCTGACCTTCTGCATAAATAGTATCAAAAGCAAGGGAAGATTTACCACTGCCGGATAGACCGGTAATGACCACCAATTTTCCTCGGGGGATATTCACATCAATATTCTTAAGATTATGAACGCGAGCGCCCTTAACCTCGATATTATCCTCGTAATTCATCATTTTCAATAGCAAAGAGGCGAAGTTACAATTTTGGAAACAAAAACGAAGTTAGCTTAACTTAGATTTTTGTTAATTGAAAGCTTCGCCCTAAATTAGTCCACTCAAATTAAAAATAAAAAAAATGCAGCTATTAGGAATAGGATCCCGTATTGACCACAAAGATTTTGGAAAAGGAGTTGTTACCAACGTAACCTCCAAACATTATTGGGTAACTTTTATAGAAAGCGGATTGGAAACCATAGCTTTAAATTCCGATTTCGAAATAATAGAATTAGTAGAAGATGAGGTAGATGCCATAAGTTTTTCCGAAGTAGAGCAATCCTTAATAGCGATATTGCGTCGTTGGAGTGATGCTTCTCAAATTACCCCTATTGCCGACAAGTGGAAAGGAGGCAGTTTACTCTTAAAACCGGGAGATGCCAATTTAACCGATAAAGAAGTGCCCATTGATACCTTTTTTCATAAAATTGTAATGGTACGAGACCGGATTCGGGTCATGGAACAAAAAATAAATGCTAGTACCACTTTGGATGATCAGGATAAGGTAGAATTACAACAATATATCACCCGAATTTACGGTAGTCTTACTACCTTTAATGTCTTGTTTAAAAATCAAAGTGATCATTTTGTAGGCGAGAAAACGAAATAGGAGTTTTTAGCGTATTATACCGCCTGACTCATTTTTGCATTTCCTGAGGTGAACTCTAGTTTCCCTTGATTAAACCCAATTCCAAAATTGCGTTTAAGGTCAAAAATATGCCATTCCATATCCTTATACATCGTTTTTATATGCTTGGATAGTAGTGGTAATACGTTGTACTTGGGTTTTACCTCAGCAAAATATACCTTGTCTTCCCGAAGTTGAAAGCTAACAAAAGCCTCCATTCTTCGCTTTTCTTTTTCTACTTTTTCTTCTAATTGGCTCAGGGTAAGACCTATTTGATGCATTGCAGGAAGTTCCTCCGGCCCGGCAACCCCCATAACATAACGTATAAAGGCATAAAGAAGCATCTCAATACCTTCAGTTTCGCTTAAAAAGGCGAAGTAAATGGTTTTGATAGCAGCGTGCTTTTTTTGACTGATACCGTTCCAAACTAACTTTGCCAATGCAATGTCGGTTGGTACAAATTGCTCATGCTTAAATAGTTCTTGTTCTCCGGTACCCGACTTTTTAATTGCAGTAATCGTCCCCTTTTTTTCAAAGGCGATATAGATACAGCTTAGAAAGCCGTTAAAAGAACCGTCGTAAACCAATGTTGTAGAAGTATCCATAGTGCTCTATTTAGTAATTACTCCAAATTTATGGATTATTTCCTAATTATGGAAATATTCCCAACTTTTTTTTGGAAATAATCCAAA
>JBGTEN010000089.1:0-4045 GCA_041747755.1 Arenibacter sp. | reverse complement strand
AGCATATTGTTGTTGTGGTCCAACGTATGAAGTAAATCAGCAAAGGTTTTGAGCACTACAGAAGTTTTCTTTTCTGATTGGATGAGCTGTTGTTGCTTTTCTTTTAACAAAGAAGATTGAAATTGGATACCTTCCAATTGCAATATCAACTGTTGATATTGCCCAAACGTACTTTGAATCTTCCCGGTGTAAGCCGCCAATTTGACAATCTTCCCGGAGAAATAAAAGGAAAAGCTAAGGCCTATTAAAAGCCAAATGAGAAGTAAACTTGTAGGCACGAGGGAAAAGAAAATCAGTGTAAAAATTCCCATGGAGCTTACTGAAAAAATGAGAGGAAGGTATTTTATAATCCTAGGTACAAAGGAGGTATATTTTTCCAACCATGCGACAATAGCGGCTGTCTCGGTAGTGGTATGGACGAGAGAAGATACAGCGGAAAACTCCTGCCGCCATTCAGGGAGTTCGCTCAGTTCCTGAATCGCCTTCTGTTTCTTGACAATTTGATTTATTGAATTCTCAGTAAATAAGGCTGCCAAGGTAGCACTCCCATTTGGTAAAGCGGTGCGATTGGCATATTGATAAAAAGAGCCCCGACCGAACAAATCAATATCCTGACTAAAATAATGGGCGGAATCTTTAAATTCATTTCCTTCGGGTAGATGATGAAAATTGCGGTTTTGCACCTCAAGTTCTGTAGTATTAATATCGACAAGTGCCTTGGTCTTGTCACGAAGATATTGCAACCGGGTATGTCGGGACACCAAAAAAAGAAAAAGCGCAACGCCTAAAACAACAATGCCCAAAACCAATTGGGTATTCCAAAATGTAAAATACACTAAAAAAACCAACAGAAGAAATAGAGCCAGACGTAACATACTGGAGGCATAAAGTTGCTTTTTAAGTTTGTCAAGGCGCGTAGAATGGATTTCTACCTGCTGCTCATAATAAGAAATGGGATCTGTCATTTAGGTATTTTATGCTACCGGATTGCTAAAAGTGCAAAGATATCAATAGCAATCCTTATAAGCCCTCCAAATCCGTCTTTAACTTTTTGGTTAATCCGGCTACTACTAAATCATAGGAGTGGTCTATTAATTCCCAAATTAATTTTTGGGGTAGGTTTTCCTCCAAATGCAGCGTATTCCAATGCGTTTTATTCATATGATATGCGCCTGTAATGCTGCCATCATAAATCTCCCTCAGCTCCAGAGCCCTTTCCGGATTACATTTTAAACTGGCTTGCAAAGGAATTCGGTCTAAAGAAGTCAAAGCAAACATCTTTCCCATGACCTTGAAGACCAAGGTGCTTTCATCAAAGGGAAATTCTTCAGTCACCCCTTTTTTGGCTAGACAATAATTACGGAATTCTTCGATATTCATAACCCTACCTTTTTTACGAAGCTATAAGGTTCTCAGGAGTTTCCCAAACCATGCGACAAACGGCAACAGCCTTATCCCCAATATCATCGGCAAGTGTAGTTTCTACGTGCTCTGCTCCAAAATGGATATAAAATTCAAAAGCCTTCTTGTTGGCCTCCAAAACCCATAAATAGACTTTGGATAGTGGGTTATTTTCAACCGATTTGGCTGCGACTTTACGGATCAATTCTTTGCCAATTCCTTTGCCTTTGGTTTCTTTGGAAACGTGTAGGTTGTCGATTAATGTACCATACTCAGAATCGGCATCCAAAAAGGCACAGGCAAATCCCACAAGTTTCCCATCCTGTTCAGCTAATACAGTAAACTGATTTGCCGCCGGGGTAGTCAACCGCTTTTCCCATACCTCAGCACGATCCTGATGCACCTCATGATCCAAAAAACGGTCACTATATGATCCCCTGTAATTTTCCTGCCAACTCTTGGCATGCAATGCTGCGATTTCTACGAAATCGGCGGTATTTGCCAAACGGTAAGTAACCATCTTCAAGGCTTAGATACCGATAGCATCGTATACAATCACCTTATTCCAAAGGCTGCTGGATTCTTCAATAAAAGTTAAGTGTACATCCTCTGTTTGATAGGCTTCCTGTGAAGCAGCGGAATCAAAAGTAACCACCATGGAATACGTAAAAGAGCCATCGACTACATCACGGGTTGCTTTTGGTGGGGCACCAATAAATCCTGTTTTGGCATATTTGGAACTCCCTAAAAACTTTTTTAGAGAAGTTTCAAACTTAGCTCTGTCTTCTGTGCTATCCGGATTTTTTAACCAGAAATAGACGTTGTGTGCAAAATTGGAATCAAATTCTTTCATAGTGTTTTTATCTTGACTGTAACTAAATAGGGTGATGGTTAAAAATACTATAATACTTAACTGTTTTTTCATTTTTTCTTGTTTTTTTGCTCTTTTGAAATTGATTAGTCAGAAGACCGAAGTCGGCAGATCAAAGTTATTGTATTGTGCGCACAATTTAGTTAATTTTACCCATAAACGCTACACAGACTTCCCCCTTTCAACTTCTAATTTATGACTCCTGACTTTTTTGGCTGATGGCTGCTAGTTGTTAGCTATTGGCCGATGACTGTTGGCTTTTTGTACATTTTGTACGTCCCTTCGTATTTCTAATTTCGTATTTTCTGACTCCTGCCCTCCGAATTCCATCTTCCAACTGAATAGTATCCTATTTTTACTCGTTAATCTTCTAAAATTTGTTTCTCACGATTGCTTATTTCCAAGGCTGAGTAATCTAGTTTCCAGCCAATGGTCTCCACAATTTTTTCTATTAAAAGCACAGCCTGTAGTGCTTCTTTTCTGGCCGTAAGCATTAATCCGCTTTGGGGTATTTTCTCTCGGATGTGTTTTTTTGCCTCCTGATTTAATGAGGTAAGATCGTCCGGGGAAAAGGAATTGAACATTCCGTTCTGAATGTCATAAAACTGCAAATCCGGCTCTATAGAAAGCACTTCAGGCTCGGGAAAATTGGTGAGTATAATTTTTTTCTTTCCCGTGTCGGCATGCATCAGCACTTTTTTTAAGTCGTATCCAATATGTGCCTTTGCATTGATGATGATCAACGCCTTTTTCCGGCTACTTACCAGACTTAAAAAGCGCTCCTTTGTATTTTCATAGCGATAGATTTCGGCGAAATCCCCTTCTACCGAAATTAGTTTACAGACACTGCGTATCTTTTCCAATAATATCACAGATTGATGCTCGGTAAGTTCCTTGCTTTTCTTAGATCGAAAAAAGGAAAAAATCCAATACATAAGTATGGCCCCTAAAAGGAGACCCAAAAAAGCTTCCAGCATATCATTTATTCGTTTGTCCTATTTCCCCCAAATGTGTAAACTTAAATCCCTTATCATACTTTAAGCCATAGCCCATAATACGATCAAAAGAAGCGTGGGAAAATAATATAATTCCTACCAGCTGCCACAAAGATATCGAAAGATGGCTGCCAACAAGGTAAAATACTATGGCAAGGCCCTTATGGTGAAACAAATTATAGCTGGCTGCACCTATTCGATTCCCAAAAAGATAGCCCAACATCCCAATATCCGGGGTTAATAAAAGCGCCACAAACCACCACCATGAATATTCCAGCAACGAAAAAAGATAGATCCCGAGGGCAAACATAAGCAGTTCCTCTAATTTTAAAACCGTCTTCATATTTTTATTTCATTGTTGGTTGTTCGTTGATGGTTGTCCGTTTCTCTTGTTTCTGGTTTCAAGTTCAATTTTAAACTTCGTACTTTCGAAAACTGCCTACTGTGGACTGAGACTCTTTGTTGGTTGCTTGTTGTTCGTTGTCGGTTGATGGTTTTTTCCTTCCTTACTACCTTGGGTTTTCTATGGCTGTAAAATTTTATAAAGCACCGGCCGGCTGGGGCTGGCGTCATTTTCAAAAGGTGCTATTTGCAAATTTAAAAAATAGCTGCCATCCTTAATGGAATTGTCTACAAATATAAATTCAGTTATCGTTGCATTGTGGCGCAATTCCCCGTCAAAATTCCAAAAGGCCTTGTGCGCCAAAAGTGCTCCCTGATCTTTTTCCTTATCCACCGAGGGCAAGTCAATAAGCAAGTGTTGTAGTTCCCTTGTAAC
>JBGTEN010000088.1:0-2967 GCA_041747755.1 Arenibacter sp. | reverse complement strand
ATTGAACGTGTCGGACCAAGCAATACCGGACAAAGAATTTGATAGGGCAAGGATAACCTTGTCGTTAGCGAACTGTAGACCTATTTGCTTTGCGCCATCTATCATTAGATGTTTCAAGGTTATGCTTCTGCCTTTGTACATATTATGTTTTTTATGGTAATTTCATAATAAAAAATAATTTAAACGTATCTTAATCGAATAATGTTCGCATACATATTCGCTTAAATTGAAATTCGATGAGAATACAGCAAGAGTGCCTATATTGTAAAAATGAACTAACCGGAAGGACAGATAAGAAATATTGCAATTTACATTGTAAGAGTGCCTATCAATACGATAGGTCAAGGCAAGAGCCGGACCGTTTTTATAATAAAGTAGATAATCAGCTTAGGTTGAATCGTAAGATCTTGAAACAGTTCAATAAAGGTGGAAAGGTCACAGTAAGATCTGATAGGCTAATAGAACTTGGTTTCAATCCAAAATTCTTTACGCACTTTTGGAAAAACCAAAGAGGGGAAGTCTACCTTTTTGTATACGAGTACGGGTTCTTGAAAAAGAACGAAAGTGGTAAGGAAAAATATGTTTTGGTAATCTGGCAGGATTATATGAGCAACTTCCAAAAATGAATATATAGGGATTAAGTATGAAACATAGCCAATTTGAAATTTGAAATTATTCAGAGTATATAATATAAAATGGGTTTTTTGGCTTACTATCATAAATGTTAAATGAACAACTAACTTTATGGACTTAAAGAAGAAGTTCTACAGCCTCGTCCAATACGCTACTTCCCAATTCCTTTAAATAGACCTGAGTTGTGGTCAAATCTTTATGCCCTAGGGATTCTCCAATAATATCCGTAGCTACTCCTTTTTGTTTTAAACAATTTGCAAAACTATGTCGAGCCACGTAGCTAGATAAGGATTTGTTAATCCCGCAGAGCCCTGCTATTTCTTTTAAGTCACGATTATATTTGGCCAGGGTCTTCTTTTTGCGGTGATCAATTTGAGCCGGGGTTAAACCATCTCTTAAAAGAATAGGAAACACATATTTTGTAGGTAATGCGTGCTGTTTGTAATAGTTGAGGATTTCTTGTACTGGAGGAAGAATCGTAAGGACAAACCTACCCTTGGTTTTATTTCGAATATAGGAAATGGTTGTTACGTCGACATCTTGCCATTTTAGCACCATCATATCGGTATAATTCATTCCCCTAGTGTAAAAGCTGAATACAAAATAGTTTCTGGCATACGTTAAATGTGGATATCTAGCTACATTGAAATTGACAATTTTGACAACCTGATCAAAGTCTAGGGCCTTTTTAATACCTTGCCCTTTAAGTTTTGAAATCTTATAGGTCTTAAAGGGGTGATTCAGGTCTTTTATAATATTCCTTTCAATGGCCTTGTTGTACAAAGCTCTTAAAGTCCTTTGTTTTATACTGATTCCCCCATCTGTTCCTCCTCTAGAACGAAGCCATGCTTCGTATTTATTTAAAAAGGCATTGGTAATATCCGGAAACTTAATTTTTCTATACCCACAAAATTGTTTTACTGATTTCATTGTTTCCTCATACATAGTAGCATTACCCATTCTTCCCCCAAGTTTCAGTTCTGATACTATTTCCTCCCAAAAAAGGAAAACCGAATCATTTGCTGGGTTAGAGTCTACGCGAAAACGCCGACTAAAATCATCTAGATTGAAATATTCCTTTTCCAAATCAAGATCCGAATACACCTTAAGTGCACGTGACTTTATTTTTAGGAGTAGCAAATTGTTTTGAATGTAATCAGGGTAGTTTTTATTAAAGCAACCTGCATTAGAATCCCATTCTCTTTCAGAGCTTTTATAAATCGTGTTGAAATATATAGTTTTTCTATCTTTGGTAATCCGTAAACAGACCGGATAAGTGCCATCCGAAAGCCCTTTTTTTCGTAAAACAATCTTAATACTTGACATAGCGTTTAGTTAAATGGGTACAACATAGGTACAACAAATTGGATTTTAGAACCATATTTGATGACAGCCATTACAAATATACAAATCATAAAGTACTGATAATCAGCATAAATGATAACAAATGACACTGAATGAAATGCAATTTTAATCGTCTGTCACGCAGGGGGTCGCGGGTTCGAGTCCCGTCCGGACCGCAAAAGCCTTCAACGCAAGTTGGAGGCTTTTTTGGTTTTAAGAGGTTTCCAAATAATATTCAAATTTCTTGGTGGTAGGTTCGGGGATTATGCTCAAATTTAATATTTATGCCTTATGATTCGAGTCTCGCTGCCTAAAACTTGGGACAAAAGCCTTCAACTCAAGCTGGAGGCCTTTTTTGGTTTTATGCCGGCAAAATAAATGGAAAGTTTTTACCTTTGAATTTAAGGTCTATCGCAGAATTGGTCTTAACCGCAGGCTCTTGGTGATAGGAAACTCTAGTAAGATATGCTTCAAATTTAGATACTTATGTTTAATGCTAAAATGCGTTTTTTTTGGTTTAGCCTTATCTTGATCCTAATGCAATGCAAACCTGATCGTGTCCAAAATGAGCAAAAAGAGCAGTATTCGGAACCAGATACACAAAATACCCCACAGGGCATGGTATGGGTGCCTGGTGGCGAATTTATGCAAGGGGCAGTTCCGCAAGATGAGATGGCAATGCACCATGAAAAACCTGCTCACAGGGTTGTTGTAGATGGGTTTTTTATGGACCGAGCAGAGGTAACCAACGCACAATTTACGCAATTTGTCCAAGAAACAGGATATATTACTATTGCCGAGCGTCCAATTAACTGGGAAGAAATGCAAAAGCAATTGCCCCTCGGAACTCCTAAACCCCATGACTCCATTTTGCAACCGGGATCCTTACTTTTTATAAAATCCGACCAACCTTTGACCAATCTAATCGATTTTTCTCAGTGGTGGCAGTGGAAAATTGGAACCAATTGGAAACATCCAAAAGGCCCGGAT
>JBGTEN010000087.1:0-18223 GCA_041747755.1 Arenibacter sp. | reverse complement strand
ATTGGGTCCGGTGAAGCTTACCGTGACACAAATCAGTGGAGGAAGTCAGCATAATGTAGTCCCTGCAGAAGTACATCTGGTTATCGATGTTCGGGTTAATGATTGTTATACCAATAAAGAAATAGCAAGGATTTTAAAGGACCAAGCCCCATGTGAATTAAAAGAGCGCTCATTACGACTGAATTCGTCTTCTATTGATCCGGATCATCCATTGGTGAAAGCAGGAGTAGCATTGGGTAGAAATACCTACGGTTCCCCCACCTTATCAGATCAGGCGACACTCAGTTGTCAGTCTTTAAAGCTGGGACCCGGTGACAGCACCCGATCCCATTCGGCAGATGAGTTTATTTATGTAAAGGAAATTGAAGTAGGGATTGACATCTATATTAAAATTTTGGAGGGATTTTTAAAGGAGAAGTAAGTAATGAGTACAAAGTATAGAGAAAAAACATTGTCCATTCTAACTCCTCAATACTCAATACTAATAGCTCAATACTATACTTATGAAACTGTGGGATAAAGGATTTAGTACAGATAAAAAGATAGACCATTTTACAGTAGGCAATGACCGGGAACTGGATTTGGTTTTGGCGAAATATGACGTAATTGCTTCCAAGGCGCATGCTAAAATGCTGGGCAAAATCGGCTTGCTTACTCCGTCTGAAGTGGAGGACTTAGTTGCTGAACTCAACCTAATTGCCACAACAATTGACCATGGCACTTTTACGATTGAAGATACCTTTGAGGACATGCACTCCAAAATAGAATTTCTTCTTATCGAAAAATTAGGGGATACCGGAAAAAAAATTCACACTGCACGTTCCAGAAACGATCAGGTTTTGGTCGCTATGCACTTGTATTTAAAGAATGAGCTTTCAGAAATAAAACAACAAACCAAAACACTGTTTGATTTGTTGCTCAATCTCGCAGATAAATACAAAACCATTTTATTGCCAGGGTATACTCATTTGCAAATAGCTATGCCTTCGTCTTTTGGTCTGTGGTTTTCTGCTTATGCAGAAAGTTTAATAGACGATCTATATTTTATAGATGCGGCCTATAAAATAGCCGATCAGAATCCGCTGGGCAGTGCAGCAGGGTATGGCAGTTCTTTTCCGGTGGACCGTACCTTTACAACAAAGGAAATGGGCTTTGAAACTTTAAAATACAATGTGGTTGCGGCACAAATGGGTCGGGGAAAAGTAGAAAAGGCAACCGCTTTTGGTATCAGTAGTATTGCTGCAACGCTATCCAAAATGGCGATGGATATCTGCTTGTATATGAGTCAGAATTTTAATTTTATTTCTTTTCCGGATGAATTAACTACGGGTTCCAGCATTATGCCGCATAAGAAAAACCCTGATGTGTTTGAACTGGTACGTGGCAAGTGCAACAAATTGCAAGCCGTTCCCAATCAGTTGACTTTAATCATAAATAATCTCCCCAGCGGGTATCACCGGGATTTACAATTGGTAAAAGACGTCATTGTGCCTGCTATACAGGATATAAAAGCTTGTATCGAAATTTTGACTTTTAGTCTTAGAGAAATTAGTGTGAATGAAACCATTTTAGAAGATTCAAAATATGATTATCTCTTTAGTGTAGATACCTTAAACGAATTGGTTCTGAGCGGCATGCCTTTCCGGGATGCGTATAAGAAAATGGGTAAGGAAATTAATGAGGGTACTTTTTCCCCAAAACGCGATATTAAACATACCCATGAGGGTAGTTTGGGAAATTTATGCCTGAATGAGATACGGGAGAAGATGTTTAAAATGGGATAAATCCTGTTTTTGGTGTTTAGAATTGTGTGCCGAAAGAACCTTTACTTAATGACATTGGAGGAGTGCTAAGGGGGGAATTTAATTTTAAATTTATCTGTTAATCCTTAAAAGGGGGTGGTGGACAAATTTCAAAAATGTACTCTTTAGATATAGTTTTTATCTTCTCACTTTGATAGAATTTGAATGTTGTACTCCACCAGTCTTTTAAGCTTCGTTCTTCAGTAAACAAAAACGCATTATCGAATTTAACATCATTCTCAAGAACATCATATGAAACTATTGCTACGAAATAATAAGCTTCTCTTTTTATATCATATGCGAATAGATTATATGAGTATGTAGAATCATTTACTCCAGGCATAATTATGCTACCGTAAAGAATTTGGTCCGAACCTAAATTCTGTTTATAATCTTCTAATTTGGAAAATACCCAAGTGTCTTTTGGTGGCTTCACATTTTTTAAGTGCTCTATTTGGCCGTTTTTTAGTGGTTCAATATAGGATTTTCCTTCAGTAAAAATCTTATCTAGGGTTTCGATGTTCACGTCTTGAGCACTAACAAACGAATTTGATAAAATTACAAGTAAAGTAAAAAGGTTTTTCATAATAAAGCACAATGGCAGTGTTTGTGATCCCCAGCGTTCATAGTTCCACTTTGTTAACATCACTAAGCTAATGAATTTTAGTTGTTTTAAAAGTATTTGGTAAATGGTTTAAGAGTCGTGGAGCTTAGAAATAACTCTTGAACTTGTTTTGGAAGAATCAGGAAACGGATGGAGAAACCTTCTAGGAAGCCTTTAATATTGTTCCTCTGGGAAAACCTTTATACTCTGTTGGACAACTACAGGCCTTAAAAAGGATAACCAATGGCAAAATTGAGTATAAAATTATCATCTACTCTTTTTGCAAATGGTAAGGTCCAACGCTCCCCTTCCTGCAAATAGGGAATATGAACCGGAGTTGCCAAATCTAAACGGATAACAAAACTCTGGATATCCAGTCTGAGTCCAAAGCCTACTCCAATACCAAGCTGGTTTGCCCAATCCTTACCAAATTTTCCTTGCGTACTTAAATCTTCATTGAAAATTCTGCTTTCTTCGGAAGCATTTTCATCTAGCTCAATGCTTTTTGTTAACCACACGTTTCCGGCATCTGCAAAAAAAGCCCCCTTTAAATAAGACCATAGTGGAAAGCGATATTCCAAATTACCTTCCAGGCGCAAATTCCCGGATTGATCAAAAAATGAATTACCAACTCCCTGAGTAGAACTAAAAGTTCCCGGTCCCAGAGATCTAATTCTAAAAGCTCGGACACTATAAGGTCCCCCCGAAAAATATTGTTTTACAAAAGGCAAGGTTTCGGAATTTCCATAAGGGATTCCCAAACCGGCAAATAAACGCGTTACCAAAGTGCGCTCCTTGGCCCATCTAAAATAAAATCTGAAATCTACGTCTGCCTTAGAATACTGAGCGTATTCTAAACCCAACACTTCCTGGCTCCCTCCGCTAAACAGATTTAATAAATTACCTGCCATATCTATGTTCGTTGAAAAATAAAACGGATTCTTTTTGGAAGCATCCCCGATTTCATTGTAGGTAAACGTATAGGTTAAACCAGCAATAAATTGTTGCTGAAAGCTATTTCTAAGAAAGGGATTCTGGTCCAGAATGGCTTCAAATTCCGGTGTGGTTCTTGAAAGATTTACATAGTTTAGTCCCAGCGGCGTAAGTTCATGATACACGTACTTGTTGGCGTTCCAGGTATAACCAAATGATGTATTTGCCCCGTTTAGGGTATATAATTCACTTCTTCTAAGTAGGTTTCCCCCCAAACTTATTTTGGTCTTTGGGACAGCATAATTAAATCGTTTTGGTGAAAAAGGAACCAAACTGGGAATAATAAGATCTGCGTGCATCCCGGCTTCTATTGTGGCCAGACCGGAATTTTTTCCTGATGAGAGTTGTGCTGCATATGAAAAGTTACCCGTTAAACTCAAGGTTTCCCCTCCTTTGAATAAATTTCTATTGGTGTATGTAAGTGCTATTCCAGGACCCGCAAAACCATTGGATTGGGTGGTGGCTTGCATCTCCGCTCGTAACGCTCTTTTGTTCAATGGGGAAAGATATATATCCGCTTTTAAACTTCCCGTTTGACTGCTTTCTATAATGGTATCTTGTTCGCTAAACTGGGTATTTACATATTTGTAACTTCCTATAGAGGATAACCGGTTGCTTGTTAATCTGGCGGTATTTGCATTGTATAATTGACCCTCTTCCAGAAGAATATAAGGAGCTAACTTCTCCGGTTTAAAGAAGATTTCATCCTGAAAAAAATCGATACCATTTACAGTGCTTTGTTTGTTGTCCAGACTATCTCGTATGGCGTAGTTTGGAAAGACAGCAATTTCATCAATGCTGTAAGGAACTGTTGCTTTAAGGGGTGTATTTCTTTTTAACTTTAAAAAAAGATCAAATTTCTTAGTGGTATACTGATTGGTGTCTGCTTCAAATAGCAAAAAATCCGGACTAAAATTATAGTATCCTTTTTGCTTAAGATAAATGTCTATTCGCTCGCGTTCCGCTTTCATGAGATTAAGATCAAACCTGTTACCGGGTTTCAGTAGTGTGCTTTCCAGGGTTTCGGAAATAGTTTCATATACTTGTAATGAATCTTTTTCCAAGCTATAGTTTTGTAAGACATAAGGCTCCGGAATCTTGGCGGAATAGGTAACATTGCCCTTGTTTTTAAAAATCTTTGTTTCTGAATCGACTTCATTGTAGAAAAACCCCCGGTTTTCCAAACGATTTGCTATTAGTTTTTCTGTTGTTTCAACTTCCACATCAGAAAGATAGACCGGCTCTTCGCCAAACTTCTTATTAAGCCACTTTGTAACAAAACCGGCTGATCCTTCCGCTACTTTATAATGATAAAACAGGCCCAAACGCATCCCCAATAACTTTGAATTGGGTTCCGGCTGTAAAAGGTCGTTCAGCTCATTTTCAACATTTTTAAAATCCTTAAGTTTTGAATCTGAGGTGGTTTTTAACTCTGCGCCGGTATAGAGAATTTCATCCTCAGGAATAAATCTTCCTATACTGCAAGAGCAAAATAGGGTTACGCCCAATAAAACCAGACTATACGCAACACTACTTCTTTTCATGGCTACAAAATCCACTATTCTAAATTTTTACTTTTTTCCTTTCCCTCAGTTTCCCCCTGATCTTTTGTGGCAGGAATGTCCTTTTCAGTTTCCTCTTCTTCTTTTTCAATGGGTGCAAATAATTCGCTAAACCTATTAAACTCCCGATTAAAAATCAAAGCTATCCCGGTAACAATTAATTGTCCGTCTATAATATTTTGAAATTGATTCTTCTGAAATCCTTTTAAACGATACTGCCCATTTTCGGTCAACAGATACTCAAGACTAATATTTCCAATAATTGGTGCCGATTCTGCCCCCTGTTGCGCGCTTCCTTCTACATCTAAGGCACTTCCGGCGGTAACAATCAGTCGGTCATTAAATAATTTCTTTTGTGCATTTATATTCAATTGGGTTCTATTTTGCGGATTTTCACCCTGATAATCGGTAAAGCTATCCAAGTCAAAATCCAATTCGAAACCTGTATTTCCCATGAGTCTATTCGAAAAGGTATTCAATTCATCAGATAGTACTTGGTTTACATTGTTTCGAGCCAAACTTGCGGTACCACCACCACTACCGTCACTTCCCGATGTAGGAAAAAAGCGATTTAAGGTCAACAGAGAGAAAACCTGCTTGTTCCGTTCTGATTCTTGCGTATTTAACTGTCTTATTTGTGCATAAACAGCCCCACCAAGAGCTCCTTGTTCATCCTGAGGCATATCTAATACAAATGACAACTCCGGCCGTAGTAATTGACCTTCAACATTAAGATATACCCAAAACGGAAGTACTTGGCGGTATTTACCAACAGCATTGGCATCTTGTCCGGAAGTTAAGGAAGCCATTAGTGGCGAGGCGGAAGCAGAGACCTTGTAAATTGCTGTAATATTTAAATCGGCATCCAAGGGATTTCCCCGCCAAACTATGGTACTTCCCTCTTCGATTTCAAACCGGCGTTTTACCAAATTATAAAGCGATGTTTCATAATGTCCTGAGTTTAATACGTACCGCCCGGACAATCCAACAATACCGTTGGGATCTATATTGAGGTTTAAATCTGCCTTGCCCGAAACCTGAAGGTTATCTCCCGACCGCTCATCAATAACAACATTTAAAATTGCGTTGTCAGCAACTTCAATAATCGCCTGCAAATCAATACCTTTAAATGCTTCGGTGGATTCTTCCTCTTTTGTTCGGGTAAGAATATCATTGGGATCTGCCCGATTCACAAAAATTACAACCCCTTCTGCCTCTTCTATGTCCAATTGCGATTTGGGAACCACATAGGTAACTTTGGTTTCTTCCCTTACCCTTAAATTACCAGCAATTTTAGGTTGATTTAGATTTCCATTTAACTTTATGTCTGCATCTATAACTGCGGTACCATAAAAAAGTTCATTATCTTCCCTTCCGGAATTAAGAAGTTGAAACTTATTGGTTTTAAATTCAAGATTAAAAGCAGGGTTGCTAATTTCTTTAAACCGTACTAAACCATCTACGCTAAAGTTATTATTATTTAGGTCTTGGACAACAAAGTTTTTAAATGCCAATTGCTCATTGGCTATTTCAACAGTTGAATTTTTTATCTGTAATAGGGCATTCAATGCCGCTACTTTAAAACTTACCTCATCAAAAGAAAGGTTTCCCTGGTATAAGGGAGCAACTGTTGTTCCCCTAAGTTCAATAATTCCTGATAAAGTGCCTTTTCCATCTTCAATAGTCCCTTTGGAAAAGCCTTCTAACAATTGCATTTGTAATTCATTCAATTTTAAGTCTAAATGCAATTGGGCTCCTAAAACATCAGCAACATAATCCCCATTTAAATCCAGATCCATTCCGCCATCCTTTAGTGCCAGATTAAACTCATAATCCCTAAATGCTTCTGTCGAAGCGTTTAGGGATAAGTTTCCCAAAGCATTTTCCAGTACACTAAACTCCCCGATATCAAAGTCGGCCACCACCCCGGAAGCGCCAAACGGATTGACCAGGATAAAGTTTCCCTTTACCACCCCTCTGGCCAAAGCCTTATCCGGATTAAGAAAACTAAGAAATGTTTGCAACCTGAAGTTTTCAAAAAATACGCCTATATGCTCCTCGTCAATTCCTAAAACGGTGTTAGTAAAGGCAAGTTTCTCTCCGTTTCTCTCTAGGGTCATATCCTGAAATTGGATCTTATCCTTCCCAAATACCAAGAGGTTGCTTGCTGGAATTGTCCATTTATTCTTATTGAATACTAATGTTGAAGGATCAAAACGAAGTGAGTTAGAATCAGAATAAAAGGTAAATAACCCATCAACTCCCATCAGTTTTTCTGTGTCATCAAAGGAATTAAACCCAAAGGATAGGGTTTTATCTTTTAGACTTCCCGTCAGATTTGTCTTTTTTATATTTAAAGGATCATAGGCAAGAGCTGCCAATCCTGCGGAAAAAACAAGTTCTGATTCATCGCCGGTAATCGTAATAAGCAAACTGTCTAACGTGCCACTTTCATAAGCAACATGAGGTATGTGGAGTGATGCATTCAATGATTTTGCGTCCGAATTAAAATTTCCCGCAACGGTAATGGAATCCAATTGGGTATCACCACTTACCAAGCCTGTGTTCATAAAGCGTTCAGGCCGTAACAACATCTTAAAATCCAGTATCACCGGTGACCCTGAAACAGTGTCTGCTTCCTGTTTATCATACAAATAGGAGCCCAATTGATTTTTAATGGCTGCTATCGACTTCTCCGGTGATGTATTGGAAAGCAACGAAGCATTTAACATGGTACCCTTAATTTCCAGAGCAGTTCTGTCATCATGGGCTGATGCAGAAAAATCCGTTTTATCTATATTATATTGCCCCTCTTCAAAAACAATAACTCCTTGGGATATGCCTCCTGATATATCAAAGTTATTCGTATTTCCATCGAAATTCACATACAATTCGGAACTCAACTTTACATCCTTTTGGGTGAACCCTAAGGCTAGTAAATCGGCTCCTTTAAGATTTAAATCCATACGTATTTTTGAATTTAATGAATCTAAAACTATGGCCGTTCTGGATTCAAAATCCAAATTTTCATCTTTAAAACTTAGAAGAATATCTCCCTTTCCTAAAAGGGTTCTGCCCTCCAGATGTAGACCGGCATAATCATAGCCATTAATTTGTAACCGGGAAAAATCACCTTTAAGATGGGCTGTCAGGTCGTTAAGACTATTTCCTTTTCCGGTTAGCGTGATTGATGAAGAAAGTTCGCCTAATTGCTCATTTTGAAGTAGCTTCCCAAGTTGAAGTTCATCAAATACCAATTGCGACTCTAATTCAAATAGTTCTGCAATAACCATATCTGCATTCAGATGAGCGCTTCCCAAGGTAGTTTCTAATGCAATTTCAGTATGTATCTCTTTTAGATTTCCAGCGCCTTTTGCATTAATTAAAACAGTGTCCGGAAGATAAATATTAAATTCCTGCGGAAGAAAATTTTCCAAATCTTCCTTCACAGACCGGAATTTTATGTTTTCAAAATCATAAGCTAAAGCGCTACCTCCCAGGACTTTTAAAAGGCTTCCCTCAAATTCCAAAGCAGTATCCTCTCCCCATCGAGCATTAGAATTTTTAAATAAAATAGCATCCAGATTTCCATTGGCATAAAGCTGCCCTATAATGGGCTTTTCTACTGCTTTAATTACATAAGGGTTTTGCGCCAAGCTATCATTAAAACGTGCTACATCCTCTAGATTAACATGAAAATCGGGAACACGAAGATCAAGTACGCCTTGCTCCGGATTCTGAACAAATGTTTCCAGAGAAGTATAGCTTACAGTAAAGCTTCCATTTAAAAAACTATTGTTTACCTCAACGGCTACATTACTAAGTTGGGCAGATTGGTTATCAGCCAAAACCTGAGCGGTAAAATTCTTTAAATAAAAACCTCCTGCTTCCACAAAGGACGTACTTTCTAAATTAAATTTGACTTGCCCCGGTTTGTACAACAAATCCTTTGCCTGCAATGAAATAGCGGTAAATTCTAAGCCCTTCATCGCCGTATTACCCATAGCATCCAGACTACCGGATTTTAAAGTAAATGTATTGTTTCTTAGTGTTAAATTATCTAAACGGGTGGTGAGTTGGGGCCAACTAAAACCGGCTTCCAGCATGGCATTTTGTTGTTGTTCAGTAGTATCCGGTTTGGGTAGATTTAAAAAAATAGTTGAGTTCGCCAATTCAAAAGTCGCCATCCCAAAATTGTTCTCAGCCAAATTAAATTCAACCTTTTCAGTGTTAAGATCATTTAAATAGAAGTTGGCCAACAAATTCTCCGGCACTACTTCATAATGGACTTTAACATCTTTTATACTTCCCTTTTTAAGATAAAAAAAAGGGTTATTAGTTTCGGTTGTGTCTTTGGAAACCGGAAATACTTTGGTTTGTTTATAGTAGACCTCAGTATTTTCTAATTCAAAATCATCCAAATTAAAACGTATAGCTACGAAATCTGTTGATCGTGTATCCAGCGATAAACTTCCCAAGTTAATTCGGCTCGCTATCCCAAGGAAATCGTCTGTATAAGTAATCTTAAAATCAGAAAAATTAATAGTTCCAATTTCAATTTTACCGGGATTTTCCGGTTTTTCAGGAGTTATGGGCTCTTCATTTTCAAACGCTGAAACTAAAAAACTGAAATTAAAATTTTCATTATCAGCTTCTCTATGGACATTGGCAACAAGTCCATTAGCTTCAAGAGACTTTAAAACTATTTCTCTGCTAAAAATAAGTGGCCGTATGGGAAGGTTCGCCTCAAGTTCTTTTACGTAAACCAAAGTATCCCCTGCCCTATCCTCCAGATAAAACTCTTCTAGATAAACATTTCCGGAAAAGGTAATGTACAAACGTCCTAGTGCAACTTTGGTGTTTGCACGTTCACTAATGTAATCCGTTACTTTGGTGATAATGAGGTTTTGCCCCCACTCACTTCTCACAAAAAGTAATAAGGCAATAAACAATCCAATAAAAATAAGCCCTATTCGAAGTACCCATTTTAAAATGCCTTTTGTATTGCGCTTCTTCCACATAAATTAGATTGCCTGCGGTGGACTTTTTGGTTTTTATTGCATGAGCACATCACATATAGATACGAATAAAACCAATAGTAATGTTGTTAAGAAAAACCTATTTTAATTTACTGTGTTACCACTTCTATAGAAACCGCTTTGATTAAATACATTTTTAGGGTAGACCCTAAATACTATTTAATCATCCCTAAATTAATGATTTCCTGCTCTGTAAGGAAGCGCCAATGTCCACGGGGAAGGTCCTTTTTGGTAAGGGATGCATAAACCACCCGATCTAATTTAACAACTTCGTATTCCAATTCTTCAAAAATGCGGCGTACGATATTATTTCTGGAACTATAAATTTCTATTCCTATCTGATTTTTAGGTTCGTTCTCTACATAGCTGATGTCTTGAACTCTTACAGGGCTTTCCTCGATGGTTAATCCATCCTGAATCCGTTTTAAATCGATACTCTTAAGAGTTTTATTAAGTTCTACATGAAAGATTTTTCGTAATCCGTTCTTGGGTCTTGCTAATTTTGTAGCTAACTCTGTATCATTGGTAAACAAAAGTAAGCCGGTAGTATTTTTATCTAATTTATCTACCGGGGGTAATTGCGACTTAGAAGCCTTAGAGATTAATCCCATAACGGTTCTTCTACCCTTTTCATCTTTACTGGTTGTAACAAAATCTTTAGGCTTGTTTAAAAGAACATATTCCTTTTTGATGGGATTAAGTACCCTGCCGTCAAACTTTACTTCATCGGTAAGTTTTACTTTATAGCCCATTTCGGTAATAGGCTTTCCATTTACAGTAACACTACCAGCCTGAATATAGATATCTGCCTCTCGGCGAGAGCAAACACCGGAATTGGCAACATACCTGTTCAATCTGATTATATTTGGGTCTGATGGCTTTGCCGGTTGCACTTGTTTTCCAATAGGAGCATTTCCTCTGGCATAACTATTTTTTCTAAAGTTACCGCCTTGTCTTCCAGAGGGTTTCTTATCATCATTATATTCTGACCTTGACATACCAAAAGTTTTTGCAAAGGTAGCAAAGGTATTTGGATGCAAACGTTATTGCGGCATATTTGCTATAGAATTCTATAAAGCACCAAATTGATATCTATTAACAAAATACTAAACACCCCGGCTACGATTATTAATTTTAGAATATTGTGTAACCAAACATAATGAATTTTGGCTTTGGCTTTCCATAGTAAGGAGATGAAAAGCACCAGCAGAAATACACAACCCATAAAGTAGATGTACATGTAACCCACATCAAATTTATAAATAAGCAAGAGAGCAGGAATCAGTGTTAATACCACCAGAACATTGATGCACAATTTAGAAACATTTGTACCATATAAAATGGGTATAGTCTTGTAGTTCTGGGCCATATCTCCGGCCATATTCTCTAGGTCTTTAATCATTTCACGGGCCAAAATCAAAAGAAAAAGAAAAACAGCATGAACAAAGATTACAGTTTCGAAATTTTTATAGTAGACAAAAACAGCAAAAAAGGGAGCTATTGCCAAGGTAGCGGATACAAAATTACCTATAAATGGCATTTTTTTTAACTTATGGGAATAGAACCAAATCCCGAATATGTACGCTGAAAAAAATAATACTGCTCTAAAGGAAACATAACTGGCAAAGAAAACAGATAAAAAATTAAGGATGAAATAGGTGCTGAGTTTTGTATTCTGACTCACCAAGCGGTCTAACATGGTTTTTACAGGTCGGTTAATGAGATCTTTCTCCGCATCATAAAAATTATTAATGATGTAGCCTCCCGCAATTACAAGTGTGGAAGCCAAAACAATTACAAATAAATTGATATCAAAAACTACCTTACGAAGAGGTAGATTAGGAGATAAAATATAAATAGATGCCAAATACTGGGCTAGAGCAATGATAAGAATATTATAGCCTCTTACCACAGAAAAAAGACTCAGGAACTTTAAAAGTAGGAGCTTATTTTTTCTGGTTAACATGGTTAATGCCTTAGAAGTTGTAGACCACCTCTAAATTATAACCTTTAAGTGCCTTTTTCGCTTTTTCAATATCCTCTGTGAAACCTAAAATATAACCTCCACCTCCGGATCCGCATAATTTTAAATAGTAGTCATTTGTATCAATGCCTTGTTTCCACAGTTTGTGAAACTCTACAGGGATCATTGGTTTAAAGTTATCCAAAACAACATGAGACAAATGCTTCAAATTTCCAAAAAGTGACTTCATATTACCACTGATAAAATCTTCCACGCAGGCGTCTGTATGTTTAATGAATTGATTTTTTAGCATATTTCTGAAACCCTCATTCTTCATTTGCTCCATAAAAATCTGAACCATTGGGGCCGTTTCCCCTATTACGCCACTATCCAACAAAAACACCGCACCCTTTCCGGCTTGATTTTGCGAAGGAATACTAGTAGACTCAATATTGTCTTTAGAATTGATAAGAATCGGTAAACTTAGGTAACTATTTAAAGGATCGAGCCCGGAAGACTTTCCGTGAAAAAAGGATTCCATTTCCCCGAAAATAGTCTTTAATTTCAACAATTTTTCTCTGGTAAGATTTTCCAAAACGGTGATCTTATCGTTGGCATATTTATCATAGATAGCCGCTACTAAGGCTCCGCTACTACCAACGCCATATCCCTGAGGAATAGAGCTATCAAAATACATTCCATTGGTAACATCCTCCTTAAGCGACTCCATATCAAAGGCAACTAACTCCGGATTTTTGAGCTGCAATTGCTCCAAATAAGCAACAAAAGACTGTAACCCCAAATTGGATTTTTTTGCAACTTCAGACAGACTTTTATCTGTCTTTAATGCTCCTTTAAAAAAATTATAGGGAATAGATAGACCTTTGGAATCTTTTATAATACCATACTCTCCAAAAAGTAAAATCTTAGAATAAAATAATGGTCCTTTCACTTTTTAATTACCGTTAAGAATGATTAAAGATAAACAATTTAGTCCTCTGAAATTAAAGCTATTATAAAATAGCATGTTGTACTATCTAATGAGAACGCATTAATTCTATTTAAATTATTCCTTGTCATTTGACAATTGTGACGCACCCAATCCAATTTGGTCGCAAATATACTGCCGGTTTTCGCAATATGCAACCAACTCATTTTTAATAAATTGAAAAATCCTTTCTTTTTCCGTATTTGGATACAAAATATGAACGTTAGCTCCTGCATCCAAGGTAAAACATACAGGTAAGCCAGATGTTTTCCTGAAAGCCCAAATTCTTGAAATAATTTCCAAGGTGTTAGGTCTCATTAAGATAAAATAGGGGCTTGCCGTCATCATCATAGCATGTAAGGTAAGCGCTTCGCTTTCCACAATTTCTATGAACTTATTTAGATTCCCAGTTGTAAAAACCTGCTCCAAGAGGGATAAATTCTCATGAGCTTGCACAAACCGTCGGTTGGCAAACGGATGATTTATCATTAAATCATGCCCAACAGAACTGCTTACTTGTTTTTGACCTTTATCTACCAATAAAATAGTATCCTGAAAATTCCTGAAGATGGGATGCATTTTCTTGGGATATTTTATGGCATAAAGATCAGAGCTTTCCGGAGTACCCTCATGCTTGCCCCAAAGCATTAGCTCTCCCTCTATACTTCTCCCAGCACTCCCCGAACCCAAACGCGCCAAAAAGGAGGCCTTTTTATTAAAATAGGCGGTATCCATTTTGGGATTCAACTCCTTTTCTAACGTCATTAAACAAAGCGCAAGAGCTGCCATACCACTGGCAGAAGAAGCAATACCGCTACTATGCGGGAAAGAGTTGGATGTTTCTATGTTAAAGTGATACCCCTTTAAAAAAGGAAGATACACTTCTACCCTATCAAAAAAGGTTTTTATTTTGGGTTCAAAATCCTTTTTGGATTTCCCTTCAAAGTGTAAATCGAAAGAGTAATCCTCAACCGCCGTATCTAATTTTAAATAGGAAATGGTAGTAGTGGTTACACATTTATCTAGCGTAAAACTGATTGAAGGATTTGCAGGTATTTGATTTTTTTGCTTCCCCCAATATTTTACCAATGCAATATTGCTGGGCGCTTTCCATGTTACTTTTCCTGCCTTTATTTGTTGAGGGTATGGCAAAGGAACAAAGTCGATTTCAGTCATGTTCACTACAATTTGGACAAAGATAGTTTTTAAGGGCTTTTGCAGTAGCAGCAATTAAAAAAATTCCTACTTTAGACCCTAAACAGGATGCCAAGTTGAAAAAAAAAATTATCTATATTTCAATTGCAACAAGTGTTTGCTTGCTGATTGGATTTCTTTCCAGTTTTGCAACCCAAAGTTCAGTAAATGATTGGTACCTCACTTTAAATAAACCCGGATTTAACCCACCGAGCTGGCTTTTTGCCCCTGTTTGGACTGTATTGTACATTATGATGGGAGTGGCTGCCGGTTTGGTTTGGGCAAAAGGATTTTATCATATCTGGGTCAAGACTGCTTTATATCATTTTGGTTTTCAACTATTATTCAATGCGCTTTGGAGTATCGTTTTTTTTGGCTTTAAAAATCCGTTTTGGGCCTTACTGGTAATATTGACCTTATTAATACTGATTTTGTTTACTATAAAATGGTTCAAAGTGGTTAGCAGACCCGCAGCCTATTTGCTCATTCCTTACTTTTTATGGGTTTGTTTTGCAACTGTCTTAAATTACAAGATTTGGGAACTAAACTAATCTGATAATCGTCTTTCTTCTTTTTTATTTTCAAGACAGGCCTTAAGTGCAGAGAAATTCTATATGCCCTAATTTTATAAGATATTATCCAAAATAAAATGCTTTTTACAATTATTTAGTACCTTATGAGCCAAATTCACAATAAAAAAATATAATTTTTGTTATAATGGAAAAATATATTCTTGCCTTAGATCAAGGAACAACAAGCTCACGTGCAGTTATTTTTGATAAAAAGGGAAGTATAGTTTCTGTAGCTCAAAAGGAATTTACCCAATATTTCCCAAAACCGGGCTGGGTAGAACACGACCCAGTAGAAATCTGGTCCACACAAGCCGGAATGGCGGCCGAGGCGGTTACAAAAAAAGGTTTAAGTGGTGCCAACATTGCAGGAATAGGTATTACCAACCAGCGAGAAACTGCAGTTGTTTGGGATAAAAAAACAGGCGAACCCGTTTACAATGCAATTGTCTGGCAAGATAAAAGAACTTCCGCATATTGTGATGATCTCAAAAAGCAAGGTAAAGAAGCCTTAATTCGTGAAAAAACCGGTTTGGTGCTGGATTCCTATTTTTCTGCTACTAAGGTAAAGTGGATTTTGGATTCTGTAAAAGGGGCAAGAAAGCGCGCCGAGGCAGGAGAACTACTCTTCGGAACCATAGATACATGGCTTATTTGGAATATGACAAAAGGCGAGCTTCATATCACCGACGTAACTAATGCATCAAGAACACTATTATTTAATATTAACACCATGGAGTGGGATGATGAGCTTTTACGCCTTTTCAATATTCCAAAAAATATGTTGCCGGTGGTAAAACAATCCAGCGAAATTTATGGCCATACAGCACCTAATTTCTTTGCCAACAAAATTCCGATAGCCGGTATAGCCGGGGATCAACAAGCTGCTTTATTTGGGCAAATGTGCGCCAAACCCGGCATGGTTAAAAACACGTATGGCACAGGATGTTTTATGTTGATGAATATTGGAGATACTCCAATAGTATCTAAAAATAATTTACTTACAACCATTGCTTGGAAAATAAACGGTAAAACCCAATATGCGCTTGAAGGAAGTATTTTTATTGCAGGTGCAGTTGTACAATGGCTTAGGGACAGCCTAAAGATTATTAAAACCTCTGGTGAGGTTGAAAAATTGGCAGGGTCTGTAAACAGTTCAGAAGGGGTATATTTTGTGCCTGCTTTCTCCGGTTTAGGAGCTCCTTACTGGAACCAACATGCTAAAGGTACCATTTTTGGACTTACTCGAGGAAGTACGGATGCTCATATCGCCCGTGCTGCTGTAGAAGCCATTGCCTATCAGACAATGGATGTGTTGAAGGCTATGGAGGCAGATTCCGGTATTGCAGTTAAAGAACTTCGGGTAGATGGTGGTGCAACTATAAATAAAATGTTGATGCAATTTCAAGCCGATGTTCTTAACACCGTAACAGTTCGTCCCAAAGTCGTGGAAACTACCGTTATGGGTGCTGCATACCTTGCAGGCTTGGCTGTTGGTTATTGGCAAAGTCTTGAGGAAATTGAAGAAATATGGCAAACCGATATCCATTTTAAACCTACTAAACAGAGGCGTTCGGTTAATGCAGGTATTGAAGGCTGGAATAAAGCAGTAGGAGCAGTTCAATTTTGGTCTAAATAAGCAACCATAAACTTTAATGTATGACACCATTTATAGCGGAGATAATCGGTACTGCCCTACTCATTACCTTAGGAGGCGGCGTTGTTGCCAATGTAGTTCTCAAGGAGACCAAAGGTAATAATAGCGGATGGATTGTAATCACAACAGGTTGGGCATTAGCCGTTTACGTTGGCGTAGTGGTTGCTGCACCTTACAGTGGCGCACATTTGAACCCTGCTGTTTCCTTAGCTCTAGCCATTGCAGGAAAATTTTCATGGCAAGAACTCCCTTCATTCATAGTAGCCCAATTACTTGGTGCCATGATAGGGGCTATTATGGTTTGGCTTTCTTACAAAAATCATTTTGATGTCACCAAAGAAAAAGGCTCCAAACTAGTGGTTTTTTGTACTTCTCCTGCCATTCGAAATCCTAGCTATAACCTCCTAAGTGAAATCCTAGCTACCTTTGTATTTATGTTAACCATTCTCTACTTTACAGATGCTACTTTAACTGACACCAAAACAGTTATCGGGCTTGGTTCCCTTGGTGCCCTTCCCGTAGCATTGTTGGTTTGGGTCATTGGCTTGTCCTTGGGAGGCACTACAGGTTACGCTATAAATCCTGCACGGGATTTAGGGCCAAGGATTGTACATGCCCTTTTACCTTTAAAAGAAAAAGATTCGAGCGACTGGGGATATGCATGGGTTCCTATTGCCGGTCCGCTATTGGGTGCGGCTGCAGCTGCATTTTTAATGTTATTTTTATCTTCGTGAATTGAAGCGGCCTCATAGAGAAGTAATCATGGTTCGCTATCACAAAACAGATATCAAGACCAATGTGCTTCAAGTATTAGGAGATTAGTAGTATTTGTCTTGATTCTTGGTTCCTTACTCCTCTCCTGTTTCCTTCTCATAAGAATAGGTTTTAACTTGAAGGAAGCACTATTAGTAATCTAATTTTGAACAATTGCCTGCGCAGCAATATAAGCTCCTGTCCATGCATTTTGAAAATTAAATCCTCCGGTTATGGCATCTACATTGATTACTTCTCCGGCAAAGAACAAATTAGTATGAATTTTACTTTCAAAAGTTTTAAAATTTAGCTCTTTAAGATGCACTCCTCCGGCGGTAACAAATTCTTCTTTAAAAGTACTTTTTCCATCTACCTCAAATTCACAACAGGTTAATTGTTGTACCAGTTGAAGCATCTGAACCTTGGAGATATCTACCCATTTCATAGTTTCATCTATACCGGCGGCTTTTACCAGATTTATCCAAAGGCGACGAGGAATAGCTATGGCGTTTGTTCTTAAAACAGTTTTCTTTGATTCAATTTCTTTTACTTCCATTAAAAAAGGTAATACTGCGTTTGGATGATAGTCTGGCATCCAATTTACCTGAATCTTAAACTTGTAATTATAAGAATTTAGCAAAAGAGCGCCCCAAGCGGATAGCTTCAGAATAGCCGGACCACTCATGCCCCAATGCGTAATCAGTAATGGTCCTTCACTTTCCAGAGTAGGAATATGTGTTGTCCTACTTTTTAGTTCTATACGAATATTTGAATCGTTCTTAAGTTTAGTTTTTACAGTAATTCGCGCTGGGGTACTTACCCCCTGAATACCTTTAATACGTTCATCTTTTATCTTGAATGTAAATAATGAAGGCACAGGAGGGATAATTTCATGACCTAACCCTTTTAAAATTTCCCATATTTTTGGATTACTCCCTGTGGTAACTACTATTTTCTTTGCCAGATATGTTTTGTGTATTGATTGTACTTTCCAGCCGTTATTTAAATTTCCAATGGCATCTATTGGAACAATACTAATTACAGGACTATTTTTTAGTAATTGTACTCCCAAGCGGGTTACTTCGTTAAGGAAGCAATC
>JBGTEN010000086.1:0-5249 GCA_041747755.1 Arenibacter sp. | reverse complement strand
TCCGCGTATCGGGTTTTACTATTGGTGCTAACAGCAATGAAAAGAACTCTATATGGTACACCGGCTAAAAATAGAAAGGCGTTTTTTGAATTCTCCTTACTACCTATAATGGTGGTCTGTAATTTATTGAGTTGATTCCTTTTTCCTTCGGACGTAAAGCTATGACCCAAAGTACCCTCAGAGGAGTAAATAAAATGAATAAGCTCACTACCTTCATTGTGGAATACTAGAGTAATATCTTCATTACAAGTGATATCAAATTCCATGTGGGAAATGCCATTTTCATAACAAATACCGTTAATATAACCCGTTATCAGATTATTCTCGACTGAAATAATTTGTTCTCCGCTTTTGGCCTCCAAAACACCACCTAAACTACTTTCTAAAGTTGTAAAGTTATCCTTTACCGTTTTTCCTTTTAAATTTATTGTTTTCATGTGATTAGGTGTTAGCAATTAGTTATCAGTGTATTTTTTTAGATCGAAAAAGATTTTAATGTTCTTTTGTGGAAACGTTCTACTACTTTACTGTTTTTAATTACCTTTTTTTGAGTTAGCCATGCCCAAAATAAAATTATCAGGTAAGGTGTAGTCACTTTTAAATTTAAGTCGCTCCGGAACCTTGGCTACTTTGACCTTGGACTTTCCCCAGATTATTTTAAAGTTTAAAATCTTCATCCTTTGTATTTGTATCTGAATTAGTTTAGGTTTATACCTAGTTCTAATATGTATACAAAGTTCTCTAAAAGGTATTGATGAAATATTATATAATTTTCAAAGAGTTTTATATAATCCTGAACTTTACAGATTAAAATGTTACATTTATGTTAAAATAATGCAGATTTTTAATCTTGGATTACTCTTTTGAAGTTTAGGCTCCAATTTGTTGTAGATAAATTTAGCGGGTGAGTAATAAGGGTAAATAAGCAGTAAACTTAAACTGGAAACTATACGGGAAAATACATGATGAATGTTGATCCTCTATCTTTTTCACTAGTCACCCAAATATAGCCTTGATGATTTTCAACTATTCTTTTACAAATACTTAAACCTATTCCCGAACCGGTATACTCTTCATTTTGATGCAGTCTTTGAAAAAGTTCAAAAACTTTAGTTGCATTTTGTTGATTAAATCCTATTCCATTATCCTTAAAAGAGATTTCGTAATAATTTCTGGCTTTTTTTTGAAATAAATAGGGTATTTTCTTTCTGCTTATGATTTGAGAATTTATTTCTATTTGCGTTGTACGATCCTTACTTCTGTATTTTATAGCATTAGACAAAAGATTATTAAATAATTGCTCCATCTGAAAAGGTGAGGCCTTGATGGATGGTAAGGGTTCTACAAGCAACTTTACCTTACCTTCAGTAATAGAAACATTTTGATCTTCTATAACTTTTTCCATTATTTCATTTAGATCTACAATTGTTGTTTTTTTTGAAGTCTTTGTAAATCTGGAATAGTCTAAAAGATTATTGATAAGGTCCTGCATTCTATTTGCTGAATTTCGTACTTTCTCAAAATAAGACTTCCCGGTTTCAGAAAGTTTTTCCGTATCTAAGATGAGTGAAATAAAGACTTGGATTTTCCGTAAAGGCTCTTGTAAATCATGACTGGCGACCCTACTAAAAGATTCTAATTCTGCATTAGACCTTTTTAGATCCAGATTTTTGTCCTTTAGTTTTTGCTGGTTCTTAAATAAAAGCGTTACATCTTTAATAACCCCTATCAAGTACTCTTCGCCGGCTTCTTCTATGAAATAACCTGAGGACTCAAAATACTTTACCTTTTTATCCTTAGTGATTACCCTATACGTATGCGGGTGATAGACTTTTTTGTTAAATGCCTCCTTTTCTTTTTTCTTATAGTCTTCTAAATCATCCGGGTGAACAAAAGATCTGTAGGTCTCAAAAGAACAATCAAAATCATTTGGTTCGCAGTCTAACAATCGGTAAAAATTATCAGACATAGTAGCGATATCCTTGTCCTTTACACGACGATATGTACCTACTTTTGCAATTACCTCTGTCTCTCTTAATAAAAGATTTTGAGCAGATAACTTTTTATTCAAGGCCTGTAAAGCCTTCTTAGCCTCCTTTTCAACAGTATTTTCCCTTGTAGTAATGGTAACACCATCTCCTAATTTTGTTGCTGTAGCATAAAAGGAAGTTTCCATTCCATTAGAGTTGTAAGCGGTCTCATAATCTATTGTTTTTCCATTCTCCAAACAAACCACCATCTTTTCAAAAACTCCGCTCTTAAAGGTTGAGGGAAAAGCCGAAGAAAGCAGTTTACCTAAAAGCTCTTGAGGCGTTTTTCCTGTAATTGCCTGGATACTTGTATTAACATATAATAGCCTAAAATCAATCACCTTGTTGGCATCATTCCTTACAGGTGCAAAATGCATTATTGTGTACTTTGTACTGGTAATGATGTTTTGCAGAAAAGCCTCGGTATTAGCCAATCGTTTTCTGTCTGAATTAATTTTTTCAAAAGCAATAACAAATACAAAAAGTGAAAATAAGACTGAAATAAATGAGGTAAATGGTGAGATAGAGGTTTCGGCGTCCAAGTCATAGTTCCTAAGTTGTAATAACTTTTCTTGCTCCAAAATCATCCTGTTTTTTACCTCTTGAATACTATCCATAATGACGAAGCCTGCAGAATTTAATTTCGCTTCTGCTAGGGTGTCGCCACTTTCTAAAAATAAACTATCTGTTAAAGCAGCATAATTACTATACAAACTGTCTCTTAAGACCGATAATTCCTTAATATTCTTTTGTTGCGAAAAATTATCTTCAGTCAGTTTCTTAAACTGCAATATTGCTTCTTCTAGCAAGGCCTTATCGCTGGCTATGATTTCCATGGTTTTTGCATCCCGCTCCAGAAGATATCTGTGATGAGCAGACTCCACTAAAGTAAAGTAGGTAAAGATTTTATGAATTTCCTTCTCAACTTTAAAGGTATCGCTAACAAGTTCGGCGGACTCTTGAAATGCTATAGTCTGCCTGTAAGAAATTGCAGCAATAAGCAGCAGAATAACAATTGCAATTAGGAGAGCAATTACAGAAAGCTTGGTAGATGTTTTGGAAGGGTTAAAAAACATTTAGGAACTAAAAAATTTCAAATTCTCAATAAAAAATTGTCCTTGTTTAAATAGGACGTTTGGTATTGCCAATTAAGCTGTAATACTCTTTCTATAACTTCCTTTAATTTATTAAAATTGTTAGGCTTATTAATATAGATATTCGCACCATTGACGAACGTTTCTTCAATATCTTTTTCAGAGCATGAGGTGCTGTAGATGGCAACCGACAACTCTTTTAAAGCGCTATTACCTCTAATTTCCTTTAGACACTGTAAGCCGTTTTTAACAGGCATGTTTAAGTCTAGGAAAACGAGTTGCGGTAACACCACATTTGGAGCGGTTAAATGCTCCATTAATTCCTTACCATTAACGTATAAGGAAAGATTAGTTTTTATATGTATTTCTTTAATTGCCTCTTCAAAAAGAAAACGATCATCTGCATCATCGTCTGCCAGGGCGATTTTTAGTTTGTCCAATAGCATTGTTGGGGGTAAATTTTATTGTTATTCATTAGGTTTTTCCCGGCGTTTTTTTATGATTCGCTGAAAAGTTGAAGGGGTAAGTCCGGTTGTTTTTTTAAATTGTGCAGATAAATGTGCAACACTACTATAATTAAGTTTATAAGCAATTTCCGTCAATGTTAGATTATGATTAACGATAAGGTTTTTGGCATAATCTATTTTTTTCAGGATAACAAAATTCTCTATAGAGGTATACGTTGATTCGGAAAAGAGTGAAGCCAGTTGGGTATACGGAACATCCATTTTATCAGAAAGATAGGTAGAAACTTTATACATTTTTGCCTCTTCATCTGTGTAGATCATATGCGTAATGGTATCTTTAATGCGCTGTACCTGTTCATCTTTATCATCATCAACAATAGTAACTCCATAGTTACCCAATGTTTCTTTCAAATCATTGTACTTTTTTTGGCTTAAATCATTCAAAATTTCTACCTCGCCAAAGCCTTTAAATTTATATTCAATGTTCATTCCCCTAAGCTGTTCGTCTAAAATTTTTTTAGATATCTTGATATAATCAAAGGTTACATAAATTTTCATATGCAGATTTTCAGTGCTTTTTATTGGTCATATGCAATTCGCATATCTTTATTGGTGTTTGCATCGAGTTTACGGTATCCTCATTTCATGTGTTTATCTCTATTGCTTTTAAAAATCATATGTAACTTTGGATTTATACTAATCTTATTGCGCAGATTGTTCTGTAATCGGCTGCATCAACTTACGTTAATTCATCTTCCTCTAATCCCTTTTTTTCGATAAGGAAGTTCAATTGTATCGTGGTAAAATTTCTATCAAATATAGCGATTATTTGTACTTTTATAACAGTCTTGGAATTTTGTGATTTGGAGCATTAAAAAAAGGGTAACCATTCCGGTACCCTTTGGAATACTCCTAGGAGGTAGCTAGGTATATTTTGAAAAAAAGCAGTAACTACAGGATATTAAGAAGTCTTATTATTTATATTCTCTTGGTTTGAATTATTGTCTTCAGGAATTGCCTTGAAAAAATCGGCCACATCCATGTCGGCAGTAGGACCGTAGGCCATTAAAAAATTTCCTTTTCCGCCATCATCAGTTTTTATGATATAAAGTATGGACATATCCGAAGGATTGCTCATTCCTTCATACCTATGTTCTGCCACAATATGCACCTCCCCGGGAGAAAATGATTTTTTACTAATACTGTCCACAAGTTTTCCTTTGCGAAATATATAATTGGTAGTATATCCCAATTTTTGGTATTTGGTAATATTGTCGATTTCGTGTTTTGAGAATTCTTCTTCCATGTTTTTAGATTTAACAATTGAACCCTTGTTTTTAAGTTGAAAAACGGATAAATCCAAGGGAGACTTATCCGTTTTTACATAGACCTTAAAGATCTATTTGTATTAATTATCGTCTGTGGCGTCTTCAATTTTATCACCTGCCTTTTTGGCACCTTTTTCGATATCATCACCTACTTTTTCCACGCCTTCTTCAATGTCTTCACCTACTTCTTCAATACCGTCTTCCAATCTCTCCCCATCTGTCTTCTGCTCTCTGCAGGAAGAAAATACGATAAGAGAAACTACAGTAAACAAAGTAAGCGCGTAATGCATTAAGCTCTTTTTCATAGTATTCTATTTTAGTTTAATTAAA
>JBGTEN010000085.1:0-13901 GCA_041747755.1 Arenibacter sp. | reverse complement strand
GTCATTTCGTAGACCGAGTACGGACTTCGTATCTGTTGTTTTAAGTAAGCCACGATCAGGTACGTGCATATTGCTATCCATAAATGGGTCTTCACCGCATTTTCTGAATGGCCCCAGAGGGTCTTTACCTGAAGGTTCTGTTTTATCCATTTGAAAAAGACCTCTATCTGCCAACGGCTTTTATACACCGCTGTCACTTCCAAAGCGTCCATGTCAAAGTTGTTGGTCAGGAATACAAGGGTAATGTCCTTCTCGCTGTCATAATATTTGATACGCCTTATTTTTACAGGATACTGCTTTCTGCTCTTGGCCACGGCCAACCTTATCGATTGATCGCACCTCAATCCGGTGATCTTGTCCACTTTCCTGGATGCACCCGCCTTGAATTTCAGGTTGCTCTTTGCGCGCACGACAAAGAACGCATTGCTTTGGGACAATCTGAACAAACGCCCAAAATCGATGTAGGCCTTGTCCATCACGTATATTGCCCCTGGTACGACCTCTATCTCATCCATCGCATTGACATCGTGATATTTTCCGTCGGTTATGTGTATGAACGTCGGTATGCTGCCCCTAAGGTCCAAAAGTGTGTGCATCTTTACTGCGCCCCTCGAATACTTGCCTTGTGCCCAGTCCATCAGGATCAGACTGACCGATATGGTGGTCGAGTCTAGGATAAAGATATCTTTGTCGATGCCCGATAGCAGTGGATGGTTTTTCGTATACAAAGGCTTGACAAGGCTTATTAGGTAGTATCCAAAATCCGCATAAATTCGCCAGTCCCGGTTCTCATTTGCCCTGGCAAGTGTGGAGTGGTCCACGCTCTGCTTTATCCCCAAGTGGTACAATTGGCTCTTGTGCGCACTTAAGCAAAGGCAGATGTCGCGGATTCCGTTTCTACCTGTCAGCTGGCCAAAGAAAAGTTGAACGAACTGGTTCCAACAACTCAGCCCGCGTGTACGGTAATCACCATGGTAACGGTCAACGCACTTTCCAAACTCATAACGGTTTATCAGGGAAAGTACCTGGGCAAAAACATATTTACCTGTATTCATAACTTCGCTTTGGCCAAAGTTATGTGCCGATTCAAATCAAAAAATCAAAGAACGCTCTGTATATACTGTATTTACTATACTTTTAAAGGATTGAATATTTCTTAACGCAACAGTACTAATTGTGAATAAAAGATTTTTGTATTTCATAGTGTTTACAATATATAGGTTACCGCCTTTGATTAATCTTTGTTAGTTTCTATATACAATCAATATTAGGCTGATTTCTTAAGTGTTTTTAGGTATATTTTATACGGCCATTTTTTAATCCATAAATCTTAAAACTTCGATATCGCCACTATTTTTTGAGACAATTATACCTTCTCCTTTATTTGCTAAGCGTATCCATTTAATTTGTCGTACTTCTCCAGGTAAGAATATCCCACTTTCTAAATGCTCAATTGGCCTAAAGGAATTATTTCCTTGGTTTAAGAGTAATTGACCTATACTGGAATCCTATCTACCCTTACCGGGATTGAAATAATAAGAATTAGCTGCCACTATAACATCTCTTTTTCCATCGTTATAAATATCTCTGGAGGTAATGCTCATCACAGATGAAAAATTTGTTTAAATATTCGAATAAAATATTATAAGCCCTTATAAAATTTACTTTGTTCACTACGATTATTATATTTATACCAATAAGGTTCTTTTCATAATCTTTACGGGCCTCTTCCTTAAATTTTTATTATCTTGACCCTTCTAGGATTTTCAGATTTATAATCGAATCGTCCTCAAGAATTAGATTATAAATCATTTTATACTAATCCTATAGCATTAGGATTTTTAGTTCTTAGCCATCATTTCCCAGTAATTCACCTTCAAAAGTCCCATGGTTATGCCATAATGTAAGTTGCCACGGACCTTTTGAAAGGCACTGCAAAATATTTTGTTCTTTAGCAGGAATATCACAGATAATGCTTCACTTAATCCTACTACGTATTCTCAACTATATATTTTGCGCTGTTTATAAAAGGGTAAGACAATTTTATGTCAAGATATTAAGTTAATCAGTTAAATACTCTTGCACCAGTGCCACGTTCATGTGCTTCTCCAATATCCATCTTTTTCAGCTTAATCTCTTCCAAAAGTTCTTTTACAACTTCAGGATATTTTTCAGCTAAATCAATAGTCTCTGAAACATCATTTTCGAGGTCATATAGTACAGGTTTTTCAAAGTACACCCAATCTTCAGGTAGATTAAACTTTTCATAAAAAGGTTCTTCTTTTCGAGCCGGAATGTGCAATTTCCATTTTCCCTTTCGAACAGCCTGCAGATACCATGTTTGGTAATAAAAAAAGGTTCTTTCTTTTTTAAAGACTTGGTTGTTTTTAAAAATTAATGATGTGATATCCATACCATCAATAATTCTATCTTCAGGAATTGATGTCCCAGATAGCTTGGCTAGTGTTGGCATAACATCCAAAGTAGAAGCAATTTCATTACAAACAGATCCGGCAGGAATACTTGGTCCCCATATTATGAAAGGCACCCTTAAACCGCCTTCCCAAGTAGACGTTTTATGTCCCCTAAGAGGAGCTGAACTTCCACCAAATGATCCCCCTTCATCTCTCGCCCTCTCGATTGGTAAAAACCCATCTAAGTACCAAGGCCCATTATCGCTCATAAAGAGAACATAAGTGTTTTGGTCCAATCCCAATTTTTTCAAATGATTGAAAATTCGACCAACATTCCAATCAATTTCTTCAATAACATCACCATAAAGACCTCGTTTAGATTTCCCTTCGAATTGCTTTGAAACAGCCAATTTAATATGTGGCATGGAATGAGCCAAATACACCATGAAAGGTTTTTGCTTGTTTGCTTCAATAAAGTCCATAGCCTCTTCCGTATAGCGATTAGTAAGATTGGCCATATTAGCATCTTCTTCGATCAATTCATTATTTCGCAATAAATTTACGGTAAGGTCATTACTTGAAGGTGTTCCAAAAAAATAATCGAAACCCTGGTTATTTGGCATAAGATCAGGTATAAAATCTGTCTGACTATGTCTAGCCAAATGCCATTTTCCGAAAACTGCAGTTGCATAATTTTTTTGTTTTAAGACCTCTGCAACGGTTATCTCATCTGGGTGCAACCCAGGGTGCACTGTACGAATATTCTTGTATTGCGCTAATCTGTTTGGGTAACTTCCGGTTAGAAGGGCCGCTCGCGAGGGACCACAAACCGTTTGCGCATAAAAATTTGTAAACTTCATGCCCTCTTGAGCCATTTTGTCAAGATTTGGAGTTTTAATATTGGGTGAACCAAAGCATCCTAAATCTTGGTAACCCAGGTCATCGGTAAAAATGATGATGAAATTGGGCGATTTATCTAGATTTTGTAGCGGATAAGTATAAACCCCACAAAAAAGGAATAATAAAGTTATTTTTCTTAACATTTTAATGATTTTATTGTGATATTTTAGTGAATACTTTTAAAAATTATTAATAAGTATATTTAGTATCCTTCGTTCTGAGTTAAATTAGGATTTGCGTCTAAATCGTTTTGAGGAATTGGAAAAATGACTTGAAATGGCCTAGCATTCACCCCTCTACTTTGAGCTTTTGGAATTAATAAGTCATGTCGCAATTGGTCTTCTCTTGCTTTCCCTTCAAAAAAGAATTCCCATTCCCTTTCACGCAAAATGTCCTCGCGAAGCGAAATTTGGGTATACCCAGTTAATTCAAGAAGAGTGGCACCAGCACGAGTTCTTACGTAATTAATTAAATCGATGATTTCTTGATTGGGGCCATTCAATTCGTTCAAAGCTTCTGCCCTTGACAATAATATATCGGAATAACGAAGTATTGGAATGTCATTACCAGCATTTGCCCCAACGGCATTGGGGTCGAATTCAAACTTAAAAGGAATTGATTTGTCATTACCAAATAATTGAACTTGATTACCAGAAGTATTTGTATATTCCTTTAGGATAAGATTTTGTCTAGAATCACTTTCTTCAAATGATCCTACAAAGTCATCAAAGAGATAAGTTCTGGCAGCAAAAATCGCTTGGGTAGGTAGTCTGGGATAATCTGTAGGAAACATCAGAGCATTCATTATATGTGTAGTTTCTGGAGCTTTATATTGAATGGACCAAAGAATTTCAGAGTTACCTTCATTTTGAAGACTGAAGACATCTGAATAATTGGGTACTAAATCATATAAACCCAAATCCATCACTTCTTTAGCTGCATCAGCTGCTTTTTGCCATTGTCTTGTATTCAAATAATGCTTTGTCAAAACCCCTAGAGCGGCGCCTTTTGTAGCCTTTCCGGTCAATTCATTTTCAATAGGCAAGTCACTCGCAGAAGCTAACAACTCGGATTCTATGAAATTTCGTATTTCCTCGTCTGAAACTCTTGGAAGGAACTGATCCCCTATGGTCGTTGTATATAAAGGAACAGGCCCATATAAATTATATAGAACGGCATAACTCCATGCACGTATAAATTTGGCTTCACCAATTACAGACCTTGTAAATTCATCGGAAAATGCCCCACTGTCCATATTTTCTATGACAATATTGGCTTCTCTAATTCCACGGTATAAATCAGCCCAAACTCCAACAATATAGATATGATTACTGTCCCAATTGTAATTGGTCACAGCTACAAGCCAACTCTCAAGAGCACCTCCTTCATTCCAGACTTCTCCTGCTGACATCCCAGCCAAAAAATGATATGCAATTTCAAAATTTAAACTTCGGGATTGTGCATAGGCTGAGTTGAGAACAGAATTTATTCCAACTTCAGTAGTCAATGTTGTTTCAGGTGCCAATTGTGAAAAAACCTGTTCTTCCAATACATCACTGCAGGCATTGCCGACAAGGACACTTAAAAAGAGGATTATTTTGATTTTAAAATTTTTCATAAGAGTATTTATTAATAGATTTTTAAGTTTCAGTCTTATAGAGTATTTCTTACTTTTTTATGGTAAGAGGAGTTATAGTTCCATCAATGTGAACCATTCCATTTAGAACCCTACATTTAATCCAATTAAGTATGATTTCGCCAGTGGATAACTACTATAATCAACTCTAAGATTGCTATTGCCAAAAGAATTTGCCTCTGGATCAAAACCAACATAATTTGTTATTGTAATAAGGTTTTGTCCTGTTACCGATATTTGAAGGGACTTTAAAAAGTTCAATCTATCCGTTGGAAAATTATATGCCAGCCGCACATTTTTCAGCCTTATATAAGATGCATCTTGAATAACCAAAGAATTTATTTTTCCTCCCCCATAAGCAGATGGATTTACCCCAGAAGGCCATCGTGCATCTGTATTAGTTGGAGTCCATCGGTCAAGTACTTGTTCAGCGATTCTGTTTCTTCTTAAATTGGCAGGATACATGCTTTCAATTACATTGATATTAAGCAAATCTGCACCTTCTTGGCCTTGGATGAAAAAATCAAATTGAATATCTTTATAAGAAATGGAATTTTGTATACCGTATGTAAAATCAGGAAAAGGATTACCTAGTACAACTTGGTCATCCGGAGTTATTGTATTATCTCCGTTCACATCTTTAAAAATTGGATAGCCTGGTTGGGCAAAGGGTTGTGCAGAGCCAGATATATCGTCACTCTCTTGAAAAATTCCTGTTACCTCATAACCGTAATATGATGCCAAAGGCTCTCCTACCCTGATAATGCTGGTATTACCAACACTCGTATTAATGTTGCCTGTCACAATTTCATCAACATTACCCAAATCAAGCACTTTGTTCTTTATAGCAGAAAAGTTTAGCGTTGTGCTCCATTGAAAATTAGGCGTGGACACATTTACTGAACTTATTAAAAGCTCAAAACCTTTGTTCTCCATACTACCAATATTGGATAATATAGAATTAAATCCACTTGCTGTGGGCAAGGGAGAATTAAAGAGCATGTCATTTGTTTTTTTAATAAAATAATCGAAGGTCGCACTAAATCTGTTTTGTGCAAATGCAAGGTCAAGACCAATATTAAACTGGTCAGTTGTTTCCCACTTCAAATTTGGGTTTGCAATTCGGGACGCAGTTAAACTAGTAAAAACATTACCACCAAATGTCATAATCCGGCCGTTGGTAAAAGTTGCCTTTGAAGAAAGATTTGGAATTTCTTGATTTCCGGTTTGTCCCCAGCTAGCACGCAATTTAAATTCATTAAAAATATCAGGAATAAAACTTTCTTCACTCATTTTCCACCCAGCGGCAAATGAAGGGAAGTACCCCCATCTGTTCTCCGAACCAAATCTTGATGAACCATCAGCCCTAATTGAAGCTGTGAGCAAAAATTTATCGAATAGGCTATAATTTACTCTTCCTAAATATGAAAGTAAATTGTTTTTTTGTTTAAAACTAGATAAGTTGTCATTATCAGTATTGCCAATTGATAGATTATTTGTGCCTAGAACATCTGACGGGAAACCAGATATAGTACCCGCAAAGGTCCTTGATACAAAATTTTGGTATGTAACGCCCCCCAGCACATTGAGTGAATGGTTTTCATTAAATGCCTTATCATAGGTCATTGTATACTCAAGAAGTTCATTGCTTAACTCCAGCGTAGCAATATTTGCAATGCCGCCTGCTCCTGCGCCATTCTGGGTTAATGTTGAGTTGTAAATATCTCGACGAGAATATGACTGATCTGATCCGAAATTCAGTTTAGCACTAAGGTTGCTTGAAATAGCATATTGAAAGAATAAATTACCAAAAGTTCGATTTGAACGATTTTCACTGCTTATTCCCTTAATTAGACTAAAAGGGTTATTAAGTGTAAGATTTGGGGACTCAGTTAAAGTACCATCCTCATTAAAAATGAATTCAGTTGGATCATACAATAGTGCTGAAGCAATCGGACCAGCCGTTTGATTAATATCTAAGTTGTCAAGGGCATTGTTGTCATTAATCAAACTTGTGTTCAGGTTAATGCCCATTTTAAATCGCTCGCCGAAACTTCTTTCCAAATTGACCCTAGCTATATATTTCTTTATTCCTGTTTCCTTGACAATACCATTTTGATCAAAATAGTTAAGAGATGTAAAAAAAGTAGTCTTTTCATCTCCCCCCGAAAATGAGAGGTCATGACTGGATATTAAAGCAGATGTGAACAATTCTCTTTGCCAATCAGTACCCCTGCCAATAGCTGAAATATCCTCGGATGTGAAAATTACATCATTACCAGAATCGACAGAAAGACCATTCAGACCATCCATATATTGTTGAGTATTTAGCAGGTCATAAGATTTTGCCACACTTTGAATGCCTGAAATTTGATTGTAGTTAATTGAAAGTCTACCTGATTTTCCTTTTTTAGTGGTTATGAGTATAACCCCGTTAGCCCCTCTTGAGCCATAAATAGCTGTAGATGAGGCGTCTTTAAGAATTTCAATGGATTCAACATCATTAGGATTTAATGAGTTTAAAGGGTTTCTTGGATTTTGGTTAGTTCCGGTTCCTGCACCACCGATCGTTCCAAGTATCGAACTGTTATCTACGGGAAATCCATCAATTACGTATAAAGGCTCGTTTCCAGCATTGACAGAACTAGCCCCTCTTATTCGAATGGATAGCCCACCCCCTGGTTCGGAATTTGTCTGAGTTATCTGAACACCTGCGGCTCTTCCTAGCATCAACTGATCCACCGAAGCATTGGCTCCTTGATTGAAGTCATCTTGATTTAAGGAAGCGACAGATCCTGTAAGGTCACTTTTCTTTTGAGTACCATAACCTATTACTACAATCTCGTCTAAGGTAGATGCATTTTCTTCTAAAGTAATAGTAATATTAATTCTTTTAGATACTGGTATTTCCTTTGTTAAAAACCCAATATAGGAAGCCACCAAAGTTGCATTGCCGTTGGTTACAACTAGAGAGAAATTGCCATCAAAATCCGTCTGAGTTCCATTTGTGGTCCCTTTTTCTAGTATATTGGTTCCGGCAAGGGGAATTCCCAATGGGTCCAGTACTATCCCACTTACTGTAAATCCTTGGTTTAGATTTTTTGAAGAATTGACAAGAGTTTCAGTCGTCTTTTTTTGAAAAATGGTAACTTGACGATCAACTATCTTGTAACCTAAATGTTTATCGTCCAGAACCTCATCAAATATAGCCTTAAGCGTAGCACCGTTACGGCGTATACTGATTTTAGTGTCTTTAGGAAGAATACCATCCTTGTAGAAGAAGATATATTCACTATTTTCTTGAATCTCCTTAATAAGAGTCTCTAATGTTACATCTTTTAAGTCAATATTCAGTTTAGTTTGAGCATAAGTATCATTTGCTTTAAGTACCGATAATCCAAGGAGAATGTACAGCAGGAATGATCTCATTATAATGATGGCGATGCCACGGGTATTAAATTCAGCTAATACATGTGTATATATTGCATTTTTATTCATAATTTTACAAATCAGTTTTGGTTATTGAAGGATAATTAAATCTTGCCGGTAGGTGTTGACGCACTTATCGGCTTTTTTGTTTTTTTTAAGCTATATCATAGGCAGTTGTTTTTATGGTTATGATTTTCGAGTTAGAATAATAGTTTCATTTTTGTGTTCCACTGAAAAAATGGTAGCATTTCGAATTATATCGATGACATGTGTAATATTCTCCTTTAAATCGAGTTTTCCGGAAAAAGTTTCTTGTCTAAGCAGATCGTCTTCTATTACAATCTCTACATTATAGTAACGGGACAATTTGGTAGTGATATTGGCCAGACTTTGATTTTTAAGACTTAAAAAGCCTTCTCTCCAACCCATATATTCATCAACATCTACTCGTTTGGTTATCACTTTCTTCGTTTTATTATTATATTTTGCAAGTGTTCCTGGCACTATTTTGAATGCGTTGCCCTTATCCTTATTTAAAGTAATTTTTACACTACCACTTTTAAGTACTGTATACGCCTCTTGATCCTCAGGATAATTGTTAACATTAAAAACAGTACCCAGAACTTCTATTTCCTGAATACCGGAAAGAACTTTAAAGGGTTTTTCTGTGTTGTGAGCCACATCAAAAATAGCCTCACCTTCAAGGAATACTTTTCTTTCATTTCCTATGAATACCGCCGGGAAAACAAATCTGGAGCCGGAATTGATCCAAACCTTAGTGCCATCTGAAAGGGTTACACTGGTTCTTTTTCCATAAGGTACCAGAACCGTGTTAAAAACAGGTTCCTTGTCTTTAATAGCTTCCTGCTGAACTGATTCCTCAGTTCCTACCTGTACATTTGTACCCGATTGAGAATATTGGATATCACCATCTGCTTTAGGAATCGAAACAATGTTTCCATTACCCAACACCACGGTTACCTCTCTATTTTTTTCAAAGGGCAGCGTTGGGGTAGCTATAATAAAATCTTCAAGGGTAGGCACTTGTGAATCGTTAAAAAAACGAGTAATACCAAAAAGTATCAAAGCACATGCCGCTGCTGCATAAAGTATTCGGGTTTTACGACGCTTTTCCCGTCTCTTACTTAGATGGGCGGCCGATCTAAGGATACGGTTCTTGAGTTGTTCTCTTTCAAAATCCGAAAGCGGGTTATTTGTCATCTCGCTCATTAAAAAGTAATTGTAGCTGTTTTTAATATAGAGTACAATACTTTACATATATAGACACGAAAAAGAAAAAATTATTGATTTTTTTTAAAAAAAGGAGATAGCTACTTTACGAGCATGTTTTAAAGTACGGTAAAGGAGCGTTCTGGCGGAACTTACCGAAACATTCATGTCACTGGCAATTTCTTCATAAGTTTTTTCTTCTTCAAACCTTAATCGAAGAATTTCTTGTTGATGATCTGATAGTTCCTCCATTACATTATGAAGTCTAACACTATGCTCCTGAATATTTTCTTCAGAGATGATTTCGTCTTCGTGTGAATTCACGAAACCCATGTTATTTTTTGTTATATGTAGCGCGTCCTTATGCTCAATACTGATTTTCTTTATTTTTGAGTCACCCAACTTATACAGTCGTCTTTTTAACGCCACAGTCAGATAGCCACCAACATTTTGAACCTCTGCAAGCTTGTTATGATATTTATATAATTCCAAAAACATATCATGTATACCATCCTGAACCACTTGTCTGTCCCCATTTATTTTTATTCCCACTGAAAACAATTTATCCACATGCATATCATATAATAAACCCAATGCTTCCATACTCCCCTCTTGAAGTTTACTCCAATAGAGTTGTTCCGTAGTTGATGATCTTTGAGTTCTTTCGTCGGCCATTTTTTTAGTGTTAAGCGGCTTTTATTCTTTACAAAACAAAGAGGTCTGACAAGAGACAATCTTCTTAATTATTAATTTACGATTTAGCAAACCTGAAATTTGAAATTATGCAACTAATATATTAAAAAATTAATGATATCATAACATTTGCAATTTATTTCTCTATATTCATACTTTTAGGAATGACTAAAAAAAGTGACGCTAAAAAATAATCTAATTTAACCTAGCATGATAAACCAGTAGAAACCAATTTTACATTTTGATTGAAATCCGTTAGTTCAAGTGATTTTCTAAATAAAAATCGTGTTGAAAACTAGAATTTCAAACCAAAAACGATTCTCGATACAAAATACCTCTGGAATTTCACTCGAATTGACGGTTTTTGGTACAAGAAACCTTCGAAATGCTCAACGGGAAATAGAAATATTTTTCTGAAAATTATGTCTATATTTTGAAATTTATTTACTTCATACTATATAAGCTACATTCACTTTGAATAAATGAATCGTACATCTAGAATGGACGAATTAACTTTAAACGCAAGTTGAAATGCATTTGCTCCAACTTGTATTTATAAAAACCCAGACGTTTCTCAAAAAAGGGTATTCTCAAAAAATACGTGTGAGAACTCGGGCTTTAAATAATTTAAAAATTATGAATAAATTCCGAAATTGAAACATATAGAAAATCAACCGTTGCTGGTGAAATAAAAATTTACAAACTAATTGAAACATTCTTTAAACTAGGGATAATTAGACATGAAGAGAAACTTAAAAGATTCACATTTTAAGCTAAGTCCCATTGGGTTTCTAATTGGAGTACTTATGTTGCTTCCATCGATTTTATTAGTGGCTTCCCATACTCAAAGGGATACTCCCAAAAAGAAGCAACCCCGAAATGTGATATTTATTCTTACAGATGATCATCGCTACGACTATATGGGATTCACGGGTAAAGTTCCTTGGTTGAAAACTCCTAATATGGATCGGCTTGCCGCTGAAGGTGCCTATATCCCCAATGCGTTTGTCACGACCTCTTTATGTTCTCCGAGTAGGGCCTCCATATTAACCGGTCTCTATTCTCATACGCACACGATAGTTGATAATCAGGCACCCGATCCTGGAAATTTGACTTTTTTCCCTACTTACCTTCAAAAAGCGGGATACCAAACCGGATTTTTTGGCAAATGGCATATGGGCAATCATACGGATGCTCCTCGACCTGGGTTTGATCATTGGGAAAGCTTTTATGGCCAAGGGGTATACTATAATCCGCAATTAAATATAAATGGCAAGCAAATTCAATACAAGGATTCTACCTATATAACCGACCTATTGACCGAACATTCCATAGATTGGTTAAAAAATCGGGATAAGAAAAAACCATTTTTTATGTATCTCTCGCATAAAGCAGTGCATGCCGAATTTATGCCTGCAAAGCGCCACAAAGGGATATATAAAGACAAGAAAATTACATTGCCCTCAACCTTCGACCAAACCAAAACAGGTGCATGGCGCGATCTTAAATGGCCAGAATGGGTAGCTAAACAAAGAGTAAGCTGGCACGGGGTAGATTATATGTACCATGATAATACCGATATGAACGATTTGGTAAAAGCGTATTGTGAAACCCTCTTAGGAGTAGATGACAGTATAGGCTCGGTCATGGAGTATCTGGAATCGGAAGGATTGGATGACTCCACCCTTATCATTTACATGGGTGACAACGGTTTTAGTTGGGGCGAGCATGGATTAATAGACAAAAGACATTTTTATGAGGAATCGGTTAAAGTTCCATTGCTGGTACGATGTCCTGAATTGTTTGACCGAGGATTGACACCAACGGCCATGGTACAGAATGTGGATGTGGCACCAACTATTTTTGAGGTAGCCGGGGTTAAGCAGCCAAATGAAATGCCGGGGGTTTCCATTATGCCAATATTGACCGGAGCCAATCCCAATGGAGACCGAAAAGAGATATTTTATGAATATTACTGGGAAAACGACTTTCCTATGACACCTACCGTTTTTGGTATGCGTACCAATAAATATAAATATATTCGTTATCACGGAATTTGGGATCGCAATGAGCTCTATGATCTGGAAAACGATCCCCATGAGATGTATAATCTGATTGCTGAACCGGCAAAACAAGATACCATTAAGCTCATGGCAAATGCCTTAAATACTTGGCTAGAATCTACGGGTGGAATGCAAATTCCCCTAAAATCTACAGATCGTCCACGTTTTGGTGATTACAAGCACAAAGGAGAATATTGATTAAATAAAAAGAATTGTGAAAACTAAATTCAATAGAAAGTTTAAACCTATTTTAACAGTCATATTGGGTTTTTTATTGTTTAATTGTAACCCAAGGGGTAAAAAGGAATCGAATACCATTACAAACGCCAACCCTGAAAAAGTTTCTACTGACCATAACAGAATTCCGAGAATGCAAACTCCGGAAGGTATGGTTTGGATTCCTACCGGAGATTTTATGCAGGGAGCGGTACCTTCAGACCATATGGCTATGGCACATGAACGACCCGCCCATAAAGTTTCTATAGATGGCTTTTTTATGGACATACATGAAGTAACCAATGCCCAATTTTCAAAATTTGTAGAGCAGACAGGGTATATTACAGTTGCGGAAAGGCAAATAGACTGGGAGGAATTGAAAAAGCAACTTCCCGAGGGTACGGTAAAACCACATGATTCCATACTACAACCCGGATCGCTGGTGTTCAAGAAAACAAAAACCAGTGTTCCCAATCTTTATGATTTTTCACAATGGTGGTCTTGGGAAATTGGAGCAAACTGGCAACATCCAAACGGGCCAAATACCGATATCATTGGGAAAGAAAACGAACCCGTTGTGCATATTGCCTATCCCGACGCGGTGGCCTATTGTGATTGGGCCAGGAGAAGATTACCCACAGAAGCTGAATGGGAATATGCTGCACGCGGTGGTAAGCAGGATACGAAATTCTTTTGGGGCGATGAAATAGAAACATTAAGCTCCTTTGCTAATTCATGGGAAGGGGAGTTTCCTGTAAACAATACAATGAAAGACGGCTATGAGCGCAGGGCTCCGATTATGAAATATCCTAAAAATGATTTTGGCTTGTATGATATGGCGGGTAATGTATGGGAATGGACTTCAGATTGGTACAGCTCAAAGTATTACCAAGAATTGTTTGGGAAAGATAACAATAATCCAACAGGACCTGAAAAGCCTTATAACCCTTCGAATCCCTATGCCATTGAAAAGGTCATTAAAGGAGGTTCATTTTTGTGCAGTGCAGTGTATTGTGCAAGTTATAGAATATCTGCCCGAATGGCGACCAGTACGGATTCCTCTATGGAACATTTGGGATTTAGAACTGTAGTAACAGAAGCTATGTTACTTGAATAGGTGTTTTAGAAGGCAATGCTATTCGCAATCGTTAGAGTACAAATCCTGCATTTCACTAAATTATGACAGGATTTGTACCTAACCACCTTAATAGGCTATATATCAATAAGTTACAAAATCAAAAAATGAACTGTTAGCCGAATTGTTGACAGAATAAAAATATAATTAAAGTAAAGTGCTTTACTTTCTAACAAAACAAAGAT
>JBGTEN010000084.1:0-5199 GCA_041747755.1 Arenibacter sp. | reverse complement strand
TAGACCTCCCTACAATTTTAATGTTAAATTTTGGTGTGCTCATTCTTTGTCTGCTAATGTTGTTGATACCTTCCTATATCATCACCAAAATTACTCCGGTTAAAGCAATTAAATTTGAGTAATTAAAGGTTTCCGAAATTGCTCTGCAAAACGAAATTGGTATCTTTGGTTCAATGGAATACGCAGAAAATATATTGGGTACAATTGGGAATACCCCATTGGTAAAATTGAACAGATTGACGGCTGATTTGCCATGTCTTGTCTTGGCTAAATACGAGACATTTAATCCAGGGAATTCGGTAAAAGACCGTATGGCCGTGCAGATGGTACAAGATGCAGAAGCTTCCGGGTTGTTAAAACCAGGCGGTACCATCATTGAAGGAACTTCCGGAAATACCGGTATGGGTTTGGCACTGGCGGCTGTAGTTAAAGGGTATAAGATGATTTGTGTTATCAGTGATAAACAATCCAAAGAAAAAATTGATATTCTCAAAGCTATGGGAAGCAAGGTCTATGTTTGTCCTACAGATGTAGCTCCTGATGACCCTAGAAGCTATTATTCTACGGCAAAAAGATTGGCAACAGAAATACCCAATTCATGGTATGTAAATCAGTACGATAACCCCTCCAATACAAAGGCTCATTTTTTAACTACAGGACCCGAAATATGGGAACAGACTAATGGGAAAGTAACCCATTTTGTGGTCGGTGTTGGTACCGGGGGGACAATTTCAGGGGTTGGCAGCTATCTTAAATCTAAAAATCCTAAAATAAAAATATGGGGTGTAGATACCTACGGATCGGTTTTTAAAAAGTATCACGAAACAGGAATTTTTGATGAAAAGGAGATTTACCCATACATTACAGAAGGTATCGGTGAAGATATTCTCCCCAAGAATGTGAATTTTGATATTATTGACGGATTTACAAAGGTAACAGATAAGGACGCTGCTGTTTATACCCAACGTTTGGCAAAAGAGGAAGGAATGTTTCTGGGCAACTCTGCCGGTGCTGCTATTAAAGGGGTGCTCCAACTTCAAGAACATTTTACTAAAGATGATGTAGTAGTAGTTTTGTTCCATGATCATGGAAGTAGGTATGTGGGGAAGATGTTCAACGACGATTGGATGCGGGAGAAAGGTTTTTTGGAGTAGTGTAATTAATTAGTTCTTTGTCCCGGCAAGGAAAAACTTTATGGTTGATTAACTTGGTGAATAGCTGAAATAAAGTTCAAAATAAAGTAAAAATTATATAGAACTAAATATAAAAGTGATCCAAATAGTATGGTGAAATTAATAGGGAACAATCAGGAAGTCGGGATAGAAAAAGGCGAGCTTGTTAGTTATGTAGTCAATGGTCAGGAATACATGCATCAAAAAGGTAGTCCCGGCTGGAGAAACACAGATACAGAAATGTTTCCTATTATAGGTCCCACCAATGAGGTTGGCTATAGTGTTGCGGTTCCGAGAGCAAATGCAATTCAAGACCAACATGGGTTGTTACGGGAGTTGGAATATGTTGTATTAGAACAAACAACAACACAAGTAACATATTCAAAGGTTTACAAGGCGGGTACTCTAGTTAAAAATTCCAAATACCCGGAAAAATCAACGCAACAATGGTTGCTTTGGCCTTATAATTTTGAATTTCAAAAAAAGGTTGAATTAAAAGATTCAGGATTGCAAATAACGTTCACGGTTGCCGGAGAAAAGGATATGGCTTTTATGTTGGGTTACCATCCTGCATTTAGCTTACAGACTGCGGCACCTTTAATTGTCACTGGCTCTAAGACCATAACAATTCCGGAAGTATTGGAAGCAGGGAGTAGGGCTTTTCATGTTCCGGATTGCGATACTATTTCTCTTTTAGATAAAGGTGAAATTGCAATACAAACGGAAGGTTTTGGAAGTTTTATGCTGTGGACCGAAGTCTCGAATATGGTATGCATAGAACCCATTACTTTTTACCCTAGTTCGCTTCCACAGTCCAAGCTGCATGAAGGATTTCAGTATTTGAACACTGCTCCTAAAATATTTAAAGTTCATATCGCTATCAAATAATCAACTCAATGAAAGAAGTTTTCTAGCAACATTTTGGGTTTATTTTGGAACCGGAATTACTTCATGTAATAGAAATCTTGGGTACGTTTGTTAAAATAGATCAAAACCAAATTGGAATAGACATTGGTGAACGGATAATGGTAATGCCAGTCCTCTAAAATGGTGCCGTATAAATCCTTCGTGAGGATGAGAATGAAGAACTGGTAATATCTTATATTGAAAAAGGAAATACTTACGCTATAACCATAAATTGTTGTGTTGGTCCCCATAAAAGTAAAATACAAGCAATAGCCGAGACTGATACCGAATTAATTATGGAACTTTTGTAAACCGTGGATTCCTTACCAAAGTAGTAAATTATGATATACTCCATAGTACGGATCAGGAAACAGCTTTGGATTTGCATATCTCCGGAGTAATTATATCTCGGCTTTTAAATGCTTATAGTAAAATTGTATCACACCAATATAAAGGCCTCGATTTCTGTTATAAGTGTTAAAAGGAATCATTTTTATAAACTTTAAACTATGCTTTAAAGTCCAATGCTATTTATATAATGCAGAAACGTAACAAAAGTAACATAGGAATTAGGTATTAAAGGGTAAATTTGACCAATGCAAAGTATCTTTCCGTTTTTAAAATGGTTACCACACTATGAAGGTCGCTTTTTTGTAAAGGACCTGATGGCAGGGCTTTCAGTAGGAATAATTCTTATTCCTCAGGGTATGGCCTATGCATTAATTGCCGGGTTACCTCCTGTTTATGGTTTGTATGCTTCTCTTATTCCTGTATTTGTGTATGCCCTGTTGGGAACTTCAAGAAAATTGGCTGTAGGTCCGGTGGCTATGGATTCTCTATTGATTGCCGCCGGGTTAGGTACTTTGGCTATCTCCGGAGTCGATAATTATATTGCCATGGCATTGTTACTAACCTTTATGGTAGGCGCTATACAACTGGTTTTTGGAATTTTTAGAATGGGTTTTTTGGTTAATTTTCTATCCAAACCTGTATTAAGCGGATTTACCTCCGGCGCAGTAGTAATTATTATGGTTGGTCAGCTAAATCACCTACTTGGAATATCCATTACCAATAGCAACAAATTCTATGAGATTTTAGGCGCCACACTAATGGCAGTACCCAATACACATTGGATTACTGTACTACTTGGGGGCTTAAGTGTTCTAGTTATTTTGGCATTAAAGAAATGGAATAAACGAATCCCCGGCGTATTAATTGTGGTTATTCTAACAACCCTAATTACGTTTTTATTTCAACTGGATTTAAACGGTGTTGGAATTGTTGGGGATATTCCGGTGGGACTTCCCAACCTTACGTTCCCGGAATTTAGTTGGACGCATAGCAGTGATTTATTTGCAATGGCAATTACATTGGCACTTATTGGGTATATGGAAGCAATTTCCATCGGTAAAGCTTTGGAAGAAAAAACAAAGGAGGAGACTATTGATGCTAACCAAGAGTTGATTGCCTTGGGAAGTGCCAATATTGTAGGTTCATTTTTTCACGGATTTCCAATTACCGCAAGTATGTCTAGATCTGCTGTTAATAATGAATCCGGTGCGCAGACCCCAATTGCCGCTGTCATAAGTGTGCTTTTGGTGATGTTAACTTTATTATTTTTCACACCATTGTTTTATTATCTCCCAAATGCAGTCCTTGCAGCAATAATTATGGTGTCGGTGTTTGGACTTATTGATTTAAAATACCCCAGATATCTTTGGAAACACAATAAGGATGAATTTTTCTTGGTACTTGTTACTTTTCTTATGACGCTTTTTGTAGGGATTAAAGAAGGTATTTTGTTTGGCGTGTTATTTTCATTGTTGCTTATGGTGTACAGGACGTCTAAACCTCATTTTGCGATTTTAGGAAAAATTAAAGATTCTGATTATTACAGGAACATAAAGCGGTTTGAAGAGGACATAGAGATTAGAGAAGATTTGCTCATTGTAAGGTTCGATTCCCAATTGTATTTCGGAAATATTAACTATTTTAAAAAACAGATGCGCCAATTTATAAACCTCAAGGGGCCTCAGCTTAAAGGGATAATTTTAAATGCAGAAGCAATTAATTACATAGATTCAACAGCAATAGGAATGCTTTCCAATCTGATTCGTGAAATCCATGATAAAAACATTGCTTTTTTTATTGCCGGTGCTACTGGACCGGCAAGAGATATTATTTTTAGTAGTCCAATCATTTCAGAGTTGAAGAAGGAATACCTGTTTACAGGAACTAAAGAAGCAGTAGCTTATTTTGATAATCCCGTCTCCCAATCGTTGTTAAGTGAAAGACTCGCCTACCAGAATATGGGAAATGGTAACTAATGTTACCTTCAAAATAAATCAATAACCGTATTTTTGTGTCATTAAAGAATTTAATAGTGTACCGGAAATATAATTTCCAAAAAAAATAAATTAAAATGAACATAGAACAAATATATACCGGATGTTTAGCCCAAGGGGCTTATTATATTGAAAGCAAAGGGGAAGTGGCTATTATTGATCCTTTACGGGAAGTTGGTCCTTATATAAAAAAGGCAAAGGAAGCCAATGCCAAAATTAAATACATTTTGGAAACCCATTTTCATGCCGACTTTGTAAGTGGGCATGTAACACTTTCAAAAGAAACGGGTGCCCCGATTGTTTACGGACCCTTGGCAAACCCATCATTCGAAGCCATTATTGCTACGGACGGACAAGAGTTTAAACTGGGCGAACTTACTATAAAGGTTTTACATACGCCCGGACATACCATGGAAAGTACCTGTTATTTATTGCGGGACAAGAACGGTAAAGATCATGCCCTTTTCTCAGGCGATACTTTATTCCTAGGTGATGTAGGTAGGCCTGATTTAGCACAGAAAGCTGCGGATATGACTAAAGAAGATTTAGCCGGAATTCTTTTTGATAGTTTGCGTACCAAAATAATGCCTTTAGCAGATGATGTAATTGTTTATCCGGCTCATGGGGCAGGTTCAGCATGCGGGAAGAATATGATGAAAGAAACAGTAGATACCTTAGGAAATCAAAAGAAAATGAATTACGCCCTGAGAGCTACGATGAGCAAAGAAGAATTTGTTGCTGAGGTAACAGATGGCCTATTGCCACCACCCAAATAT
>JBGTEN010000083.1:0-28485 GCA_041747755.1 Arenibacter sp. | reverse complement strand
AGCCTTTGAACATTGGTTTGGACCCTACCCTTTTTATGAAGATAGTTTTAAATTGGTTGAAGTACCCTATTTGGGCATGGAACACCAGAGTTCTGTAACCTATGGGAATCAATATATGAAAGGTTATTTAGGTCGTGACCTCTCCGGCACCGGTTGGGGCTTGAAATTCGATTTTTTAATTATTCATGAATCCGGACACGAATGGTTTGCCAATAACCTTACCTACAAAGATATAGCAGATATGTGGGTCCATGAAGGGTTTACCTCCTATTCTGAAAACCTATTTATTGACTATCATATAGGAAAAGAGGCAGCTGAGGATTATGTTATTGGTTTACGCAAAAATATTAAGAACGATCGACCTGTAATTGGACCCTATAACGTAAATAAAGAAGGTAGCGGTGATATGTATTACAAAGGATCTAATATGTTGCATACGCTTAGAAATTGGCTTAACAATGACCAAAAATGGCGAACTCTGTTACGTAATCTGAATAAAGATTTTTATCACCAAACCGTAACCTCAGAGGAAGTTGAAAAATATATGAGTAAGCATTTGGAATTGGATTTGTCAGGATTTTTTGATCAGTACCTCAGAACGGTAACAATTCCCATATTGGAATATAAAATTGATAGCGGCCTTATTTCCTATCGCTACACCAACAGTGTTCCTAATTTTAAAATGCCACTAAAAGTTTCCGTAAACGGAAGTACAAAATGGTTACAACCTACAGCGGAATGGAAAACAGAAAAGGTAAAAGGAAAGGTTGTTTCTTTTGAGGTTGATCGGAATTTCTTTATAGAAACAAAACAATTATAGTGCTTGAAAGAAATAGAAGAACATTATTTTAAAACAGATACCGCTTGGAGAAACTGGCTTCATAAAAACCATAGTTCGTCTAAGGGAGTGTATCTTATCTTTTATGCTGTTTCCCATGAGAATAGCAGCATGCGGTGGGAAGCAGCTGTTCGTGTAGCCCTTTGTTACGGTTGGATTGATAGTACAATGAAAAGTTTAGGTGAGGGTAAACGGAGGCAGTATTTCTGTCCCAGAAAACCTAAAAGTGTCTGGAGTCGTGTGAACAAAAATCATATAATTGAACTTATTGAAGCAGGATTGATGCATGAAAGTGGGTTACTAACGATAGAAACAGCCAAGCAAAATGGTTCCTGGTTTTCGTTAGATGATGTAGAAAATGGAGTGGTTCCAGAGGATTTAAAAAGCGCATTCAATCGAAATAAGAAAGCACATTTGAATTATCTTAGCTTTACTCCGGGGCAGCGAAAGAGTTATTTATACTGGTTGAATCAGGCAAAAATGAAAGATACCCGAGAGAAGCGGATAGCGGAAATAATTCGCCTATGTATTGAGAATATAAAATCCCGTCCATAAATCAATGATTATGAAAAAATTAATGTACCTCTCGTTTTCCCTTCTTATAATGGCCTGCGCTCAACCTCAGGAAAAAATTAGCAGTACAGCCATTTTAATTTCCAATGTTAACATTATTGATGTAACAAATGGTAAAATTGAAAGAAACCAGCAAGTAGTAATTGACTCCGGTAAAATTGTAAAAATAAAAGAGTCTCCGAACCGTCCGGAAAAATATACGACCATTATTGATGGTACTAATAAATACCTGCTTCCGGGACTTGCAGAAATGCACGCGCATATTCCTCCTCCGTCTGCCGGGGAACAAAGAATAGGAGAAACATTGTTTCTTTACCTTTCCAATGGAATCACCACCATAAGGGGAATGCTGGGCGACCCTTCTCATTTAGTTTTAAAAGAAAAAGCTGAAAATGGTGAAATTTTAAGTCCTCGAATTTTTACATCTAGTCCGTCTTTAAATGGAAATTCCGTAACCAACCCTGAAGAAGCGATGAACAAAGTTACAACCTATAAAGAAGAAGGGTACGACTTTTTAAAAATTCATCCGGGGATTAAAAAGGAGTTTTTTGATCAGATCGTAAAAACGGCTAACGAGGTGGGGATTACTTTTGCAGGTCACGTTCCTGTTGATGTGGGCATACGTCATGCCTTAAAAAGTAAATTTACCTCTATTGACCATGTAGATGGGTTTTTAGAAGGACTTGTGCCCTCCGAAGCAAAAGTGGCTCCAGGTGACAACGGTTTTTTCGGTTATAATTTTACAAGCTTGGCGGATGTAACTACTATTGATGAACTTGTTCAATTATCCAAAGACAACAAAGTTTGGATTGTGCCTACACAAAGTCTATTTGAACGTTGGTTTGCCCCGGTTAGTTCGGAAGTATTACTAAAGCAACCTGAAATGAAATATATGCCCACTACCACTTTAAAAGATTGGGAGGAACGAAAAAATGCCTCTATTGATGAGGGTACCGGATTTAACTCAGACCAATGGAATACCTTTATTGCTATTCGAAGACAATTAATCAAAAAATTACAAGAAGATGGTCACGGTATGCTTTTGGGTTCAGATGCGCCGCAATTGTTTAATGTCCCCGGTTTTTCAATCCATCATGAAATAGAAGCAATAGCTGAAGCGGGGATGACACCCTTAGAAATTATTCAATCCGGAACTATTAATCCTGCACTCTTTTTTGGGCAAGAAGATTCGTTTGGACTAATTAAAGAGGGTATGGATGCCGATCTTATTTTATTGGACACCAATCCATTGGGGGATTTAAAAGCTTTGCAACAAATCTCAGGCGTGGTAGTCCGTGGCAGGTGGTTATCCAAAGAGATAATTGATTCAAAACTTGCGGAGATAGCTCAGCACGCAGCTAAAGAATAACTTTCAATGCAAATATTTAATTCAAATTTGCGCTGTAGTCAAAAACGTTAATTTTAATGTCATTCGTGCTAAAACTTATCCATGACCACCTCTAATGCCTTTTGCATTCGGTGAAATATTCCGTAACTTTAAATCGAATAAAAACACAACTATGAAAAATTTAAATGTACTCATCATAACGCTAATTTTAGGCTCCTTTTACAGCTGTAAGGTAAATAAAGAACCTGCCCAACCGAAGTCATCTGAGGAACAAGTTACAGTAAGTGCTTCATCATCCATAAAAATGATTAGTTTTAGTTTAGAACCTAAAAGCGATAGCAATGTCACTGGAGATGTGACCTTTACGGAAACTAACGGAACTGTAGCAATGAATGCTACTTTAACTGGGTTAACCTCAGGAGAGCATGCTGTTCATATACATGAAAAAGCGGATTGTTCCGCAGCCGATGCTACATCTACAGGAGGACATTGGAATCCTACATTTGCTCCTCATGGCGCATGGGGCTCCTCAGAAGGGTATCATAAGGGAGATATTGGAAATTTTACCGCTGACGAAAATGGAAATGGAACAATCGACTTTTCAACCACTGAATGGTGTATTGGATGTGGCGATGACTCCAAAGACATAACTGGTAAAGCGGTAATTGTACATCAGGGAGTAGATGATTTTGTAACGCAACCCACAGGAGCCGCCGGGGGAAGAATAAGCTGTGCCGGAATAATCCAATAAATTTACCTTGTACATAAGAAGAAAATCTTTTTTAATACTACTTTTTCTTTAAGGATTGATTTAATTTCGCTGCATGGATTTAGACGCATTAGTAAAACGCTTTCAAACTAAAGATATACTGGCTTTTGAAAAATTATACGAAATGTATGCCGAGAATATTCGCGGTGTAATTAATACTATAGTTAAGAATCCTAACATAGCTCAGGAAATAGCTCAAGATGTTTTTGTAAAGGCCTGGAATAATGCAGATTCTTATGATGCCTCTAAAGGACGTTTTTTTACATGGATTTTGAATATAGCCAGAAATGCAGCTATTGATGCCCTTCGCTCTAAATCTTATAAAAATGAAAAACAAAACCTATCCGCAGATTATTTCGTAGGTATCGTTGAAAACGGGGACGACTTTAACAGTAAAATAGACGCTATTGGCATTCAAAAGCTATTAAAGAATCTAAAAGATAAATGTGTACAAATAATAGAATTACTCTATTTTCAGGGATATACACAAAAAGAAGTTTCTGAAGAAATGGATATTCCTATAGGTACTGTTAAAACTAGGAATAGAAGCTGTATTGATCAGCTTAGGAAAAGTATGGTTATAAAGTAATGGATATACAAGAATACATATCGTCAGGAATTTTGGAGCTCTATGTTGCCGGAGCACTTACGGCCGAAGAAAATCTGGAAGTATATCGCAATGCACAACAGTATCCTGAAATAGAAGCAGAAATTCGGGAAATTGAAGCGGCAATTCTTAAGCTTAGTAAAAGTGCTGCTCCAAGAATATCAAAGAACAAGGGTTTTAGGGAAATTCAGGAGCGCATTGGGTACAGGAAGGAAGCAAAAGTTGTTCATTTTCCGGAAAAGAAGAGTAATTGGAGTACCTATGTGGGTTGGGCGGCGTCCTTTGTTTTGGCATTTGGTGCTTACTGGCTATATTCTGAAAATCAAAAATTAAAATCCGAGCTGAATTTTACTTATGAGGAGAATAAGGTATTGGAAGAGCAGATTTTAGTAGCTAGAGAAGAAAACATAAAAGCGCAAGAATTATTTATTACCTTAAGGGGTAAGGAAATTGCTGTTATTCCAATGGCAGGCCAAACGGTAGCACCTGATTCCTACGCAAAAGCCTACTGGAATAAATCCGAAAAAAGGGTTTTTATAGATGCGCAAGGCTTACCGGAGCCACCGGGGGGTATGGTTTATCAGGTATGGTCGCTTAAATTGGACCCACTTACTCCAACGAGCTTAGGTTTGCTGGACGATTTCATAAATGACGATAATAAGATCTTTGCGTTGTTAAATCCCAATGACTCCGAGGCCTTTGGAATTACTTTAGAGCCGGCCGGGGGTAGCGAAGCACCTACATTGGATCAACTTTATACTTTGGGTGCAGTTTCTTCATAAGGTACGGCAATTTTTTAATGAAACTAATTCCCTCAAAGAAAGTGTTGCTTGTATCTCCTTTATCGGAAGAGCAGGTAAAAGGCATTCTAAAGGATGTAATAAGTCCAAAAAAACGTAGTTTATTCAATTTAAAAGAAGCTAAGAACAACACTTTCTTCGAAGGTTTTATAGTGGACAACCAATTCCAAATACAGCGTATTATTACCAACCGTAATTCATTTCTCCCACAAATAAAAGGTCAGTTTAAAAGTAGTTCTAACGGAACTGTAATCAGCCTAAATTTAAAAGTTCAAGCTTTCGTTCTTGTTTTTATGAGTATATGGTTTAGTATGGTAAGTGTAGCCTTCGTTGCCACTTTTATTGGAGTTCTAACTCAAAATGTACAACCCTTTGCTATTCTAATGCCACTTTTTATGCTAGTAGTTGCATTTGCCTTAGTTCATTTTGGATTTAGTAAAGAGGAAGGGAAGGCAATTTTAGAACTGAGAAGAATATTGAGCGCGCGAATCCACTAAAAACTAGTTAAACAATAAAAAACGACCTAATAAAAAAGCACCATGATTTAAATAATCATGGTGCCAACCAAACAACTAAACAATCAACTAGAAACGAAACATTTGTTATTAAAATTGATACGCTACACTCCCTTTGATAAAAAATGGTATTCCAGGGGTGAAATGTATTTCTTCTACGCTGGCAGACTCATTTAGTAACCTAGATTCGGTTGCAAATTGAGTCTCGTTCCACTCAGTATCAAATAAATTTTCAACTGATACTGCAAAAACTAGATTTTTAGTCCAATTATAATTTATATTCAAGTCGGTAACAAAATACCCTTTAGCCACAATTGAATTGTCTTCATTTGCGGGGCGATTGTCTAAATATCGGTATTGAATCCCTCCAGAAAACTTGCCAAGATTATTAATATTTAAACCACCGACAAGGGTAATATCAGGAGCCAACGGAATAAAATTTTGTCCTTTTGGTTCTTCCGTGCTTCGGGCGATAGTAAACGTAGCGTCAGTATTTAGATATAACCAACTCGTTGCCTGATATCGTAACCCTAAATCTAAACCATATCTTTCTGTTTTCCCGCTAGGCTCAACAATCCCCGCATCCCCTACATAAACAAATTCCTGCTCCAGAAACATATACCAGGCAGTTACATTTGTAAAAAGACTAGGTAGTGGACGTGCAATAATACCCATATCTATTCCATATGCAGCCGGTAAAATTTCTTCGGTCTGTCCAGCTATAATTACTCTCGTGTCATTGGAATGGAAACCAATTCCAGTTTTCAGGAAATACTGAAGATTTTGATTTTGACTATACATTATATTAAATTTAGGAGCCAAAAAAGTTTTTTGATTTACTTTACTTTCGTAATCTTCCTGAAGTGCATCAACGTAACTAAAATTAAAGTGATCTAACCGTAGTGCTGGTGCAAAGGTCCACCTATCAAACTTCCATTGTGTATTTACATATCCAAAAAAATTGCTCTCACTAATATCTCCTAATTGGATCCTCTCTAATGTGGTTTTTCTATTCAATGTACCAGACAATTCAATATTGGCAATTTTATCTGATCGAAAGCCACCACCCATTTGCAGTAAGACCGGATTATCATTCCATTGTAAGCTTTTATTTAATTCTGTATTCAAACCAAAAATATCTCGTGATTCATTTTGTTTAATCTGATCCCCATTCACGGAATCGTTTAAAAAGAAGGTGAAGTTTGAGAATAATAAAAAATCGTACTTACTATAAAATGAATTTGTTTTAATAAAAGTATTATCATCAATAACCTTTTGAAAGGTTGTATTTATGTTTGTTCGCTGCGTTGTACCTCCTTCCGTATCATCGATTGCTCCAAATCGAGATATAATCCCATTATTTACGGCTCTTGTAGGAATTTGCCCAGAAGCGTTCCAAGTACTTGTAAAATGAGATGCCGAAAGCGAAAACTTACTATTGTCCTGAAATAAGGAAGTATATTTTCCGAACATATTGATTCTGGAAAAATTCTGTGGTGATTCAAACGGACCATCAAATCGTATAAACTCTGTGGCTAAATATCCCTTTTTACTATCTGTATTTGCTACATTAAATAAGCCCAAAATCCTGTTATATCCGAAATCGCCAAGCTCTACGCGAGCAAGGCTATTTTGCAGAACTTCGCGTGTCTCAAAGTTTACATAGGCAGCAGTAGCGAAGTTACCTTGACTAGCATAAAAAGGTCCTTTTCCAAAATCTATATCCTTTATAGTTTCCGGAATTACAAAATGGAGATCAGCATAGCCTTGACCATGCGCATGGGACACCATATTTACGGGAATTCCGTCCACAGATATGGCTATATCAGTACCATGATCTATGTCAAATCCTCTAAGAAATAACTGTTCAGCCTTACCACCACCGGCGTGCTGCCCTATAATTAGCCCTGGAACCTTTTGCAATATCTCTTGCGATGATTTAACCGGGGCGGTTACCAAATCTATCGCAGTAATTACGTTTAATCCATTAATTTCAGGTCTAATGACTACCTCGTCCAAAAGGAATGCATCTTCCTTCATTCTCAGGGTTATTCTTTCATTAAAATCTGTTTCTGAAACAATATAATCTAGTTTTTTAAACCCTAACCCACCTACGTTCAGTGTATCGCCGATTTGAACATTTCTAAGAAAAAAGTAACCCAAAGCGTTACTATGCCAATGTTCCGTACTACGAGCGTTTACTATGTATGCCCCTTCTACAGGCAACCCTTTTTCATCAAGTAGCTTTCCTTTAATATCTTGTGAAAAACAAGTAGACGTTAGGCAAAAAAACACTAATAGTAGCACATGTGGCTTGAAGAAAGTGGGGATCCGGACCTCAGAACTTAATAGTATCATGATAAGCTGTTCTTTATAATTTCTAATTTGATTTATAGGGCCGAAATCTTATCAGCTAACTCGGGTCCCATTTCAAACCAAGCACCTAACAATTCTTCTTTCAATTGCTTAACTTGTTGCACATCCCCATTTGCTTTATAAATTTCAGCCATATGATAAACAATCATGGGTTCTGTTGTTTTTCCTGCTATGTGATTTTTTACTATTTCCAAGGCCTCAGATTTATTTCCATAGAGTAGGTGACTGTATGCTAATAAATCATAAGATTGAGGGGTTGGTCTATTGGTAACTTCCTTTTCAGCCAACGCTATGGCTTTATCGTGCTGTTGAGTATGCTCAGCATATAACATGATATTACTGGCATTATACATTTCTCCATAGCTTTTGTTACGTATCGCTTTGTGATAATCATCAAGATTTGCCAAATAATTCAACTCATCGTTCATATATTTATAAATTTCCGACTTAAGCAACAAATAGTCCGGCGAATGATTATATCTGGTTATAGAATCTAAAATTCTTAATGCCTCTTGCGGATCTCTCTCATAAGAAAATACTATCCAGGAAATTCCCTTTTTGGCATATGCATTTTTAGGATCTAAGGCTAGGGCTTTTAGATAATGCTTGTAAGAGTCCTCTATTTTTCCAGCATGTCCATAATAATCTGCCAAATTTGTATAGGACCAAAGCATGAGAGTATTGTTTTTATAATTTTCTGCCATAGCACTGGCCTTCTCCATAAAGCGTATGGTGGTTTTTAAATCCCCTTTATAGTCATTCCACTTCGCCAAACGGATCAGGTAGCCAAAATCGGCCATATTTTCAATGCTGTCAAGGTATTTATTTGCCTCAGTGTAATTTCCAAGTTCCATATGTATATCAAAAAGTAAGGATTGGGATTGTTCTACGCCACTTCCTAGCTTTCTAGCGTCTTCGGCTACCCTAAGCGCTTCTTTAAACCTGTGTTGGGAAATAAAATTTCTTGCAAGTGCTCTTAAATATCCTGCTTTATATACCGCAGCTATTTCTACCGCCTTAGTCAAGGCTTGTTCTCCTTTTTTTAAAAAATTGATATCTCCGGTTTCTTTAAAGAATCGGTCATACTCACTTGCAACATAACCAAAGCTCAAGAGTTGTATACTATCAGGCTTAATCTTATTATTCCAAAGCTCAAAATACTTCGATGTAGTTTTCGGAGGTTCGGCATTTAAAAATTTGTCGTAGTCTTTTTTATTCGTAATTTTTTCCTTCTCCACATTGGAACAAGAAAAGAACAGCATTAGAGAAATAAATAGGAATATATGTTTCATGTCAAATAATTTATAAATGTTTGTCTGGTTTTAATTAAAAACAAGGGAGAACGGTTAGGCTCTCCCCTATCCTCTTTTTCATAAGCGTAATAAACTTTTATTGCGGACTTCCCAAGAATGGAAAGCTTGTTCCTATTGTTGCTGTAAGTCCTACACCATCTGAAGTCAGTCTAGGCAAGTCGGATTCCCCGTCTCCATTTAAATCCTGTCCACTGAATCGGTCTCCTTCCATTCCACCAAATAAAAGTATAAGTGAAATATCAATTACATCGTCTTGAGGTCTTCTTCCAGTTAGTCCAATTTCATCACCATCCGGAACTAAAATTCTTCCATCTCCATCTAAATCTGTACCTGGATCAAAATAGGTGGTTGGGAAGTCAGCAGCAACTTCAAGGACATCAGCAGCCAAATACCCAGTTAATGTAGCAGCATCCAATCCCAATATATTATTTTCATAATTTACTGCGGCCGGATCTAAACCCAAAAGACCAGCGTAAACATCGTGATACTGCTCTAATCTGGCCTCATAACCCGCTTGAAAAATAGCAGCCATTTCTGAAGGAATAGTTCTGTTTTGTGCATCTTTTATACTAGGTTGTCCTTCCATGTCAAAACCAAAAACGGTGTTGATACCCGGTCTTCCCATGTGATCTACCTGTGTGAACGATCCTGTAAAGTCTATAGCAACATTACAAGGTTCACAAGAACCGCCACAATCTACTCCCGTCTCAGTACCATTCATAACACCGTCGGTGCATGTAGGTGCCATTACAATAGGCTCAACGGTATCATCATCGTTATTGCACGCTATCATTATGGTCAATGCAATAATTGGCAAAAAAGTGTATTTAAATTTATTTAGATTTATCATCTTCTATTGTTTTAATAATTAGTTATTGTTTTTTGTTTGTCGTAACCCATGTTTTGTAAACAGGGATGCCTAGGGCATTTATACCCGTTGGAGTACCTAAAAGACTATTTGGAACCTCAACTACAATTGACATCGTATTGGCACCTTCAAAAGTATTTTCTGCTTCATCGACTGATTTAAACCCACCCGGGGCCATGCCACCAATTACAGCATTGAACTGGAAAAAGTCAAAAAAGAATGGATCTTGTCTTGGTCCGGCGAATAGCTTCACTCCATTGTCTGTTGTAGTTACAATAGCAGTTGCACTTGATATCATAACATCACCTAAAGGATTTCCTGTTAAAACCTGACTATCCAATCCTGTCTGCGCGGGAGCAACTGGACCAAAAAAGTACATTCTCCCATTTCTTGGAATTGCTTGAATGACGATATCCTCAACTAAATCGCCATCGGTATCAATGTTGATTTCTGTTAGAATAGTCTCATCAAAGCTGCCATAAGCCAAATCTGGCAAAACATTAGACTGCATATCGACAACAAAAACGGTGTTGTTAGAACCTTCTGATGGTTCAAATGCATAAAAATCGGCAAGGTCTGCCGTCGTTCCCATTGTTGAAGGAGCATCAATGTGATCCGCAGCAACAACAATAATACCTGCAATAGCTAACACTGCAAGGCCTAAAAAAAGTTTTGTTTTTCTCATTTTAAAATTATTAAGATTATTAAATTCAACTCTACCTACGCAATTTTAGAAGAATGGGTTTGGTTTTTTATTGTTAAAATTTTCTTAGCGTATTCATAATGTATACTCAATTAAAAACCACTTATTTAAAGTAAATTTGCTATTGTAATTTTTACTCTTATGAACCCCTCCTCAACCGGTTGGATAGATAAATTCGGGTACTTGGTACGAGATGAAGGAGGTGATTATTCCACCTTTAATGAGCTTTATAATCATTTAAAAAAAAATGGTTTTGTATATGGAATTAATGTACAAGTGCCCGACTTCATTGTACTAGAGCATACACTCTCCGAAGATGAAAAAGCCAAAATTAATCTTCTAGCTGCCCTTTATTTTACACATGTATTACATCTTAAGAGTGTTGATTTTAATACTTTTTTAGAGGATGTTTTTCACTTTTACCAATCCTTGCAAATAGGTAAAGCCTCTTTTCTTGATAGGATTCTCAACGGAAAAAAGACAGTGTCACAATTAGAGCAATTAATAGATTCCAGAGTGTATTTGGAAGATAATGTGATTAGTAGAAATTTTAACAGCATTATTACCAATTCCTTATTGATGATTGATGTTTTAACTTTTAGGCAGTATTTGGAGGGTGTTAAAGTTGTAAAATCGTATGCAGAGGATCTTGAGTACATCACAATAAACCTAACCTATCACGCGCTAAATTCAAAAGAAAAAAATAAGAATGACGAACGACTAGCCCTTCTTTTTGCCTCTTCCCTTACATTTATTAAAAGCGATCACCAGCATTTTGATGGTTCCTATCGGGAGAAATTGATAAATAAATTCTCTCCGGCAGAAAACCAATATTTTTTAGATGTTGCTTGTTTGACTGTTTGGGAAGACCATTCATTAGAATATATAGAATCTGAATTTATTTTCGGAATTGGCAAGGATTTAGGTTTAGATCCAAATACAATAGCGAAAGCCCTAGAAGATGTAACCCATTTTTTTGAGCTCAACTCAGAGCAAATTCCTTTTTTAAAAGAGTCCAATTTGGCTGTACAATTTTATGAAAATATGTCTAAAATTGTAAATAAGCTAATTCTTAGAAACAGTAAGCGACTTCAAAAAGAACTTTCTAATAGTAAAGAATTAGTCGGACTTATATCTAAGTCTACCACAAAAGATTTGAGTCCTGAAGAAAAGAAAAAGGTTCAAAATCAACTATTGGATATTTTTAAAACTATTCCTTCTCTTGCCATCTTTATGTTGCCCGGGGGGGCAGTTTTGTTACCAATTTTTATAAAATTAGTCCCCAAACTACTTCCTTCTTCTTTTGATGATAATCGGATAGAAAAATAGGCTGACTTCCTTTAAATTACTCGGTATAGCTAAAATCTATTATTAAAGAAATAAATTTGGTTATCACTTAATATGAGGTTTTTAATATTGTTTAGATTAACCATAGCTTTAAATTAAAACTTCCTTTTAAGAAAATACAAGGGTCATTTAAAAATTTTTGAGCAATTTTAGGTATTAGACGGGATAAAAAAATAGCTTTAAATAATATATAATATCCCTATAATCAATTAATTATTATAATTTATTCTAACCAAAACTTAAAGTCATTTACGCGTTCTCTGCTCACAATAATTTCTTGATCCTGAAATCGTTTTAACTTTATTTGAAGTCTGGAATTGGTGTATGAGATGATATCGTTGATATGTCGGATATTAATGTAAAATTTACGACTTACTCTAAAGAAGGTTTTAGGTTCTAATTCCGTTTCCAGATTTTCCAAAGTGGTATCCATTAAATAATTTCGTCCATCGGCAGTAGCGGCGTAGGTTCCTTTATTTTCGCTGTAAAAGCATTCAATATCTTCTGCATTTATAATTTTAAGGTGCTGCCCTACTCTAACGGTAAATCGTTTTTTATATTCCCGTTCCAGAGGGTTCACTAAAAGCCTTCTAATATCATCAAAATTGATTTGCACATTCTTGGCTAAAGGATTAAAGCCCTTGTACTTTTCTACAGCGACATGCAATTCTTCTTCATCAATCGGTTTTAATAAATAATCAATACTATTCAATTTAAAAGCCTGTAATGCATACTCATCAAAAGCAGTCGTAAAGATAATGGCACTTCTTATTTCTATCTTTTCAAAAATTTCAAAAGAGAGTCCGTCTGAGAGTTGAATATCTAAAAAGATAAGATCTGGATGCGCATTGTTTTGGAACCAGATAACTGCCTCGGATACCGAATGGAGCATAGTGCCCACTTTTAAGTCCAGCTTTTCCAACATCCGACTTAACCTTCTCGCTGCCGGAGCTTCGTCTTCAATTATGATAACATTCATTTTGGTTGATTATGTGTTTAACATGATTTCGAACTTATAAAGAGTGTAAAACATTAATAATCAATAGACTGATTGTTTTAAGGATTTCTTAAAATTTTACTTTCATTTCTTTTGCTTGTCCAAAAGAAACGAAACAAAGAAAAAGACACTTTTCCGTAGGAATTTTTCAGTAGGAGCTGAAAACCGTCCTACAAACTCTGCGTCGCTCCGACTAATCGGAGCTCCTGAATCTCAGAGCTTTGCTCGGACTATTCTTGCGGAAAAGGTTCCAAACCTCAAATTAATTACAAAAACTTATATCTGACTGTTGACATTTAGGTTTATTAGTTGTTTTTACTACTCCCATCGTTGATTTTGACGTTGGTGTTCTTTATCCATAAACTCCTTCATCTTCTTTTCCTCCCAGGCTCTTCCGAATAAAGAATGAAAACCAAATACACTTATGGCATGTGCCAAAAGCCCTATACCCCAAAAAATGGCGGTATAGAAATTTTCAATCTTAAAATAGGTCTCCCCAACCTGCAGATTACCACTATTTATAACAATAAGAAAAATGTTTACCGCTACATAGACCATCGCATGTACGTAGAAACCCTTGATTCTTTTTACACGTCTTTTTGCGAAATAATACCGATTTTCATTAAATTGTTCTGTATCCATCTTCATTAGTTGAATTTGTTCTTTAATTCATTTTCCTCATCCATATATTTTTTAATCTGGCGTTCTTCCCATTGTTTTCCAAAAGCCAAATTCTTTCCAAAAACCCCCAATGCATGAAAAGCCAAACCAATTCCCCAAAAAAACGGTGTTGCAAAAAGCCCAAAGTCCCAAAGGCTTTCGCCTTCTTTAATTTTCGCAGCACCAATAACAACGATTAGAAATAGATTTACGATGATGTAACTGGCCAAATGCCAATAAAACCCTTTAATATCTTCTAATCGCTTTCTTGCTCTAAGATAGGCTTCCTCTTCACTATAATTTTCCATTTTTATATGCTTTAGATTCTTTATCCATAATTTCTCTAATCTTTTTTTCCTCCCAGTTTTTTCCAAAAATTTTAGCCTGACCAAATACGGTGAAAGCATGAATAGAAATTCCTATCCCCCATGCAAAAAGGGGAATCCAAAACCATTGAAAACTCCAATCCGTGATATAATTAACCAAGATCATTGTCGGAACTATTGAAACATACGCTGCCAGGTGACCGTAGAACCCTTTTAAGTTCTCAACGCGCTTTTTTGCTTTTATATATGCGCTTTCCTCGCTGAATTCTTTCATTTTATTTATGTTTAGAATTATCCTCTTCCATAAATTGTTGCATTTTTCTTTGCTCCCAGTTTCTTCCAAGTATGCTGTTAATCCAAAATACCGAAAAAGCATGTCCAAATAGTCCTATTCCCCAACCTATAGTTGAAAACCAAAACCACTTAAATTCCCAACTGGTTTTATAATTAATAAAAATGATGACAGGAATTACAAGGACATACACAACAAGGTGCCAATAGAATCCTTTAATTTCTGCTACTCGTTTTTTAGCTCTTTTGTAAGCTTCGATTTGATACATATTTTCCATACACCCTTACTTTGATATTAGTGCCATTTTGTTTTGTTTTTCTCTTCTTCCATAAACTGACGTAGTTTCCTTTCTTCCCATGAAAATCCTGGGCCGTAAACCTTAAAGGCATGAAACGCCAGTCCGATAGCCCACCCTATAGCGGGAAACCAAAACCATTGAAACGTCCAAAAGGTGCGGTAATTAATAAATATTAAAAACGGAATAATGACTACATAAGAGGCCAAACTGGAGTAAAATTCCTTAAGCTCCTCTACTTTTTTTCGGGCTCTGATATAACTGTTTTCGGATGTCTGTGTTGTCATGATTGGTAATGTTTTTGTTAATAAGGGCAATTGTACCCTAAAATGTGATGTTGTTTTTTCTATAACTACTTGTCGTGTTGATAAAATCTGGTAGCGTTGCCGAATATTTCTTAGCCCCACTCCAGTACTTCTACTCAGGGTTTCCCTGATTTGAAGATTGTTTTCTACCACAAGGTTTCCATTGGATTCATATATTTTAATATGTAAAGGATTTTCCGGATTTACGCTGTTATGTTTTACTGTATTTTCAAGCAAAAGCTGTAGCGACAATGGCACCAACTTTGCCTCCGGATTGGTTGATTTTTCAGGAATTTCAAAAATAATACTGTTCTCAAAGCGCATTTTAAGCAAACTTACATAGGTCCGTGCAAAATCTAACTCCTCATCTACGGTAACCAAATCCTTATTTTTTTGTTCTAAAACATAGCGATATACTTTTGATAAGGAAGTGGTGAACTTTTGCGCCAAATCCGGATTCTCTTCAATAAGACTCGTCAATACATTTAAACTGTTAAAAAGAAAATGCGGATCTAATTGATTCTTTAAGGCATCAAACTGCGCTGTTGCAGTGCCTGCAATGACTTTTTGCTCCTTTATCTTATTCTTTTGCAGCTCCTTATAAAAATAAAAGGCATGAAAAAATCCGGAAATAACCACCGTAATCAGTAGCGATATCACATAAAATATTGCCTTTTCTCGAGCTAAAAATACAGCCCAGGTTTGCCCTTCAAATACCATACTTATGGTAACCCTGATTAAGAAAATGCCTAGTAATGTCAATACTACCGCACCCAAGCCTCCCAAAAATAGCCTTCTGGCTATTCTCTTCCCAAAAGGATATTTCCCATTGATGTAATCAAAATAGTACCCGTTAATTAAAGTGAGCACAACAGAGTAAAAAATATAGTAGAACAGTTCCTTGGCAAAAAGACTATTGATTTCTAAAGCTTCACCGGAGAGCACATCAATTATGATGAACACTAGTGCTATTAACAGCCCAATTAGGATTCCGGTTACTATATTTTTTATAAATGCTTTCATCAAATAGTATTTAGCCTATTTACAATTTAGGAGAATAGCCTCTGCCCTATCTTTTCCCCATTGCGGATAAAAAGGTCCTTCCGGATTAAAATTAGTAAAAAGTTCTAATGCGCGTTCTACATCTTTACAGAACGGAGCGGTATCCTTGCCAAAATATTGAGCAGAACCCATATCCCACTCAGCTTTGGAAAGTACAACTCTCGGATTCTGCGGAGCCATAGCGGTTGCTTTTGCATACAAAGCCTCAACCTTTGGGGAAAGTGTCATGCCATAATTTGCACCGTCATAGGCTATCCAGGCCGTATGCGTCATTGCTTGTTGTACCAGTAATTCCGGGTTATCCGGAGAAATGGATTTGGCGATATCCAAAAATTCCTGTGCCTTTTCTAATTGCTGAGTTAGTTTTTCTTTGTCTCTTTCACCAAAAGAAATGATAGTGTTAATCTGCGCAACATAGTAATAAGGCAACCAATTATCCGGTTCTGCATTTGAAATACGCTCGAATAAGTTGGAAGCCTCCATGGGCTTGTTTTCCCCCCAAAGCTGAAAAGCTTTTTGCATGCCTTGGGCATATTGGTCTTGTGCAGAAACAAATGCTCCAAAAAGTAGTACTGTAATTAGGGTTAAATTTTTCATATCTAATGTGTTTATATTATTTATACAGCAAATTTGCTTCAGCCCACCTTAAAAGAGAAAAAAGGATTACCGAGTTGTAACTATTTCGGGATGGATTGTTGAAATAGGGTTAATTTTGCCTTTATGATTAGAAACATTCAGCTTAGAATTACTTTAGAGGAAGCTGCTCAGGAAGGCATTTTGCAACGCAAGGCAGCAGACCATTTGGGGATTTCTGAAAAGGAAATCCTTGTAAAGGTGTTACGAAAGTCTGTTGATGCCAGAAAATCCACGATTTACTTTAATTATAAAATCGCTGTTTTTATAAATGAGAAGCCTCCGGAAACGGGGGAATATATATTTGACTATAAAGACGTTTCAAAGGCAAAGCCTATTCATATTATCGGATTCGGTCCCGCAGGGATGTGGACAGCATTACGCTGTTTGGAATTAGGCTATAAGCCCATTGTTTTGGAAAGGGGGAAGAATGTTAAAGACCGTAGGAGAGATCTAAAAGCCATTAATCAAGACCACATCGTTAACGAAGATTCTAATTACTGTTTTGGGGAAGGCGGGGCAGGAACCTATTCGGATGGGAAATTGTATACGCGTAGTCTTAAAAGAGGGGATGTTCGTAAAATATTTGAAAGTCTTGTACATCATGGGGCTACCGAGCAAATTCTTGTAGATGCCCATCCGCACATCGGTACCAACAAGTTGCCTAAAATCGTTGAGAATATCCGCGAAACCATTATCGCTCATGGGGGAGAAATCCATTTTGAAACTCGGGTGGTCGACTTTAAAATCAAAAATAATCAACTTATAGCCCTGAACCTTCTCAATGGCTCCGAAATTCCGGTGCAACGCGTTATTTTGGCAACGGGTCATTCAGCGCGGGACATTTTTTACTTACTGCGTGACAAAAATATTACCCTTCAAGCCAAATCGTTTGCAATGGGCGTTCGGGTAGAGCATCCGCAACATATTATCGACTCCATACAGTACCATTGTTCCGGTGATCGAAATGAGCTATTACCAGCAGCGGCTTACAGTTTGGTAGAACAAGTTAATGGCAGAGGGGTGTACTCATTTTGTATGTGCCCCGGGGGATTCATTGTTCCTGCAGCCACTGCACCGGGAGAGGTAGTCGTAAATGGAATGTCTCCTTCCAAACGGAATAACCTTTTTGCCAATTCCGGGATTGTGGTAGAGATTAATGTTGAGGAAGATTTACCGAAATACGAAAAGTTTGGTGCCCTAAAAGGTTTGGAATATCAAAAAGATTTGGAACGGCTGGCGTTTACCGCTGGGGGAAGATCGCAAGTGGCCCCTGCCCAACGCTTAACAGATTTTGTTGAAGGCAAACAGTCTATTGATTTAAACCCGACCTCCTACCAGCCCGGATTGCTCTCTGCGCCTTTGCATTCGCTGCTGCCTAAATTAATTGGTGGCAAGCTTCGGAATGGCTTTAAAGGCTTTGGACAAAAAATGAGGGGGTATTATACCGCAGAAGCCAATATTGTAGGCGTAGAATCCAGAACATCTTCTCCTGTGACGATACCTCGAAACGAAAACTTAGAACATCCACAAATAAAAGGACTATTTCCATGTGGCGAAGGTGGAGGTTATGCCGGTGGAATTGTTTCTGCAGCTATGGATGGAGAACGCTGTGCAGAAGCGGCGATGGTTGGGTTGTAAAGCTCAAGTGTCAAGTTCAAGCGCAAATTCAATTTCAAAACAAATTCAAAATCATTTTGAACTATCAAAATAGTAAGAATTCAAAATAGTTTACAGTCCTTAGAAAAAAGGCAACCTTAATCAGGCAAGGTCAAACGGTTAACTGTCAACCAAAATCCAACAACCATTAAAATACTAAAACAAATAACCCTACCTTTGCACCTTATTTTAAAATACATGACGTTCAAAGATTTAGGGATAATAGAGCCCATATTAAAGGCCTTAACGGCAGAAGGATATACAAACCCCACCCCCATTCAGGAACAAGCAATTCCCATATTACTTAAAGGAAAAGATCTTTTAGGATGTGCACAAACCGGTACCGGTAAAACCGCTGCATTTGCTATTCCAATTTTGCAACACCTCTATTTAGATACAGACCGAAATAAAGGACAGCATCGCATAAAAGCGCTTATAATTACTCCTACCAGAGAATTGGCAATACAGATAGCAGACAGTTTTACCTCTTATGGAAAACACACCGGAATAAAGAACACGGTTATTTTTGGTGGTGTAAAACAAGGTAGCCAAACCACAGCCATACGCAAAGGAATTGATATTCTTATTGCTACTCCTGGAAGATTATTGGATTTGATAAACCAAGGTTTTATTTCCCTGCAACATATTGAGTATGCGGTTTTGGATGAAGCTGACCAAATGCTGGACATGGGTTTTATTCATGATATCAAAAAAATTATTGCTAAGTTACCCTCAAAGCGGCAATCGCTTTTCTTTTCGGCTACCATGCCAAAGGATATTGTAGAGCTGTCCCGAAAGATTTTGGGCGACTTTGAACAAGTTACCGTAAAACCGGAACAAGCCACAGCAGAAAAAGTGGCTCAAGGACTGTATATGGTGAGTAAAAAAAATAAGCCCAAATTGCTGGTGCATCTTATTAATGAGCGACCTACAGATTCTGTCCTTGTCTTTTCGCGTACCAAACACGGCGCCAATAAAATTGTAAAGGTTTTGGATAAAGCCGGCATTTCCTCTGCTGCCATCCACGGAAACAAATCTCAGGCGGCACGACAAAAAGCCCTGAATGAATTTAAAGATGGAAAATCCAAAGTCCTTATTGCTACCGATATTGCCGCACGTGGTATTGATGTAGAAGAGCTTTCCCTCGTGATTAATTACGATTTACCCAACGTTCCGGAAACCTATGTACACCGTATTGGGCGAACCGGTCGTGCCAAAGCCAGTGGTATCGCCATTTCTTTCTGTGATATAGAAGAGCGGCCTTATTTACGGGATATTGAAAAATTAATTAAACAGGCTGTTCCCCGTATGCCGGAACACCAATTTATTGATGATGACACTTCCGAAGAGGTAGAAGATGAGCGTCCGCCAAGACCCGCACAAAACCAGCGACCCAAAACTTCTCAAGGAACCGGAGGAAAAACAGCACGTCCTAAAAGCAAAGGGAATTGGTATAATAGTAGAAAGGGGAGGTGATTTAGGAATTGCGGTTATATGTTGTTAACTTTATTGTTTATTTTTCTACCTATAGTTTTAAACATTTCTAATTCACTTTTTTGAACTTTTACGTCAAGTCTTCTCTTGTCTAAAAAAGCATTTGCTTCGGCGATATTTCTGAATAGAGAATAAAATTTTAAATGATTATATCTTAAAATATATAAAATATTAGATTGAATTTTATGACAATAAGTTGAGAGGTTTTCTTTTGAAGCCTCAATGCCTTCATGAACGAAATCATTTCTGTAGTCTTTTAAAGCTTCTAAAATTTGTTTTTGCATTGCTTTAGATTTATCATCGTAAATCGTCAAGCATCTATTTATTATAGTTTCATTTTGATGTGAGGCTAATAAAGTTTCTAAGGAAGTCCAGACCTTTAGAAAACAACTTTGTTTATTTGGTTCGTCAAAAGCATTCACATAAAGCCCTAATGAATAGCAGATACTCTCATTAAATTTATGATTTGATAAGTTAATTCTCTTTAAATACCAATTAATTGATTTTTTTATATGGACTTTGTGTTCATGCGTCAACTCCCATATTTTATCATAGAAGTTTGGTTCCCACCAATAATCGTATTCGTTGACAGTATTTCCATCTTCAAGATGCATAGTTAAAAACCTTCCAAGTCTAATTCTATTAATTGGGTTTTCATCAGAACCAAGATTAATCTGCATATTTGGATTAATGAGTAAATTTAAAATTGCTCTGAAAACATCTAAATCTTTTAAAGATTCTTTAAATACGTCTGCAAAGTTTTTACCTTTAGTTTTGACGATTACTTTTATAAAATTATCATTAGGAATATTCTCTCCACTTTTTTTTAGTAATTTATTTCTAATTCTATTAAATTCTTTTGGATAATATTTTCCTTTAATTGTTATCTCAGAGTTATTAATTTTTATAGTTCTAAAAGGTAAATAATCAATAGATAATGACGTGAGTAGGAAGAAATATTGTTCTTTTTTGCTAAAATGTTTTTTGGTTTCTTCTTTTAATATTTTTTTAAACTCTTTATCATCAAACCCGATAATTGCAACTCTTTTAATGGTTTGTTGAATGATTGATTGTTTTGATTGATTACTTAAATTTTTAGGAAATTTTATATGAGACTCTAATATTGATTCTAGCTCATAAATTCCTATAGCATCATATGACACTCTATTTTCTTTAACAGTAGTAATCGATTCAATCTCCCTAAGTAATAATTTTAAATCAATAGACTTACTAAAATTGATTATCATTGGTATAGTTGTATTTGTTACATGAAAGCTAACTATTTTTAGCTACTCAAAGAGGGGTAATTTACCATAAAGAGTGATTTGAAAAACAAATTTTTATTTAACACAGAGACGTTCTGGATTTTACATTGTTATAAATCGAAGATACATATAAGATTTAAAAGACAATTACGGCATTAACAAATTACTTAAAGATACAGGGTCGGAGAGGTTTGGCGAACCTTAGCTCATGTATTCTCAATATAATTTTAACACTTGTAAAATAAGAGCGCTAGTGGTAGGTAGATAGCGTCATTGCTATGAATTTTGGTTTGAAAAATCCAAGTATCAAGTGCAAATTCAAGTTCAAATAGTTAAGTCAGGTAACACATTTATAACCGGCAAGAACTTTACTAAAGATGCTTCTCCAGATAGCTCGGCATCAGCATGACAAGATGATGGGTTGACTACTTCCCTATTAGTCTCCGGCTTTAGCCGTGAGAAAGTTGTTCACATCCAACCAGTGGATAAAGGCATCAAACCAACGATTACTGGTTCGCCCGGGATTGCCAAGACCAAAACCGTGACCACCATTTTGGTACAGATGAAATTCCACCGGAATACCGGCCTTGTGCCAGGATTCGATAACCCCAAACTGTCCCGTAAAGAGGAAATCATCGGTGGCAATTACATTAAACATGGGTGGGGCGTCCTTCGGCACTTCTACCGGACCCATACCACCATAGATAGGGCCGATAAAGGCCAAATCCATGGTTTTGGAATTTAGGGTGGAATGCATGGTAAGGCCTGCACCTGCAGAAAAACCAATCATCCCTATTCGGTTCGTATCTACTCCCCACTCCTCAGCGCGTTTTATAATCAGGGCATAGGCGGCCTCAGCATCGGCGAGCTGGTTAGACAAGTCCATTTGCTGTGGTCGGGTTGGCGTATTGCTTTGTGTAGCATCAGAAGAGGCTACCGGGGCCGGTGTTCGTGGCCTATTCATCCACGCGGTAAAATCCTCTAGTTTTTCCGGGGTCGGGAACAGCCGATACTTCAACACAAAGGCTGCGATACCTTGCTTGGCCAGTGCCTCGGCAACCTCCCAACCCTCATTCCCCATAGAAAGCCATCGAAAGCCTCCACCCGGAGTCACTATAACCGCCGCCCCGTTGGCTTTACCGGGTTCCGGTAGAAAAGGCGTAAGAGTTGCGGTAGTGATGTTTCGGGCCATCGGGTCGCCCCATTGACGAAACCAAGACTCCGAGGCAGGTTGTTCTTCCACACCTCCGGTGCCGAGCAGAATAGCCTTGGGCTCGGCCGGAGCGTCGAGCGGGTAAATGGTTCCGTCTTGTGCCATTGCAGACACACCAAAAAGAAGAACAAAGCCCAAAAGAAAACGTTTAGCAGTAGTATTGTATTGATTCATCATACGTAATTGATTATTAATTTAATTTAGAAACCATAAGGAACAGTTCAATAAAGTTCTTGGGTAAGTTTAAATATAGTACTTTTTTTGTAAAGTGTAAAAAAAACACTTTACATAGACCTAATTTTTGGACTCTAAAAAACCTTGAGCTATTCAAGCCCATTAAATAGTCTGAATGTGACGCATCAGCAGTTCTCTGTATGATTTTCCAAATGGTATCACTTTTCTGTTTATTTCCAAATGGCTTTCGCCCACAGCGTCCAATTTGGAAATATTAACAATGTACGACCGATGAACTCTAAGAAATTGAACATGGCTAAGCCTTTCCTCTATTGTTTTAAGTGTTACGCTAAGTACGTAATTGTTAGCTGTTGCTATGATATTGCAATAATTTCTATCTGCTTCTATATATAAGATATCATTTAATAACAAGCGGGTCATCTTACTGTTATGTCTAATAAAAATACGATCCTCCAAGACTTCTATCGGCTCAGTAAATTTTTCCAACTTTCCTTCCTTTTCCTTTAACTGTTCCACCACGAGGGTAATGGTGCGTTGTAATTGTATAAAATTTAATGGCTTGGAAAGAAATGCATACGGATGTGTATCCTTGGCCCTGCCAAAGGTGGCCTCGTCCGTATTGGCAGTAAGGTATATAATGGGCACGTCATTATTTTTTTGAATGACGGCAGCAGTGGCAATACCATCCAATTCCCCGCGCAGGTTAACATCCATTAAGAGTATATCCGGGGTGTTTTCTAAGACATGACTTATGGCTTGTTCGCCTCTGGTCTCTATTCCTGTAACTTCATATCCCAATTTAAGGAGCTGCAATGAGATATTTGATGCTATGATCATATCATCTTCTACCACCAAAATCCTGATCTTCTCTGCTGTTATCATGCCGCTTTGTAGTATTGAAATTCAAAATTGACTTTAGTACCCTGATCCAGATTCAATTCCATTTTTCCATCCATCTGTTGCGTTAAGAGCGCAATCAGCTGCGTACCGAAACCCGTGCCTTGGGCTTTTCCTACTTCCGATTTTCCAATGCCATCGTCGGCAACCCAAAGGCTCAATTGAAGGCCTTCCTTTCTTAAACCAATTCGGATGGTTCCTTCTCTGTTGTCGGGAAAGGCATACTTTAAGGAATTGGTTAGCAATTCGTTTACAATAAGGCCAATGGGTACAGCGGTATCTACATCTAGTTCCAGAGTATCCATTTCAAACAAAACCTTTACCCGCTGCTCGGCACCAAAAATAGCGATAATGTAATTGGTAAGGTTCTTAAAATAATCTTTCATTTCTATGGATGACAAACTTTTCTCTTGATATAGCTTTTGGTGGATCATACTCATACTATGAATACGATCCCGACTTTTCTCCATAGCCTCTGCTGCATTGGAATCATCCATATGGGCAGCCTGCAATGCGAGCAGACTGGACACAATTTCCAGGTTATTCTTTACCCTGTGGTGTATCTCCTTTAGGAGAAATTCCTTTTCCTCATTTTGGAGTTGGAGTAATTTATTTTTAGTTCTATTATTTCGTACGGAAACATTCAAAACGACTAAAAATAATAATAACAAGCCTGCAATAATTAGTAATAGAACCTGAATGTTTGCCTGGCGTTTTAACTGTAGCTGTTGCACCAGAATGGTACCTTCTTTTTGTGCTACCTCTAACTCTGTCTGTAGCAATGTAATGCGCTCATCTGCCTCCAAAGTAAAAACTACTTTAGTTAACTTATCGTATTTTGAAAAAGCCTGATAAGCCTCCATATATTGGTGATTTCCTGCCAATGCTTTTCCTAATTGCTCGTAGGCTTTACTCAGATAAAAAGCGTCTCCAAATTCTTCTGTAGCAACTTCAATACACTTTTTAAGACTCTTAACGGCCACCGCATAGTTCCCTTTTATATTTTGTAATTTTCCAACCGATAGCCAAGACCGCATTAACATAAAATCATTTTCGATTAATTCGGCATACGCTATAGCCTTTTCTCCTGCAATTTCCGCCTTATCATATTCCATTTTATCCGCATATAGGTCCACCAAAGAAATATAAACATCGCTAAGATTGTTGTAGAAACCATACCGCTCACCCAATACAGATGCATGCTCGTAATAATGTTGTGCCTTGTCATAATCCTTTATTGCCAGATAATTGTTTCCAACAACATAGAGTGTAAAATCGTAATCCAAATCATTTATTCCTCTTTGCTCAAAGATAGCCAAGGACTTAAGGCCATATTCCAGCCCGTTTTTATACTTCCCCTGTTTCCATAACAAATTACTTAAATCGCTGTATGCTAAGGCAATTGCTTTTTGATCTTTGAGCTTTTCACCTATTTTAAGTGCAATAATGGCTTCATCTGCCGCCCGATCTAATTGTCCCTTTCGTTCATAGACGTACCCCAATTGCGTGTGTAGAAAAGACAAGTCGATTTCCTTTACCTTGCTTTTAGCCATTTCTAATATCGTACAGGCTTCATCCAATTTTTCCATACGCAAAAGGACAGCTGCCTGCGTTATTTGAAATCTACCTTCCCAAAGTGTATTTTCTTTTTTTACGGCAAGTAATAGTCCTTTCTCAGTAAAAGCTAATGAAGTATTTAGGTTCCGCGTATGCCAGTAGTAAGCCAAATCATTTAAAATAGAGAAGTACAAAGTGTCATTTTCCACTTCTTTTAATGCCGATTCTAAGGTACTGAGATAAGAAGCACCAAAATTATCGGTGTCAACAAACACTTTTTTGTAGGGGTTTTCTTTGGACTTATCAAAAATCTGGGCAATACTGGTGTTACTTAAAACTATGAAAAGATAACTAGCTAATACACAAAGTTTTTTCATTTCCCAGAAAATCCAAATCTGCAAAATGGGGCACAGAAAGATACATTATTTTTTTAACATTTCTTTGATAAATAAAAATGGCCCTTCGGACAGAAATTGGCATCATTCGTCCTAAAAGGTTTTCAATAATTGAAAATATTGCTTCAATTAGGATATTCTCAAAGGGATTGATCATGCTAGCCCATAAAAAATTGATGTTGCCGTTGCTCATATTTATGTTATTCGGCATTGGCTGTAGCACTAAAGATGATAATGAAATCAGACAAATAATGCGATTAACCATGACCATAGAAGATATATGGAATCACAAAAACATTGTATCATTTAAGAACGCTTCAATTAACCTTAACAAAAAGTATTTAAATGGCGTCCAACTAGCCGCCAACCAATTGGAAACAGTATCCTATTTGAACCTATTTTTTACAGGATTTCCTGATAGTACTGTAAAGTTAGATAATGTAGTTCTTAAAGACAACCGATTCTATCTGCATTGGCATTTGTACGGAACTAATACGGGTAACTTCGACAGCATACCTCCTACTGGAAAAAAAATTAATATTAACGGTTATGCCACGATACTCCTGAATAAAAATGGAAAAATGATCCAGGAAGAAGTCTTTTATAACGAATTGGATCTTTTGGAACAATTGGGATATACGCTAAAGCCTCCAAACTTAGAATAGAATCAATTTTTAATCACTAATATTCACTTAAATCAATAAACAAATGAAAACATTAAAAACAACAATGCTGTTGGCACTGCTATTTGTACTGCCACTTAGTACAAATGCGCAAAACCAAGAAAGCCAAATTTTGGATATTACTGAATTCACGTTATTGCCCGGACATGAAATGCAGTTTCTGGAAGGAGTAAAACTTTGGAAAGAATGTTATAAAGAGAATAGTGGTACAGACACATTTAATATTTGGAGACGCTTTCAAGGAGAAGGGGTAGTATATGTCCTGTCTGCAGCTGTTAAAAATTGGGCAGCAATGGACTCAGTGGATGCCGCAGGAAAGGCTTGCCGAATTACCTCTATACGAATGATTATGCCACATGTAGAAAAGACAAGTTATAGTACTGCCAGCTCCATGCCGGAATACAGTCGTGAGCTATTAGAGGGAACCAAAATGGTGTGGGTTTCCTTTTTTAGAGTGGCTAACTCTACGCTGTTCAATGAGGTTGTCAAGGAACTAACAAATACGATAAAACAAAAAGAAGGAATGTCTAGAGGGTACTGGTACGCCTACATGGGTGTAGGTCCGGATTCGCCCGATTATATGGTTTCGAGACCTTTTAAAAGCTTTGCAGATCTTGATGTAGAAGAAGATAGCCCTTGGAAAGTGTATGAAGCTGTAAATGGAAAGAAAAAGGCAGACGACATGAGAGCTAAATGGCGCTCCAGCCTTGAAAACAGTTGGAATTACCTTTACACTTTAAATGAAGAATTGAGCAACTAATTACAGCTACTTCACTTGAGAATTAAAGGAAATACGCTTTGCATAACATTTCAATAATATAATTAATCAAAACCTGTAAGATCATTAAATCTCTTGCAGGTTTATTCAAAAGGAACAACGATGAAAAATTTACTCTTTTTAGGCCTTATTTTAGTTTTTTTTACAGCTTGCGAAACTCAAAAACAACGATATACTCAACAATCGCCCGAGATTGAAACAGTAAAAAAAATTCTTGACAACTATAATAATCGGGTGTATGACACATCAGTCTATGTGGACAGCTCGAAATCATTTTTTAACACTTCTAAAGATGAATTTATGTCAGCAAGTGAAGCCGTCGCAATGCACAAGCAAAATGACGAAATTTACTCCGAAAGAGGATTTACAAACGAAGATCCAGAATATGAAATGGTCGTAACAGATAACGGTGAAACGTGGGTAAATTGTTGGTTAGATTGGAAAGGCACATTGGCAGCGAACGGCAAGGAGATTAAGATGCCTGTACATTTGACCTACAGATTTATCGATGGTAAAATTGTTCGCGAAGTAGCTCTATTTGATCCCTCTAAGATTGTAATGGAACTTCAAGCCATTGAAGCGGAAAATAAAATGTCTGTTGATGAAAAAACAATTAAAACAGCCATAGATGCGGCTGTCAAAGCTTGGAATACTAATGATAAAAACCTGATGTATAGCTTTATGGAACCAAACATCACGAGAAACACAAATGGTATTAGGACCCAAAGTGAAATTAAAGATTATGGGGACTTGATGGATTTATATCACAATGCTTTTAATGACTTTACGGTAACCTTAAACAATTCAAACACAAAAGGTAATAAAACCTATATTTCTTGGATTATTTCAGGTACAAATACAGGTGAATTCATGGGAAATCCAGCTACAAACAAAAAAATTAGTGTTCCGGGATTTAGCATTTGGACATTTAATGGTGATGGCAAAGCAGTAATGGAAGAAGCGTATGCCGATAATTTAGCAATCTTTCAACAACTAGGGTATTCAACACCTGCACCTCCAAAATAAAAAGTGACAAACAGGTAGATTGCCTTTTTTGGTAAAAAATAGTTCATCATCATTTTGGTTTTTCTGTTTTAGCGAATTTAAATTACCGAACTCAAAATTGTCCAAATACATTGGTAATCTATCTGTCTTTTTAGATATAAACTCTCTTGGTTAGTAACCCATTTAAAACCAAATTCAAAAATAACACATCAAAATCAATTGGCATCAAACGGTTTAGGAATTCCATTATAAACCGTAAAAGAAGTTTTAAGCAACTATTACTTATGGAAAAATCAAACCAAAAACCCGAATACTTTTTGCTTCGACCTGAGGCAGAGAAAGCATTTGGATATTCACACGCAGTAAAAATTGGCAGCAGTATAAAAATTTCCGGAGCGGTGAGCATGGACAATGAAGGTAATCCAACCGCTGTAGGCGATTTTGAACAGCAAATGAAAAACTGCTATTACGATCTGGAAAAAATACTGAAACACTTCAATTGCACCTTTGATGATGTGGTTAAGGAAGATGTTTTCACCACAAACATGCCCTTGTTTTTAGAACACGCCGGTTACAGAAATGAAATTTATAAAAACCATTTCCCCACTGGCTCATGGCTTGGCGTAAAGGAATTGGCCTTACCAGAATTTCTCATTGAAATTGAACTAGAGGTACATAAATCATAAAATTACTACAAACTCAAACCAATTTATAAAC